>JAMPXO010000155.1 GCA_023701125.1 Vicinamibacteria bacterium | reverse complement strand
GTCGGCGTGCGGCGGACGTTCGTCACGTAGGCGTCGAGGGCGGCCTTGAGCTGCGGCTCGTCACGGCGCACGGCGAAGCCGACGCTGGTGGGGGCGCCGACGAAGGCGCCGGTCTGGAGTTCCGGATCGCGACGCGCCTCGACCAGTGCCCACACGACCGAGAACACCGCGGCCTCGACCCGGCCGGAGCGCAGCCCGGCGACCAGGCTGGCCGCCGAGTCGAAGCCGCCGTCGACCTGGGCGGCCGGCACCCCGGCGGCCGCGACCTCTTCCGCCCAGGACGAGCCGGGGATGGTGCCCACCTTCAGCTTGCGTAGCGCTTCGACGCTCTCGACCCGCGGGTTCGGCTTGCGGTTCACCGCGAGGTGGCGGATCGGGAACACCTCGGCACTGAAGTCGACCAGCTTGCGGCGGGCCGCGGTGTCGACCAGGCCGCCGGCGACCAGGTCGCCCTTGTCGGCCAGCAGCGCCGGCAGCCGCTCGTCGAGACTGGCCACCGTCACCACCTCCAGCGTCATCCCGTGCAGCGACGCGAAGCCCTGCAACAGCTCCGCCTCGAGGCCGGGGTTCGGCGAGGCCTGGGTCGTGTACAGCTCGGGCAGGTTGTCCGCCCACACGACCACGCGCAGCTTGCCGCTCTTGCGGGCGGCGTCGAGGTCACGGGCTTCGGCGGTCGAGGCGAGAGCGGCGGCGAAGACACCTGCGGCAACGAGGAGAGGGAGTCGCATGCCCCGCAGCATAGCCGGTGGCGGGCTCCGCCCGGCACCGGAACCCGGCCCCGGGGGTTTGGGGGCGGAGGAGCGTCCGTTCGCGACGTAGCCCCCATGGGACCGGTGGCGGGAACCCGATCAATCCAGGCGCTTGCGGAAGCGGGCGGCAGCGATGCCCAGGATCGTGAGGCCCATCACCAGCAGCGTCAGCGCCTCGGGCCACAGCACGTCGAGCCCGGCGCCCTTCAGGAAGATGCCGCGGATGATCGTCGTGTAGTAGCGGACCGGGATCAGATACGTGAACCACTGGATCGCCACCGGCATGTTCTCGATCGGGAAGATCAGGCCCGAGAGGTAGATCATCGGCAGCATCAGCACGAAGGCGGCGACCATCATCGCCTGCTGCTGGTTGCTCACCACCGTCGAGACCAGCAGGCCGAGGCCCAGCGTGTTGAGGATGAACACCAGGGTCAGCCCGAACAGCAGCCAGAAGCTGCCGCGCAGCGGCACGCCGAAGCCGAACACGGCGACACCGGTCACCAGGAAGACCTGGATCATGCCGATCAGGCCGAACGGGAACAGCTTGCCGACCAGCAACTGCCACGCCTTCACCGGGGTGACGATGATCTGCTCGAGGGTGCCGATCTCCTTCTCGCGCACCACCCCCATCGCGGACAGCAGCATGGTCATGATCATCAGGATCATCGCCAGCACCGCGGGCACGTAGAACCAGCGGCTGCGCAGGTCGGGGTTCCACAGCACCCGCGGCAGCAGCTCGGTGCGACCGAGGTGGGCGCCGGGCGCCGCCAGCACGGCCCGCAGCCGCTCGGTCAGCAGCTCGGCCGACAGGCCGGAGACGATGCGAGCGCCGTAACCGAGCGCCACGGTGATCGCCGACGAGTCGCTGCCGTCGGCCAGCAGTTGCACGCGCGCGCTGCGGCCGCTGGCGAGATGGCGCGCGTAGCCGGGCTCGATCACCAGCGCCAGCTGGGCGGTTCCCTCGATCAGCCACGCGTCGGCCGCGTCGGGCTCGTCCTCGACGCCGATCAGCTCGAAGTAGGTGGAGGCCGTGAAGCGCTCGACCAGCGCGCGGCTCTCCTGGCTGCGGTCCTGGTCGACCAGCACCATCGGCACCCGCGTCACGTCGGTGTTGACCGCGAAGCCGAAGACCAGGATCTGCAGCACCGGCGCGACGAAGATGACCGGGATGATCCGCTTGTCCTGCTTGAGCTGCTGGAACTCCTTGACGATCACCCGCCACAACACGTGCATGGGGGCTCCTACCCTTCCTTGCGCGCGAGGCGCAGCGAAGAGGCGGTGATCGTCACGACCGCGAAGCCCGCCAGCCAGGCCAACTGGTCCCAGTACGGCGCGAGGCCCGCGCCCTTGAGGATGATCCCGCGCATCACCACGAGGTAATAGCGGGCGGGCACGACGTGGGTCAGCACCTGCAGCCATTCCGGCATCGCCCGGATCTGGAAGATGAAGCCCGAGAGCAGCACGGCCGGCAGCAGCGAGGTCAGCAGCCCGACCTGGAAGGCCAGCGCCTGCGACTCGACCGCGGTCGAGATCAACAGCCCCCACGCCAGCGCCCCGATCAGGTACAGCAGCGTGGCCAGGAACAGGTCGACGTAGCTGCCACGGACGGCGACGCCG
Organism: Vicinamibacteria bacterium; assembly: GCA_023701125.1. Taxonomy (GTDB): domain Bacteria; phylum Acidobacteriota; class Vicinamibacteria; order Fen-336; family Fen-336; genus WYBL01. The sequence continues at coordinate 9,131 of JAMPXO010000155.1, read as the reverse complement.
AACAGCACGCGGGCCGCGACCAGGATGATCACCGTCGCCAGCAGCGACAGCCCGAGGTAGGGCACGGTCTTGCCGAGGATCAGCTCCAGCGTGCGCAGCGGCGCCACCCGCAGCTGCTCCATCGTGCCGCGCTCCTTCTCGCGCACGATCGACATCGCGGTCGACAGCACCGCCGTCAGCATCAGCAGGAAGCCGGCGAGACCGGGCACCAGGAACTGGGTCGAGCGCAGCTCGGGGTTGAAGTACACGCGGGGCCGGAAGTCGATCGGCGGCTCCCCGCTGCGGCCGGTCTGCAGCAGCGTGCGGCGCAAGGAGGCCAGGTTCAGGTCCTGCACCAGGGCGTCGGCATAGCCGAGGATCGTGGTCGCGGTCTGCGAGTCGGATCCGTCGAGCACGAGCTGCACGCGACCCGTGCGCCCCGCCAGCAACTCGCGGCCGTAGCCCTCGGGGATCACCAGGATCGCCTTCACCTCGCGGCGCAGGGTGGCGCCGTCGAGGTCGGAGCCGGCGGGCAGGCTGCGGACCAGGTCGAAGTAGGTCGAGTTGACGAAGGTGGCCAGCAGCTCGCGGCTCTGCGCGCTCTGGTCGCGGTCCTGCACGCCCAGCGCGACGTGGCGCACGTCGAAGTTCAGCGCGAAGCCGTAGAGCGCGAAGATGAACGCGGGCAGCCCCAGCAGCATGAACAGGCTGAACGGGTCGCGGGCGATCTGCCGCACCTCCTTGACCGCCACCGCCCACGCCTTCTTCGGGTTCATCGCTTCACCGGGTTCCGGCGCCGAGGGGACTCGTCGCCGGTCCCGCGGGGACTCGTCGCATGGCTCCTCGGTCCCCGCACCCCTAGGCCGACACCGCGGCGGCCTGGCGCCGCGCGTCGGACTCCTCGATGTGGTGGATGAAGACGTCCTCGAGCGAGGGCAGGATGCGCGCCACCGCGCACGGCAGGTTGCCCTGGGTCGCGAGCAGCGCCTCGATCCGCGCCCGGCCCGCCTCCGCATCGCGCACGATCACGTGCAGCCGGGTGCCGAACATCGAGGCCTCGAGCGCCCACTCCTCGCGGGCCAGCGCGTCGAGCGCCTCGGCCGGGCGCGGGGCCTGCACCTCGAGCACGGCGCGGCCGGCAAACACCTGCTTCAGCTCCGACACTGTGCCGAGCGCGTCGAGGCGGCCCGCGTGGATCAGCGCCAGCCGCGCGCAGTGCTCGGCCTCGTCGAGATAGTGGGTGGTCACGAACACGGTCACGCCGTCGGCCGCCATCTCGTCGATCAGCCGCCAGAAGCGGCGGCGCGAGATCGGGTCGACGCCGCTGGTCGGCTCGTCGAGGAACAGCACCCGCGGCGCGTGCAGCACCGAGCAGGCCAGCGCGAGCCGCTGCTTCCAGCCACCGGGCAAGGTCGCGGTCAGCCGCGACTCCATGCCCTCGAGCCCGGCCATGTGCACCGCCCACGCCTCGCGCTCCTGCAGGTGAGCGCCGCGCAGCCCGTACACGCCGCCGAAGAAGCGCAGGTTGGCGGCGACCGTGAGGTCCTCGTAGAGGCTGAAGCGCTGGCTCATGTAGCCGATCCGGCGCTTGACCTCCTCGGGGTGCTTCGCGACGTCGATGCCCTGGACCTCGGCGAGGCCGGAACTGGGGGCCAGCAGGCCGCACAGCATGCGGATGGTGGTCGACTTGCCCGCGCCGTTGCTGCCGAGGAAGCCGAACACCTCGCCCGGCGCGACCTCAAGGCTGATGCGATCGACGGCGACGAAGTCGCCGAAGACCTTGCTGAGCTCGTGGACGCGGACGGCCGGGGCGGTCATCGGACTCGTCGTGGCCTCAGCGCCCGGTGGCGCGCTGGATCGCGGCCTGCGCGATGCGCACCGCGGCCAGCGCGTGGGTGCGATCGAGCTGGGCGCGGAGCAACTGCGACTCGGCGTCGAGGCGGTCCGAGGACGGGCTGACGCCCTCGCGGTGGCGGTCGGAGGCGACCCGCAGGTTCTCCTGCGCCGCCTCCAGGCCCTGGCTCGCGACCCGCAGCCGGGCCAGCGCCGAGTCGAGGTCGAGCCGGGCCCGCGTCACGTCGAGCCGGACGCGGCGGTCGAGGTCGGCGAGTTGCTCGCGGAGCGCGTTGCCGCGGGCCTCGGCGCGGGCCTCGGCGGCGTCGGTGCGGCCGCTGTCGAACACGCTCCAGCTCAGCGCGACGCCCACGTCCCACGACGTCTTCCAGGCGTCCGCGGGCGGCAGGATGCGGCGGTTGGGGTTCGCGTAGTCGAAGCCGCCGCCGAGGGCGACCTGCGGCAGACGGGCCGCGCCCTCCGCGCGGGCGCGGGCGTCGGCGGAATCGACCCGGGCGGCGAGCGCGGCGCGGTCGGCGCGGGCCGCGAGCGCCTCCGTCACCAGCGGCTCCAGCTCGGGCACGATGGCCTGCGCCTCCAGCCGCTCGACGGCTTCGACCCGGGTGCCGGGCGCCAGGCCGAGCAGCCGCGCGAGGTTGGCCTCGGCACCGGCGGCCAGGTTGGCGGCCTCGATGCGCAGGAAGTCGGCGCGGTTGCGGTCGACCTCGACGGCCAGCACCTCGTTGCGGGCGGCGAGGCCGAAGTTCAGCCGGTTGCGGGCGTCGGCGAGGTGGGCGTCGTAGGCCGCGAGTGCCTCGCGCAACACGCGCTCGCTCTCGGTGGCGGTGACGAGTCCCCAGTACGCCAAGGCGGTCTCCCACGCGAGGTCGTTGCGCGCGGCCTCGCTGTCGTGGCCGGCCGCGGCCACGTCGCTGCGGGCGGCGTCCGCCAGCCGTTCGAGGCGGCCGCCGGTGTAGAGCGGCAGGCTGGCGCCGACCCGCAGCCGCCAGTTGTCCGGCAGGTTCGGGAAGATCACGGTCGGCGGGTTGCCGGGGAGGGACAGCTCGGGTACGTCCGACATCCTCGTGTAGCCGGCCTGCAGGTCGGCCTGCGGCAGCCGCTGCGCGCGCACGCCGCGCTGCTCCGCTTCCGCCGCGCGCTGCAGTTCCGCGGCGGCCCGCAGCCGCGGCGCCTCCTCGCGGGCGCGGACGAGTGCCGTGGCGAGGTCGAGGCGCACGACCTCGGGCTCGGCTGCGGCGGGCTCTTCGGCGCGCGCGGGCAGCGCGACCAGGGCGAGGGCGACGACGACGGCGCTGCGGGCGTTCACGGGCGAGCCTCCTGACCTTCGGAGCCGGGTGCGCTGGCGCGCAGGCGGGCGATGAACACGTCCTCCAGCGAGGGCGTGGTGGGCCGGATCAGGTCGACCGCGAAGCCCGCGGCGGCGAGCGCCTGCTGCAGTTCGCCGGCGGCGGCCTCGGCCCGCTCGCGGGGCACCGCGGGCAGGTGGACGTGGGCGCGCTCGCCGAACACCTCGACGTCGGTGACACCAGGGCGCCCGCGCAGCAGCGCGACCGCGTCGCGTCGCGGTCGGGCGACCACCTCGATCATGGAGCCGGGCTCGGCGGCGCGCAGCGCATCGGGCGCGTCGAGCGTCAGCAGGCGGCCGTGGTCGAGCAGGGCGACGCGCTGGCAGCGCTCGGCCTCGTCCAGGTACGGCGTCGTCAGCAGCAGGGTCAGTCCCTCGCGCTGCAACCGCGAGAGCAGGCGCCAGAAATCGCGCCGCGAGACGGGGTCGACGCCGGTCGTCGGCTCGTCGAGCACGAGCAGTTCCGGCGTGTGGATCAGCGTGCAGGCAAGCGCCAGCTTCTGCTTCATGCCGCCCGACAAGCGGGCGACGAGGCGCTTGCGGAAGGGCGTCATCCGCACCATCTCCAGCAGCTCGTCGCGGCGAACCTGCCAGTGCGCGACGCCGTGGATGTCGGCGAAGAAGGCGATGTTCTCGTCGACGCTCAGGTCGCCGTAGAGCGAGAAGCGCTGCGAGAGGTAGCCGATGCGGCTGGACAGCGCGCGCCGCTGCTGCAGCGGGTCGAGGCCGCAGGTGCGGACGCTGCCGCCGTGGGGCGCCAGCAGGCCCAGCACGACGCGCAGCGTGGTGGTCTTGCCCGCGCCGTCGGGCCCGATCAGGCCGAACATCTCGCCGCGCCGGACATCGAAGGACAACCCGTCGACGGCCGTGAGTGCGCCGTAGCGGCGGACGAGGCCGGCGACCTCGACGAGGCGCTCGCCGTTCACTTCGCCGCCTCCGGGGTGAGTCGCGCCTCCGCGGGCATGCCGGGCTTGAACAGGCCGTCGGCGTTGGGCAGCGAGACCTTGAGCCGGTAGACGAGCTTGACGCGCTCGTCGCGGGTCTGCACGTTCTTGGGCGTGAACTCGGCGCGCGAGGAGACGAACGCGATCTTGCCCTCGCGCACCTGGCCGTCGTCGGTGCGCACCTCGGCGCGCTGGCCGAGGCGGATGCGGCCGAGGTCCGGCTCGGAGATGTAGACGGTGAGCCACGCGTCCTGCAGGTCGGTGATCACCGCCAGGCCCGCGCCGGGCGCCAGCAGCTCGCCGGGCTCGGCCAGCTTCTCGGTCAGCACGCCGGACAGCGGGCTCGCCACCGCCGCGTCGGTGACCTGCTGCTGGATCTGGGCGATGCGCGCGTCGGTCGCCGCCAGCCGCGCGCGCGAGGAGTCCTTCTCCTCGGGCCGGGCGCCGGTCTCCAGCCGCGACAGCCGCTCGCGGGCCGCGTCGAGCCCGGCCGCCGCGCCGTCGCGCCGCACCTTCGCGTCGTCGCGCGACTTGGGCGTGCCGGAGCCGGAGTCGAGCAGGCCCTGCATGCGCTCGAGGTCGCGGCGCGCCCCGTCCAGCTCCGCTTCCGCGCGCGCGACCTGGGCCCGCGCCTCGCGCACCTCCTCGACCCGGCTGCCGGCCAGCCGCAGCCGCAGGTCGGCCTCGGCCTGGCCGCGCTCGGCGCGCGCCGTGTTCAGCGCCAGCTCCAGGTCGGTGGTGTCGATGCGAGCCAGCGGCTGGCCCTTCGTGACCACGTCGCCTTCCTCGGCGTCGAGTGCGAGCAGGCGTCCGCCGACCTTCGCGGAGACGCGGACCTCGGTGGCCTCGACGTGGCCCGAGGCGACGATCAGGCCGGCGTCGTCCGGCCGGCGACAGCCCGCGACCAGCGCCAGCAGGCAGAAGAGAGCGGCGGCCGGGAACAGCGTCGTGCGGGGCGACTGGGTCATCGTCAGCTCCTGCCCGGCCGCTTCGCGAGGCCGAGCGTCATCAGGTCCTGCATGTGGCGGACGAAGGCGTCCGCGTCCGGCGCCTTGACCTTCACGCTCGCGGGCATCGAGGCCAGGATGCGGGCGCGGGCCGGGCCGGTGGCGAAGAAGAAGGCCAGTGCGCCGACCATGGACAGGTGGGTCATCAGCGGGTCGACCTCGCGGAACTGGCCACCGCGGATCCCGCGGTCGACGATGTGGCGCACGGTCCCGACCACGTCGACGAGGTACGGCAGGATCTCGGACACCGCCGGGCTGCCCGGGGTGAGCAGCTCGCGCACCAGCATCGAGGGGAACGCCGGGTGGCGCTGGCTGGCCACCTCGCCGAAAGCGGCGATGAACTCGCGCAGCGCGTCCGGCGCGGGCTGCCCGGAGCTGCGCAGCGCCACCACCCGCTCCCGGATCGGCTCGAACGTGTGCGCGAGGATCGCGCGGTACAGGCCCAGCTTGCCGCCGAAGTGGTAGCTGATCATCGCCTTGTTGACGCCGCTGTGACGGGCCAGGTCGTCGGTCGAGACACCGTCGAAGCCGCCCAGCGCGAACAGCTCGGCACCCGACTGAAGCAGCGCCTCGCGGGTGGCGGCGGGGTCGCGCCGCTCGCGCCGCCGGCGCGGGACCGGGCGCCGGGCGACCGCGACCGGCGTGACGGGTGACGGTTCGGTGGTGACCGGGATGCGCGCCATGACTTCAACCGCCTGATCGTTTAAATCAACTGGACGGTTAATAAGCTAGGCGGGTCGGGGCCCGCTGTCAAGCCCGGCCAGGTCACGCCAGCAGCAGGAAGCCGGCGACCAGCAGCGAGTAGAGGCCGAAGATCAGCAGTTCGAAGGCCAGGATGTCGCGGAACTCGAGCTTCGCCACGGCCAGCAGCGGGATCGCCCAGAACGGCTGGATCAGGTTGGTCGCCATGTCGCCGTAGGCGTAGGCCATCGCCGACGCCGCCGGCGTCACGCCCAGCGTGTTCGCCGCGCCGAGCACGTACGGCGCCTCGATCGCCCACTTGCCGCCGCCCGACGGCACGAAGTAGTTGAGCACCGCGGAGTAGACGAAGACGACCAGCGGGAAGGTCGCCGGCGTCGCCACCGCCAGGAAGCCCTGCGCGATCAGCGTCGCCAGGCCGGTGCCCTTCATCAGGCCGTAGATGCCCGCGTAGAGCGGGAACTGCAGGATCACGCCGTGCAGCGAGCGCGCGGCCTCCTCCCCCGCCCGCATCAGCGAGGCCGGGCTCGGGTGCAGTGCCACCGCCAGCGACAGGAACAGCAGGTTGACCGTGTCGAGGGTCAGCGCCAGCGTGCCCCCCGCCGCCTGTTGCACGACGTACGCGACGCCGAGGCCGCCGACGACCCGGTTCAGGATGCCGCCGTGCAGCAGCTGTTCGGCGGGCGTCATCACCACGGGCCGCGGCGGCGGCGCGAAGCCGCCGAGCCCGGCCAGCGCCTCGGGCGTCGCCCGCACCACCGCCGCAGCGGGCGGGTGCAGCAACGGCGAGAGCGCAGCGACGACCACCACCAGCAGCGCCACCAGGCCGAGGTTGGCGGCGGTGAACACCGTCTCCGCCAGTGGCACCGGCGCAGCCAGCAGGCCGCCCTTGACCATGAAGTTGCCGGGCGTCGCCATCAGCAGCGGCACCGAACCCGAGGGCCCGGCGTGCCACGTTGTGCCCATGCCGACGTAGGCGACCGCGACCAGCAGCCGGTAGTCCGCGTCGGGATGGCGGCGGGCGACGAAGCGCACCAGCATCGCGGCCGCGATCAGGCCGAGGCCCCAGTTGAGCCAGCACAGCGCCATCGACAGCAGCGCGGTCCAGGCCACCGCCTGGCGCGGCGAGCGCGGCACCCCGGCCAGCGCCTCGAGCAGCCGCATCACCTGTGGCGACACCGCGAGCACGTGGCCCGCGAAGATCACCACGACCATCTGCATCGAGAAGCCGAGCAGTTCCCAGAAGCCGCCGCCCCAGGCGGCGAGGGCGGCCCCCGGCGAGACGCCCGTCGCGAACGCCGCCGCGAAGGCGACCAGCGTCAGCAGGGCGGCGATCGACCAGGCGTCGGGCACGTAGCGCAGCGACGCGCGGGCCAGCGCGTCGACCAGCCGGGACAGCACGGGGCACTATCCCCCGCCCGACATGCCCTCGAGGAACACCTTGTTGCTGGGCGCCTTGGACAGCCGCTCGACGAGCAACTCCATGGCTTCGACCGGCGACAGCGCCGACAGCACCTTGCGCAGCACCCAGGCCCGGTTCAGCTCTTCCTTCGGCACCAGCAACTCTTCCTTGCGGGTGCCACTGCGATTGATGTCGATGGCCGGGAAGATGCGCTTCTCGACCAGCTTGCGGTCGAGCACGATCTCGGCGTTGCCGGTGCCCTTGAACTCCTCGAAGATCACGTCGTCCATCCGCGAGCCGGTCTCGACCAGCGCGGAGGCGATGATCGTCAGCGAGCCGCCCTCCTCGACGTTGCGGGCCGCGCCGAAGAAGCGCTTGGGCCGCTGCAGCGCGTTGGAGTCGACGCCGCCCGAGAGCACCTTGCCCGACGGCGGCACGATCGTGTTGTAGGCCCGGGCGAGGCGGGTGATCGAGTCGAGCAGGATCACCACGTCGCGCTTGTGCTCGACCAGCCGCTTGGCCTTCTCCAGCACCATCTCCGCGACCTGCACGTGGCGGTCGGCGGGCTCGTCGAACGTCGAGCTGATCACCTCGCCCTGGACCGAGCGCTGCATGTCTGTCACTTCTTCGGGCCGCTCGTCGATCAGCAGCACGATCAGCGTGACCTCGGGGTGGTTGGTGGTGATCGCGTTGGCGATCGCCTGCAGGATCATCGTCTTGCCGGTGCGCGGCGCGGCGACGATCAGCGCCCGCTGGCCCTTGCCGAGCGGCGACACCAGGTCCATCACCCGGGTCGAGAGCTGCTCGGGCGTCGTCTCCAGGCGGATCCGGTCCTGCGGGTAGAGCGGGGTCAGGTTGTCGAAGAAGACCTTCTCCTTCGAGCGGTCCGGCGGCTCGAAGTTGACCGCGTCGACCTTGATCAGCGCGAAGTAGCGCTCGTCTTCCTTGGGCGGACGGATCTGGCCGGAGATGGTGTCGCCCGTGCGCAGGTCGAACTTGCGGATCTGCGACGGCGAGACGTAGATGTCGTCCGGACCGGGCAGGTAGCAGTACTCGGGAGCGCGCAGGAAGCCGAAGCCGTCGGGCAGGATCTCGAGCACGCCCTCGCTGAAGATCAGGCCTTCCTTCTCGGCCTGGGCACGCAGGATCTGGAACACCAGCTCCTGCTTCTTCATGGTGTGGGCGCCCGTGATCGACAGCTCGCGGGCGACCGCGACCAGCTTGGCGATGCCCATTTCCTTGAGGTCGGCGAGGTCGAGCCGCGGGACCTCGTGAGCGGGCGTCGCGGGTGGCGCGGCGGGAGCCGGCACGGTCACGACGTGCGATGGCTCGGCGGCCGGGGCGTGGTGCGGCCGGGGCGGAACCAGGTCGACAACGTGCGAAGCGGCCTCGGGTGCCGCAGTCGGACCCGGACTACCCAGCGTCACGATGTGATCGGCTGCGGCCTCTGCGGCCAGCGCGTCGGGCGCGGAGGCCGGTGCGTCACCGCTCGGCGAATCGACGACGTGGGGAGCGGCCTTCTCGCGCGCCTCGCGTCGCGCCCGCGGCGCGGGCACGCCGTCGCGGGGCTCTGTGCGAGGCGCACGCGGCTTCCGCTTCTCGGGGGAAGGGGTTCCGGAGTCGCCTGAATCGTCTCGGGAGGACATCGTGTTTTCGACCTGAGGATGGAGAGGGCGGGACGACGCGTCGGGGCGTCGACGGCTGTAGCGGGGGACGGACTAATGGAGTGAGACCAAAGATAGCCCCGCGGGAGGCGCCGCGTCAATCTGAGTCGCTGCGCCGCCTGACGGTCGGCGCAGCGCTCCGCGGGGGCTACGTCGGAGGCGTAGCCTCCTCCGCCCCCGCACCCCCATGTTGGCTAGTTGCGGCTGGCTAAGGGCGCTCGATCAACAGGGCCACGC
>JAMPXO010000154.1 GCA_023701125.1 Vicinamibacteria bacterium | reverse complement strand
GATCAGGCCCTTCTCGCGGGCGTCGTCGAGCGCCATCGGGATGCAGGCGGAGCCGGTGTAGCCCCACTCCTCCATCACGGTGTGGGTGCGCTCCATCGGCAGCCCGAGGTCCTGCATGACCAGCTCGATCGACGGCTTGCGGACCTGGGTGAAGATCACGAAGTCGATCGCGGACAGCGCGAAGCCCTGCTGCTGCGCCAGCTTGCGCACCAGCCGCGGCCAGCCCTCGTGGTTGATCTCGGGCGGGTAGCGCTCGTACATCTTGACCTTCATGCGGCCGGCCTTGACGCTCTCTTCGGTGGCCGGCTCGGCGGTGCCGCCGCCGAGGATCGCCCAGTGCTTCGCGTAGGCGCCGTCCGCCTGGAACGCGGCCCCGAGGTAACCCGGCTGATCCGACGGCACCAGCACCGCGGCGCCGGCGCCGTCGCCGTAGAAGAAGCCCATCGGGTCGTCGGGGTCGGCCAGCTTGTGCATCAGGTAGACGCCGACGACCAGCACCGCCTTCATCGCCGGGTTGGCGACCAGGATGCCGGCGGCCGCCGACAGGCCGGTCGGGAACGAGGCGCAGGCGCAGCCGACGTCGAACGTGCCGGCGTTGGTCGCCCCCAGCTTGTGCTGCAGCACGACCGACGTCGCGGGCGTGATGTAGTCCGGCGAGTCGGTGCCGAGCACGATCAGGTCGATGTCCGCGGGCGTGAGGCCCGCGCGCTCGATGGCCTGCCGGGCCGCGGGCAGCGCGACGTCGGAGGTCGACCACGTCTCCGGCGCGTGCCAGCGCTTGCGGATGCCGGAGGAGGCCTCCATCTTGGCGACGAACTCGGGGATCTTCGCGCCGAACCGGGTCTCGAGCGCGCTGTTGGGCACCTCGATCTCGGGCAGGTAGCGCCCGGTCGAGGCGATCTTCGCGTAGCGCAACGGGGTGCCTCCTAGGTGCCGACGACCAGCCCGCCGTCGACGGACAGGCAGGTGCCGGTGACGAACGCGGCCTGGGTCGAGGCCAGCCAGCAGTAGGCGTTGGCGATGTCCTCGGGCGCGCCCATGCGGCCGATCGGGGTGTGGGCGACCATGCCGTCGAGCACCTTCTGCGGCATCGCGTTGAGGATCTCGGTGGCGATGAAGCCGGGCGCCACCGCGTTGGCGCGGATGCCGAACTTGCCGAGCTCGCGGGCCCAGGTCCGGGTCATGTTGATGACGCCGGCCTTGGTCGCGGCGTAGTTGGTCTGGCCGAAGTTGCCGTACAGGCCGACCACCGACGACGCGGTCAGGATCACGCCGCTCTTCGCGGCGATCATGTGCGGCGCCACCGCGCGCGTGCACAGGAACGGGCCCTTGAGGTTGACCGCGATCACCGCGTCCCACTGCTCGTCGGTCATGGTGGCGGCGACGGCGCCGTCCTTCCACTTGACGAGCTGGGCGTCGCGCACGATGCCGGCGTTATTGACCAGCACGTCGACCCGACCCCAGGCCGCGATCACCTCGGCGACGGCCGCCTCGACCTCGGCGCCATTCGCGACGTTCACCTTCTGGAAGCGACCTTCGCCGCCCGCGGACGTGATCTCCGCGAGCAGGTCCTTCGCCTCGCCCACGTCCCACGCCGCCACCTTGCACTTCTCCGCTGCGAAGCGCAGCGCGGTGGCGCGGCCGATGCCGGCGGCCGCCCCCGTCACGATCACGACCTTGCCCTCGAGCCCGTAGTCCATGGTTGTGCCTTCAGGTCGGAAACGGGGGCGGCAGCCCGCAGTGAAGGACTGCCGCCCCGGGTGGGAAACGCTAGAACGTCAGGCGCACGCCGAGCTGCATCTCGAACGGCGGCAGCGTGGTCGTGTACTGGCCGAAGCGCGGGTTGGCGACGTAGGCCGCCCGCGGGTTGGCCAGCGTCGGGCCGGACAGGAACTCGCCATTGAGGATCGAGTTGACGTCGTCGTTCTTGTGGTTGGTCAGGTTGAAGCCCTCGGCGATCAGGTCGAGGCCGCTGCGCTGGCCGAGCTTGAAGTGCTTGGTCAGGCGCAGGCTGAGGTTGAAGAACACCGGCCCGTCCTCGGAGAACTTCCCGGTGCCGGCAGCGCGGTCGGAGTTCTTGCCGTCGCCGTTCATGTCGTAGCCGAGTCGCCGGTTCCAGGGCTGGCCGGAGCCGTACTCCACGATCGGCGCCAGCGTGAAGCCCGCCGGCAGCTTGAAGATGCCGGAGACGATCGCGCGGAAGCGCTCGTCGGCGCGCGAGCGGCCGTACTCGGCCTCGATGTCGAACGGGTCGGACGGGTAGTCGGTCAGCGCCGGGCTGAAGTCGTCGTTGATGTTCTTCTTGTCGGCGAGGGTGAAGGAGGCGGTGACGATGTGGCCGCCCTTGATCGTGCCGTTGAGGCTGGCGACGACCGCCTTGTACTCGGAGCGGCCCTCGTTGGTGTAGGTGTTGACCTGGTTCCAGGCCGGGTTGAGGCGCGCCGCGCGGCCGGCGGCGACCGCGGCGTTGCCCGCGAAGTTCTTGTCGCGGACGATGATCTCGTCCTCGCCCTTGACGTAGATGCCCTCGAGGTCGAGGTACAGGCCGGTGTCGCCGAGCTTGCGCGTGTAGCCGGCCGTCGCCTGCCAGGTCCACGGGTTGTCGTAGGACGAATCGAGCAGTGTCGAGTCCTTCGGCAGCGGGATGCCCGTGTTCTGCGGGTTGGCCGGGTTGAGCGCCAGCGCCGGGATGCCCAGGATCAGGCCGTTCAGGCGCTGCTGGACGACGCGACCGGTGACGCCGTTCTGCTGCAGCTCGGAGAACGACGGCACCAGCAGGAAGCGGCCGGTGAAGATGCCGACGCCGCCGCGGATCACGTTCTTGCCGTCACCCGTGGCGTCCCAGCTGAAGCTGGCGCGGGGCTGGAAGTTGTTGGCGTCCTTGCCGCGCGCTTCCGGCACCAGCGGGTGGGTGAAGTCCGGGTTGTTGCCGTTGGTGTCGAGGTCGTAGCGCAGGCCCAGCGACAGCATCAGGTCCGGCGTCGGCCGGTACTCGTCCTGGATGAAGCCGGAGATGTAGTTGGTGTCGATCGTCGCGTCGCCCGAGCCCTGGCCGTAGATGTAGAGCAGCGGCAGGGCGCGGGTGTCGGTCGCGTAGATCAACCAGCCGGCGTCGAAGACCGGGAAGTCGAAGCGGTCGGAGACGTGCATCACCGCCGCGCCCATCTTGATGTCGTGGGTCTTCTTGCCCGAGCCGATCTGGAACGAGAAGGTGTCGCGGATCTCCCACTGCGTCGAGTCGCCGAGCAGCGGGCCGACGATGTTCTCGCCGATCACCAGCGTGTTGCCCGACGAGAACGACTCGGTGACCGCGGTCGAGTTGACCGGCTCGTCGTACTTGCGGCCGCCGACCTGCACGGTCAACTGGTTGAGCTTGCCCGACGAGGCGGAATACGTGTGGCCCAGGGTCAGGTTCCAGTTGTCGCGGTTGAGCTGCTGGCCGTTGCTGACATCGGCGACGCCGCCGACGCGGAAGTTCTCGAGCCGGTAGCGCTCGTACGCGAACTTGGCCTTCAGGCTCTGGCTGTTCGAGATGCGGTGGTCGAGGCCGGCGAAGCCCAGCGTCTGGCTGAGCGGCAGCTTCACGTCCGCGGCCTGCGAGGCGTAGGCGCCACCGGGCCGGAACAGCGTGATGCTGTCCTCGTCGATCTGCTCGAAGGAGAGGAAGAAGTGGGTCTTGTCCTTCTTCAGCGGGCCGCCGAGGGTGGCGCCGAACTGCGAGCGCTGGTAGTCGTTCTTCTGCGCCTCGTACTCGCCCTGCGCGCGCAGGCTGTCGTCGCGGAAGAAGCCGAAGGCCGAGCCGCCGAACTGGTTGGTGCCGGACTTGGTGACGATCGACAGGGCGCCGCCGGCGGAACCGCCGACCTCGGTGTCGAAGCGGTTGGCGATCACCCGGAACTCGCCGATCGCGTCCTGGCTGAAGCGGGCGCGGGCGAGGCCGAGGGTGGTGTCGGTGAAGTCGGCGCCGTCGACCAGGATCGTCGACTGCGAGGCGTTGCCGCCGGCGCCGATCACCGGGCCGCCGCCGATGAAGCGGAAGCCGCCGCGCTCGCGCTGCACGCCGGGGGCGAGGAAGGCCAGGCGCTGGAAGTCGCGGTCGGCGACCGGCAGGTCCTGGATCTGCTCGGGCAGGATGTTGGTGGAGGAGTCGGTCTTGTAGACGTCGACCAGCGGCAGGTCGGCGGTCACGGTCACCGTCTCCTGGACGGTGGCGACCTTGAGCGTGACGTCGACGCGGGCGGTCTGGCCGACGCGGAGCAGTAGCCCCTGCTGCACGACCGGCGCGAAGCCGGTCAGCTCGACCTTCACCTCGTAGGCGCCGGGAGCCAGCGCGCCGACCCGCACGGAGCCGGCTTCGCCGGTGACGAGTGCGCGCTCGAAGCCCGTGTCGGGACGGCGCACGGTGACGGACGCGCCCGGCAGCGCCTGCCCGGTCTCGTCGACCGCGGTCAGCTCGAGCACGGCGTCGGAAACCTGGGCGTGGACCGGCGCCACGACCACGAAGAGTGCAGCCAGGAGACCGGCGAACAGGCGCCGACCCCCGGGTCGCAAGAAGCCAAGCGACTGATTCATCGGACCTTCCTCCGCTGACGAGTCGCCGGTACCGAAAGATACCGAACGCTCGTTATGTTTTGGTGGGGGACTGTAGGCAGGCCGGCAAAGACTTGTCAAGCCCCAGAATGGAGGGGCGTCGGGCGGAACAAGGGGGGACGCGGGCCTCGTCCCCTCCGATGAGCTCCAGGAAAAGAGGACGGAACGAATGCGACGAGTGGCGGCGGCACTGGTACTGGTCACGCTGTCGGCCTTTGCGGACGACTGGCCGCAGTGGCGCGGCCCGCAACGCGACGGCCAGGCCGCGAGCGCCCTCGCCGCGAAGGCGTGGCCGCGGACGCTCGCCCGCGAGTGGCGGGTGACGGTCGGAACCGGTCACGCGTCGCCGGTGGTCGTCGGCGATCGCGTGTTCCTGTTCGCCCGCGAAGGCGAGGAGGAGGTCGCGGCCGCCTACGAGGCGGCCACCGGCAAGCGGCTGTGGCGGCAGGCGGAAGCGGTCGCCTACACGATGAACCCGGCCGCGATGGGCCACGGCAAGGGACCCAAGGCCACCCCGCTCGTCGCCGGCGGGCGCCTCTTCACGTTCGGCATCACCGGCACGCTGCAGGCTCTCGATGCCGCCACCGGGGCGCGGCTGTGGCGGCGCCAGTTCCCGGAGCACGCGCGCCCGGAGCCGGACTTCGGCGCCGCGCAGTCGCCGCTGCTCGCGGACGGCAAGCTGATCCTGCACGTCGGCGGCGCGGGCGACGGCGCGCTGGTGGCGCTCGACGCGAAGAGCGGGCGCCCGCTGTGGCGCTGGACCGGCGACGGCCCGGGCTACGCATCGCCGGTGATCGCGAGCTTTGGCGGCGTGCCGCAGGTGGTCGCCCTCACCCAGTCGAAGCTGGTCGGCGTCGCCCTCGCGGACGGCGCGCTGCTGTGGAGCCTGCCGTTCACGACCGAGTACGAGCAGAACGCGGTGACGCCGCTGATCGCGGGCGACCTCGTCGTCGTCTCCGGCATCAACCAGCCGCTGCGGGCGCTGCGGGTCGCACGCGGAGCCGGCGGCTGGCAGGTCACGACGGCGTGGGAGAACGCCGAGCTGCCGCTCTACATGAGCAGCCCGGTCGCGCGCGGCGGGCGGGTGTTCGGCTTCACCCACAAGCAGCGCGGGCGCTTCTTCGCGGCGGATCTCGCCAGCGGTCGCCTGCTGTGGGCCAGCGAGGGACGCCAGGCCGAGCACGCCAGCCTGCTGCTGGCCGGGGATGCGCTGCTGCTGGCGACCAGCGGCGGCGAGTTGAGCGTCGTGCCCGCCGACGGCGCGGCCTTCGCCCCGGTCGCGTCGTACGAGATCGCGGCCAGCGCGTTGTGGTCGCACCCGGCGCTCGGGGCCGGCCGGCTGTTCGTCAAGGACGCCGACTCGCTGTCCGCCTTCCGCCTGCCTTGAGCCACCTATCCCTCCACCGAAGTGGCAGTTGCGGGGGGCGAGCGGCGACGGTAACCTTCTTTGTTCATGTCCATTGCTGTGCGCACGCGCGCCCTGTGCCTCGGAGTCGCGGTGTGGGCGGGAAGTGCCGCCGCTCAGGAGGCTCCGGAGCCGGCTCCCGCGGCCAGCGACCGCGCCGCTGGCGAGATCCGGCTGGGTCCGCTGATCCTGACGCCGCGCCTCGTGTTCGGCGGCCTCGGCTGGGAGTCGAACCTCTATCTGGTCGGCGAGGACGACGCGGGCAGCCGTCCCAAGGTGAACGACTTCGTGGTCAGCGGCGGCCCGGGCCTCGGCGTGCGCTGGCCGTTCACCCCCAAGTTCAAGCTCGACGTCGATTCGGACCTGAACTACATCTGGTACTCGGAGACCGCCAGCCAGCGGCGGCTCACCGGCGGCGTCGACGGTCGCTTCGTGCTCGACTCGTCGCCGGTGCGGTTGAGCGCCGGCTACCAGTACCGCAGCACCTTCGAGCGGCCCAGCCCCGAGATCGGCCAGCGCATCGAGACGATCGAGTCGGGCCCGGTGGGGTCGATCGGCTTTGCGCTGCCCGGACGGCTCGGTTTCGACCTCGACGTCGACTACCGCGACGCGAAGGCCCCCGAGCAGGACGACCTCGGCGGCGTGATCGGCAACGAGGTGCAGCGCCGCCTGTCCCGCACCACCACCACGGTGCGGCCGGCGTTGTCGTACGGCGTGACGCCCAAGACCCGGGTGTTCGTCGAGGGTCGCTACGAGGCCCAACGCTACGACAGCAAGACGGCACTCGACGCCGACACCTACGGCGGCGGCCTCGGCGTGCGCACCGACGCGGACACGCTGCTGCCGGGCGAGGCCACCGTCGGCATCGAGCGCTACGAGCCCGCCGCCGGCACCACGCCGCCGCGGGACTCCGTCTACGCGAGGGTCGAGCTGCGACTCGAGCTGTCGCCGCGCACCCGCTTCATGCCGCGCTATCGGCGCGAGCGCGCGGTGTCGCTGCTGCCCACCCTCGGCGACACCCAGACGGTGATCCGCGAAGACATCGGGCTCTCGATCTTCAAGGAGCTGATCACCAACCGGCTCGACCTGCAGGTGACGTTGACTCGCGAGTCGGCCCAGCCCGACGGCGACGGCCTGGTGATCGACGTCGGCTCCGGCGTCCAGGCGGTCGCCCGCGACGAGGTCTACTACGGCGCGGTCGGCGACCTCGGCTACCGCTTCGGCCCGCTGCGGCTCGGCGTGATGGCGGAGTGGCGCAACCGGTCCCGCACCCTGGTCGCCACCCAGACTGCGCAGGGCTTCCGGCTCGGGCTCAGCGCGCGACTGACACCGCATTGAACGTCCAGACCCAGGCGCCGCTGACCGAGGCGCGGCGCATCCTCGCCATCCTGCACCGACGCCGGCTGCTGATCGCGGCTTGCGCGGCGGTGGCGCTCCTGGCCGCGTTCCTCCACAACCAGACCACGCGCCCGGTGTACGAGGCGCGGGTGCGGGTGCTGCTCGACAAGCCCGGTGCGTCACTGATGCCGAGCGACCTGACCGGGCTGGCCGACGACACCAACACCCTGCTCGAGGTGCTGCGCGGGCGCGAGCTGGCCGAGCGCGTGGTGGGCAAGCTGGGCTCGCGGATGGCGGCGGAGCTGGGCACCGGGCCGATGGTGTCGCTGTGGGAGCTGGTGCGGAACCGGGTCGTCGGCGCACCTTCGACCCCGGTGGCCCCGGACGGCATGCCGCTCTCGCCCGCGGCCAGCGCGTTCCAGTCGCGGGTGCGAGTGAGCCCCGTCCCGGGCACGCGGCTGATCGACATCCGCTTCAGCGCCTACGATCCGGCGCTCACCAGCCTGGCGGCCAACACCCTGGTCTCGTCGTTCGCCGACCTCGCCGCCGGCGACCGCTCGATCCGCTCGGACGAGCGCTCGGAGTGGATCGGCGAGCAGTACAAGCAGCAGGAGCAGCGGATCCAGGCCCTGGCCGAGCGCCTGGAGCAGAAGCGGCGGCAGGCGGGCGTGCACTCGGAGGGCGACGTCGACCGCCAGCTCGGGAGCCTCAACACCTCGATCACCACGGTGGCCGCCGAGCGCGCCAACAAGCAGGCCCTGCTCGACCAGATCCGCGGCGGCGCCAACCCGGCCGAAGCGCTGCCGCTGGCGATGCAGGGGTCGCTGGCCGAGCTGCGTGCTCAGCACCGGCGCGCGCAGGAGGACCTGCTGCGGCTGTCGGAGCAGTTGGGCGAGCGTCACCCGCAGATGCAGGAGGCGCGCAACCGGGTCGCCTCGCTGGCCCAGCAGATCGACGGCGAGGCGCGGGCCGTGGCCAACTCGCTGGAGAACGAGGTCCGGCTGCTGCGCCAGCGTGAGGCCTCGCTCGAGGCCGAGCGCGACGGCCTGCGGGCGAGCCTCGGCGCCGGCGGCGGGGCCCAGGCCGAGATCGAGTCGATCGAGCAGCAACTGACCACCGAGCGCGCGCTGCTCACGCAGATGTCGGGCCAGGCCCGCACGACCGAGCTGCAGGGCTCGTACCGCCTGCCTCCGCTGCGCGTGCTGGAAGCCGCGACCACGCCCGGGGCGCCGGTCTACCCGCAGGCGGGCAACAGCTACCGCAACGCGCTGCTGCTCGGCCTCGCCATCGGCATCGCGCTGGCGCTGGGCTTCGACGCGCTCGACAACACGGTGAAGACGCCCGAAGACGTGCGCGACGTGCTGGGCTTGTCGCTGCTGGGCGTGATCCCGGAGGCCCAGGCGGACGAAGGGCCGGCCGTGCGTACGCCCGCGGTGTTCCGCGCGGGTCCCTATTCGGCGGCCGAGGCCTACCGCCTGCTGCGCACCAACCTGACCTACTCGATGCCGCCCGAGGGTGGGCGCCTGCTGGTGATGTCCTCCGCCAACCCGGGCGAGGGCAAGACCACCACCTGCGCGAACCTCGCCGGCGCTCTGGCCGTGGCCGGCGCCCGGGTGCTGACGATCGACGCCGACCTGCGGCGGCCGACGCTGCACCTGCACTTCGGCCTGCAGCGCGCGCGCGGCCTGACCGACGTGATCGTCGGCAAGCTGGAGCTGGAGGCGGCGCTGCAGCCGACGCGCTGGGCAGGCCTGTCGGCGATCACCTGCGGCTACCTGCCGCCCAACCCGGCAGAGCTGCTGGCTTCGACCCGCCTGCGCGACCTGCTGCATGGACTGCGCTCGCGCTTCGACTGGGTGCTGGTCGACACGCCGCCCGTGCTGGCGATGGCCGACACCTCGATCCTGGCGCCGTTCGTCGACGGCATCATCCTGGTGGTCGGGGCCGAGGTCTCGACGCGGCCGGCGGTGCAGCGCTCGATCGACCAGTTGCGCGGCGTCGGCGGTGTGGTGCTGGGCGCCGTGCTGAACCGCGTCGACCTCAAGCGCAACGCGTACTACTACAGCCACTATTACGGCGACTACTACCGCAGCTACTACAGTGCCGAGAACCCGGCGGCCGAGAGCGGCAAGCTGCGCCGCTTCCGCCGGCCGTAGCCGCGGGTGACCCACGCCCTCCCCTCGCTCCGCGGTCGCCTTGACACAGGCGCGGGGCGACGGCGTAGCATGGAGCGCTTGGAATCCATCCTGCTCTCCCCTCGGCGCGCCTGCGCGCTGCTGCTGATCGCCGCCCTGACGACCGGTCCCACCGCGCCCGTGGCCGCGGCCCCGGCCAGCGGGGCGCTGTCCGCGACCTTCGCGATCGCGGGGAGACCGGCAGGGCGGTTGCCGGTGGCGCTCGTGGAGTTGAGCCAGGGGCGCGTGGTGCGCGGTGTGACCGACGCCCGCGGCCGGCTGCGGATGGGCCTGCCGGTCGGCGAGTACGCGCTGACCATCGAGTCGAAGGCGCCCCTCCTGATCAGCCGCGGCCCGCGCCTGGTGCGGGTGGTGGTCGCCTCCACCGCCCGCGCCCACGTGGAACTGCTGGCGGCAGGCGCGTTGAGGGCGACCGCGGAGGTCACGGCCACGATCGAGCACGAGGCGGTGGCGTGTTTCGTGGCCGAGGAGTTTCCGCTGCTGAAGGCCAAGGTCGAGCCCGCGTCGCCGTTCACGGGTGCGCGGATCTACTTCCGTCCGGCGCGCGCCACGGAGTTCTTCTACGTCGAGATGGAGCCCGACCCGGAGGGCGGCTTCCAGGGCCGGCTGCCGCGGCCGCGCTTCGAGGCCAGCCCGATCGAGTATTACGTCGCGTTCTTCACGGCCGAAGGCGAGCAGGTCAAGAGCGCCACGTACGAAGCGAAGGTCGTGGACAAGGACACCGCCTGCGCCGCGGGACGCCTGGCCGAGATCGGCCCGCCGGGCGAGGTCACGGTCTACTCTGCGGCGACGGGAGCGGCGGTGGCCCCGGCCGGTTTCGCCGCCGGCTCGCTGGCGCTGACCGCGGGCACCATCGCGGCTCTCGCCGGTGGCGCGGCCGCCGCGGGCGTTTCGGCAGCGGTGTCGGTGACCAACCCGGTGCCGACGCCGGTGCCGACACCCGTGCCGTCGATCACGCCGACGCCGACGCCGCGGGTCACGCCGAGCCCGACCCCGTCACCGACGCCGACCCCCGAGCCGACCCCGTCGCCGACGCCGTCGACCGCGTTCCGGTAGCGGCCGCCTACTTCCAGCTCAGGCTGCCCTTGAGCGTCTCCTCGCGGGACGTGGCAGCCACGATGTCGAGGCTCCAGCTCTTCACGGCCTCGCCCCAGCTGCCCGCGACCTCGGCCACCAGCACCCGCTGGCCCACGGCAAGCTCGCGCGCCTTGAGCGCGGACGGCACGCTGCCTCGCGAGCCGTTGACGGTCACGAACGCGTTCAGGCTCGCAAGCTTGATCGCCTTCTTGCCGTCGTTCTCCGCGAACACCTTGACCTGCCAGGCGACGCCCGCGTGCAGGCTCGTCGGCGTCGCCTCGAAGTGGAGCTTGGCCGAGTAGTCGGGGTTGGCGACGGTGACGTCCTGGGTGTTGAAACCGGCGGGGGCCTTGCCCGACGGCTTGGCGAGGAAGAAGCTGCGACCCGCCACGAACCGCTTGCGGGCCGCGGCAGCTCCGGCCTCGGCCTGCGCCACACCGCTGGCGGCGCGCGCGTTGCCCGGCTCCAGCTTGAGCGCTTCCTGATAGGCCGTCACCGCCTGCTCGAACTGTCGCCCCTCGAACGCCGCCTGGCCCTTCTCGAGCCATCCCGCGAGCTGTTGCGCACGGACCTGGCCCGGGTCGGGCGTGGCCGGTGCGGCGGCGGCGGGCGGGGCCTTGGCGGCGGCGGCGCGAGCGGGCGTCGGCGTCGGGCGCGACGGCGTGGGGGCCGCGGGGCGTGACGCGGGCGCGGACGTCGCCGGCACCACGGCGGCCGGCGGCGGCGCGGCCTCCGCCACCTCTTCCGTCACGACCGGCGCCACCGTGGTGGGCGGGGCGGCGGCCACGGAGGTGGGCGGCGCGGCGGGCAGAGTCGTCGCGGGCGGCGCGGGCGGCGCCGGCCGCTGACTGAACCAGAGGAAGCCGCCGACTGCGGCCACCACGGCCAGCCCGATGCCGACGAAGAGGCCGGTCTTCGACGCAGCGGCGGCCGGTGGCGGGGCGGCCACGGCCGCAGGCGCCGGCGCCGGGCGCGCCGTCACGGGCGCCGGGCGCCG
>JAMPXO010000153.1 GCA_023701125.1 Vicinamibacteria bacterium | reverse complement strand
CGCGAGCAGCGCGTGCAGCGCGGGCAGCAGCCGGGCGCGAGGCATGAACACCTCCTCGAGCGCCTTGCTGAACGGGATCGGGATGTCGAGGCCGCCCAGCCGCTCGACGGGCGCGTCGAGCCACTCGAAGGCCTCGCGACCGATCGTGGCCGCGATCTCGCCGCCGAAGCCGCCCGTGTGCGGCGCCTCGTGCAGCACCAGCGCGCGGCCGGTGCGCTGCACCGACGCGAGCACCGCCTCGCGGTCCCACGGCAGCAGCGTGCGCAGGTCGAGGACCTCGATCTCGCGGCCCTCCTCGGCCAGCTCCTCGGCGGCCGACAGCGCCCAGTGCACGCCGACGCCCCAGGTGATGATCGTCGCGTCGCGACCCGCGCGGGCGGTGCGGGCCTTGCCGATCGGCAACGTGTAGTGGCCGTCCGGCACCGGGCCCTTCGCCCAGCGGTAGAGGAACTTGTGCTCGAGGAAGACGATCGGGTTGCCGTCCTCGAACGCTGCGCACAGCAGGCCCTTGGCGTCCGCGGGCGTCGACGGCTCGATCACCTTGAGCCCGGCGACGTGGGTGAACCACGCCTCCACGTTCTGCGAGTGGAACGGGCCGGCGCCGACGCCGCCGCCCACGGGCACGCGCAGCACGACCGGCAGCTTCGCGCCCCAGCGGTAGTACGTCTTGGCCAGGTTGTTGACGATCTGGTTGAAGCCGCAGGTGATGAAGTCGCCGAACTGCATCTCGAGCATCGGCACGTGGCCGTCGAGCGCCAGGCCCATCGCCGCGCCGACCGCGCCCGACTCGATGATCGGGGTGTTGCGCACGCGCGGCTTGCCGAACTCGGCGAGGAAGCCCTCGGTGACCTTGAACACGCCGCCGTACTCGGCGATGTCCTGGCCGATCGCGACCGTGCGCGGGTCGCGGCGCATCGCCTCGCGCAGGCCGTCCGAGATCGCGTCCACGAAGCGCTTCTCCGTGGTGGGCGTGCCCGGCGCGGGCTCGCGGGCGGGCGGGGCCGGCGCGTAGACGTCGCGCAGCTCGCTCTCCGCGCTGCCGTCGGGATCGGGCGCCGCCAGCGCTTCGTCGACGATCGGCTCGATCCACGCCTTGAGCTCGGCCTTGATCGCGTCGCGCCGCTCGGGGGTCAGCACGCCCAGGGCGAACAACTGTTCCTCGAAGCGGCGGATCGGGTCCTTCTGCGCCCACTCCGCGAACAGCGCCTTCGGCACGTACGCGGTGCCCGAGGCCTCCTCGTGGCCGCGCATGCGGAAGGTCTTGAACTCGAGCAGGGTGGGCCCTTCGCCGCGGCGGCCGCGGGCGGCGGCTTCCGACACGGCCGCGTGGACGGCGAGCAGGTCGTTGCCGTCGACGACCACGCCGGGCATGCCGTAACCCACGGCGCGGTCCGCCAGGTCCTTGCACGCGAACTGCTCGGCGATCGGCGTCGACAGGCCGTACTGGTTGTTCTCGATCACGAACAGCACGGGCAGCTTCCACACCGCGGCCAGGTTGAGCGCCTCGTGGAAGTCGCCCTCCGAGGTGGCACCGTCGCCGGTGAAGGTCGCGGCCACGCGGTCGCCGCCCTTCAACTGGCTGGCCAGGGCGAGCCCGTCGGCCACCGGCAGCATCGCGCCGAGGTGGCTGATCATGCCGACCACCGAGTGCTCGGGCGCGCCGAAGTGGAACGTGCGGTCGCGGCCGCGGGTGTAGCCGCCGTCCTTGCCGAAGAGCTGGCGGAACAGCTTCGGCAGCGGCAGGCCGCGGGTCGTGAACACGCCGAGGTTGCGGTGCATCGGCAGGATCCAGTCGTCCTCGCGCAGGGCGGTGGCGACGCCGACGGCGATCGCCTCCTGGCCCATGCCGGAGAACCACTTGGTCAGCTTGCCCAGGCGCAGCAGCAGCAGCGCCTTCTCCTCGATCACGCGCGGCAACAGCAGCGCGCGGTGCAGCTCGAGCAGGCGCTCGGGCGTGTAGCCGGCGAGCGCCGGCGCGGCGGACGTTTCGGTCATATGAAGGGGGGATTCTACGAGGTCCGCCCGTACACTCCACAGCCGGGAGGGTTCGAAGGCCCATGGACGTCCTGCACGCCGTCGGCAACACCTCGATGGTCCGCCTGCGCCAGCTCGTGCCCGGCAACGGGGCGGCCGTCTTCGCCAAGCTCGAGTGGGAGAACCCCACGGGCAGCATGAAGGACCGCATGGCCCAGGCCGTGATCTCGAAAGCCGAGGCCGACGGCCGCCTCAGGCCGGGCGACACGGTCGTCGAGTACACCGGCGGCAGCACGGGCACCTCGCTGGCCCTGGTGTGCGCCGCGCGTGGCTACCGCATCCGGATCGTCACCTCCGAGGCGTTCAGCCAGGAGAAGCGCGATCACATGTCGGCGCTCGGCGCGGAGCTGACGCTGGTGCCGGCCGAGGGCGGCCTGACCACGAAGAAGCTGATCCTCGACATGGTGGAAGTCGCCCGCGGCTACGCCCGCGAGCCGCACACGTACTGGACCAACCAGCTCGAGAACCACGACGCGATCGCCGGCTACCACGCGCTGGGCGACGAGATCTGGGCCCAGATGAACGGGCAGGTCGACGCCTTCGTGCACTCGGTGGGGACCGCGGCCTCGATCCGCGGGGTCGCCGCGGCGTTGAAGCGGCACCAGCCGGACGTGCGGATCGTGGCCGTCGAGCCGGGCGAGTCGCCGGTGCTGAGCGGGGGACAGCCGGGCCCGCACAAGATCGAGGGCGTGGGCATCGGCTACACGCCGCCGTTGTGGGACGCCTCGGTCGTCGACGAGGTGATCGCTGTGCCGACCGCCGACGCGAAGGAGATGGCGCGGCGGCTCGCCCGCGAGGAGGCCCTGTTCGCGGGCACCTCCTCGGGCGCGAACGTGATCGCGGCCCTGCAGGTCGCGGAGCGGCTGGGCCCGCACGCCCGGGTGGCGACCCTGATGTGCGACTCGGGCCTCAAGTACCTGAGCACGGACGTGTATCGGGGGATGTGACCCGATTCGCGGATACTGGGGCCGCCATGTCCTTTCCTGACCTGAGATCCTTTCTGGACGCGCTGCGGGCCGCAGGCGACCTGCGGGTCGTCGAGGCGCCCGTCGATGCCCGGCTCGAGGCTGCCGAGATCCATCGCCGGGTGATCGCGGCCGGCGGGCCCGCGCTGCTGTTCACGAACGTGAAGGGCGCGGACTTCCCGCTCGTCACCAACCTGTTCGGCACCGCGCGGCGGGCCGAGATGGCGTTCGGGCGGCGGCCGATGGAGCTGGTCAAGCGGCTGGCCGCGCTGCCGCGGGTCGCGATGCCGCCGACGCCCGCGAAGCTGTGGGCACAGCGCGACCTGGCCTGGGACGCGCTCCGCATCGGCCTCAAGCGCCAGCGCTCCGGCCCGATCGCCGACGTGGTGACGCGGGACGTCCGGCTCGACAAGCTGCCGGCGCTGACGACCTGGCCCGAGGACGGCGGCCCGTTCG
Source organism: Vicinamibacteria bacterium (assembly GCA_023701125.1). GTDB lineage: Bacteria > Acidobacteriota > Vicinamibacteria > Fen-336 > Fen-336 > WYBL01. The sequence goes on along the minus strand of JAMPXO010000153.1, from coordinate 8,233 downwards.
TCACCCTGCCGCTCGTCTACACCGAGCACCCCGACGGCCATGGCCACAACCTGGGCATGTACAGGATGCACGTGCACGATGCGCGCACGACCGGCATGCACTGGCAGATCGGCAAGGGCGGCGGGTTCCACTACCAGGTCGCGGAGGAGCGCGGCGAGGCGCTGCCCGTCACGGTCTTCCTCGGCGGGCCGCCCGCGCTGATCCTGGCCGCGATCGCACCGTTGCCGGAGAACGTGCCGGAGCTGATGCTCGCGTCGCTGATCGCGGGCGAGCGGCTGCCGCTGTGCCCCGGCCCGGGGCCGCACCCGCTGGTCGCCAACGCCGAGTTCGCGCTGGTGGGGAAGGTCGCGCCGAAGGTGCGCAAGCCGGAAGGCCCGTTCGGCGACCACTACGGCTACTACTCGCTGCGCCACGACTACCCGGTGTTCGAGGTTGCGTGGATGGCGCGCCGCAAGGACGCGATCTGGCCGGCGACCGTCGTCGGCAAGCCGCGCCAGGAGGACTTCTTCATCGGCGACCTGCTGCAGGAGCTGCTGTCGCCGCTGTTCCCGCTGGTGATGCCGGCGGTGCGCGACCTGTGGTCCTACGGCGAGACGGGCTACCACTCGCTGGCCGCCGCGGTCGTGCGCGAGCGCTACCGGCGCGAGGCGATGTCCTCCGCGTTCCGCATCCTCGGCGAAGGCCAGTTGTCGCTGACCAAGTTCCTGCTCGCCACCGATCGCCCGGTCGACCTCAAGGACTTCAGGGCCACGCTCGAGCACGTGCTGGCGCGGACCCGGCCGGAGACGGACCTGTACGTGTTCTCCAACCTGTCGATGGACACCCTCGACTACTCGACGCCCACCATCAACGAGGGCTCGAAGGGCGTGTGGCTCGGCCTCGGCGATCCCGTGCGCGAGCTGCCGCGCGAGTTCCGGCCGGCGCTGCCACCGCCCACGGACGCCTTCGACATCCAGCCGTTCTGCGCAGGCGCGCTGGTCGTGGGCGCACGGTCGTTCGCGGAGGACCCGGACGCGCCCGCGCGAATCGCCGCCCACGCGGCGTTCGACGGCTGGCCGCTGGTCGTGCTCACCGACGAGCCGAAGCGGGCGGCGAAGAGCGCGATGAACTTCTTGTGGACGACGTTCACCCGTTTCGAGCCGGCGGCCGACATCCACGCCCGCAGGACACGTCTCGTCCGCAGCCACGTCAGCTACGAGCTGCCGATCGTGATCGACGCGCGGCGCAAGCCATGGTTCCCGGCCGAGGTCTCGTGCGATGCTGACACCGCGGCGCTGGTGTCGCGGCGGTGGAAGGAGTACTTCCCGCAGGGCGGCGTCGAGATGGGCGATGCCGAGCGCGCCCACCTCGACTGATCGCGCATGGAGGAACGAGCCCGCATGTCCACGCCGCCCGTTCCCGAGCAGGCCACAGGCGGACCCGGGCGACTGGCGCGGCTGGCCCGGGCCGGAGTCCTCGTCACCGCCGGCACCGCCCTGCTCGCCCTGGCGGGCTGGGGCACGTCCTGGCTCGGGCTCGCCCGCGGCGTTCCCGGCAGCGTGCCCATGGCGCCGAGCACGGCCTTGCTGTTCCTCGCGCTGGCCGGCGCGCTCCTGGTCGAGGGGCGCTGGAGCCGGCCTGCGCGCCTCGTCGTCGGCGTCGTCATCGCGGCGCTCGGCGCGGAGCATTTCTTCAGCTTCCTCGCGGGCCAGACCGCGCGACTCGACCGCCTGCTGGTTCCGGAGCTGGTCGCCGCTCCCGCCGTCTCCGAGGGACGGATGGCGCCGATGACCGCGGTCGCGTTCCTGCTCGCCGGCGGCGGCACGGCGCTGCTCGGCCTCGGCCATCGCTGGCGCCGCGCGGGAGACGTGGCCGGGGCCCTGGGCGCGCTCGTCACGGCGCTCGGGCTGCTGGTCAGTTTCACCTTCGTCTACGACACGTCGCCTTTCGGCGGCCCCGCGACGATGCCCGTGGCGGCCACCACGGCGGTGGCTTTCGTCGGGCTGGGACTGGCGCTGGTCGCGCTCGACGGCGCGACCCGGTTCCCGGCCCGCCTGCTCTCCGGTCCCTCGCACTCCGCGCGCCTCGGCCGCAGCTTCCTGCCGCTGGTGCCCCTGGTCGTGCTCGCGCACGCGGCGTTCCACCAGGTCGTCCCCGATTTCCAGGACGCGCTGCGCGACGCCCTGCTGTCGCTGCTGCTGCTCGCGGTCGTGCTGTTGGGAGTGCTGTGGGCCGCGGCCGAGGCAGGGCGCTTCCTGGAGCGTGCCGAAGCCGACCGCCGCCGCGCCGAGGCCAGCGAGGGGCGCTTTGCGGTGCTGTTCAAGCACAGTCCGCTCGCCGTCGTGATCACCTCGATCGAGGGCCGGATCCTGGCGGCCAACGAGCGGGCCGCGGGCCTCTTCGGCTACCCGGCGGACGACGTCATGGGCCGCAGCGTGACCGATCTCGACCTGTGGCACGACCCCGCCCAGCGCGGTCGGCTGCTGGCCCGGCTCGCGGCAGGCGAAGAACTCGACGGCGTCGCGATCCGCTTCCGCCACGCCGACGGATCCGCCCGCGACGTTCTCATCTCGGGAGCGGCCGTGCCCGTCGAGGGCGGTCCGCCGCTGATCATGGCCGCCTTCGTCGACGTCACCGAGCGCAAGCAACTCGAGGCTCGGCTGATGCGAGCCCAGAACCTCGAGGTCGTCGGGCGCCTGGCAGGCGGTATCGCCCACGACTACAACAACCTGCTCGGTGTCGTGCTCGGCCACGCCGAGCGCCTGGAGCGCAGCGGCGACCCGGAGGTCGCGCGGCGCGCCGCCGGCATCGCCCGGGCCGGCGAGCGCGCGGCCGACCTCACCCGCCAGCTCCTGGCCTTCAGCCGGCGTCAGGTGCTGGCCCCGGAGCCGCTCGACCTGAACGCCCTCGTCACCGACGTGGAGGCGCTGCTGCGCAGCCTGGTCGGCGAGCGGATGCAGGTCGAACTGCGGCGGAGCGCCTCCATGGCGCCCGTCCTCGCCGACCGCCGCCAGCTTCAGCAGGTGCTGATCGACCTGTGCGCGAACGCGCGGGAAGCGATGCCGGAAGGAGGCCGGCTCACGATCGAGATCGCCTCGATCGAGGCGGCCGATCCCGCTTGGCCCGTCGCTGTGGAAGGGCCGCAGGTCCTGCTGCGGGTCGAAGACGACGGCCCGGGCATGGAGGCCGCCGAGCTGGCCCACGTCTTCGAGCCGTTCTACTCGACCCGCGAGGCCGGCGCCGGCCTCGGGCTGGCCACGGTCTACGGGATCGTGCAGCAGAGCGGCGGGCAGGTTCGCATCGACAGCGCACCCGGCCGTGGCACCCGCGTCGAGATCCTGCTGCCGCGGTCGACCGCAGCACCCGTGCCCGCTGCGGCGCCCGCTCCCGCGCGCTCCCGGGTCGCCGCCACGGTCCTGCTGGCCGAGGACGAAGACGCCCTCCGCGAGCTGACCGAGGAGGTGCTGACGGAGGCGGGTTACGAGGTACTGGCCGCACCCGACGCCGCTCGCGCGCTGGAGCTGGCCGCCGCCCACTCGGGCCCGATCGACCTGCTGCTGACCGACGTCGTGATGCCCGGCGCCGACGGTGCGGAGCTGGCCGCACGCTTGCGCGAGTCGCGGCCGGAGGTGCGGGTGTTGTTCGTGTCCGGCTATTCCGAAGATGTCGTTTCCGAAGCGGGTCGCCTCGATCCGGGCGTGGCCCTGCTGGCGAAGCCGTTCACGACCTCGGACCTGCTGCAGCACGTCGCGCAGGCGCTGGCCCCGCCGCCCGCCTGACCGTTTCCCGGGCGTTGCGGCCGGCCAGTGTGCGACACTGTCCTACTCGCTACCAGGCCAGCCAGGAGGGCGCGTGTCCACGAACGACGAGTTCGAACGCCGCGTGGCCGTCGAGCGGGCGCGGCTCGCGGAAACGCAAGAGGTCGCTCGGGTCGGGAGTTGGGAGACCGACCTCGCCACCCTGACCGTCACCTGGTCCGCCGAGAGCTACCGCATCTTCGGCACCGATCCCGCCCACTTCGCCCCCTCGCACTCCGGCTTCCTGGAACGGGTGCACCCGCAGGACCGGGACGTGGTGGACGCCGCTCTCCGGGCGTCGCTCGGCGATTCCGAGGTCCACACCCTCGAGCACCGGATCGTGACGCCGGAGGGCGACGAGAAGGTGGTCGAGGAGCGGTGGAGGGTGTTCGCCGGCGAGCACGGGCCGGGGCGCGCGGTGGGCACCTGCCGGGACGTCACCGCCCAGCGCCGGGCCGAAGCCGAGTTGCTCGCCAGCCAGGCGCTGCTGCGCATGGCCTCGCGCCTGAGCCGGCTCGGGGCCTGGTCGATCGACGTGGGGGCGGCCCGGGTCACGTGGTCCGACGAGGTGCGCGAGATCCACGAGGTGGGCCCGGAGTTCGAACCCACCCTGGAGGCGGTGCTGGCGTTCTACGCTCCGGCGGACCAGCCCCGGATCCGGGAGGCGTTCGCCGCCTGTCTCGACCACGGGCAACCGTTCGACCTGGAGCTGCAACTCGTCGGTGCCCGCGGTCGCTCCGTGCGCGTGCGCACGCTGGCGGAGGCCGTGCGCGGAGAGGACGGACGGGTGATCCGCGTCCAGGGCGCCGTGCAGGACGTGACCGAGCGGCACCAGTTCGAGCAGCGCGCCCTGCGCAGCCAGCGCCTGGAGAGCCTCGGCACCCTGGCGGGCGGCATCGCCCACGACCTCAACAACGTGCTGGCGCCGATCCCGATGGCGGTCGAAGCGCTGAGGCGCCACCTCTCCGAACCGCGAGCCGAGCGCTGGCTGGCGGCGATCGAGCAGAGCGCCAGTCGCGGGGCCGGCCTCATTCGCCAGGTGCTGGCCTTCGCTCGCGGCGCGGAGGCCGGTCACCGCGTGCGGCTCGATCCGACGGAGCTGGCCCGCGACGTCGGACGCATCGTGCGCGAGACGTTCCCGAAGGACGTGGCCTTCGAGCTGGCCGTGCCGGCCGAGCCGTGGAGCCTCGAGGCCGACCCCACGCAACTCCACCAGGTGCTGGTCAACCTGTGCGTCAATGCTCGTGACGCGATGCCGACCGGTGGCCGGCTGGTCCTGCGGCTCGCCAACGAAGAACTGGACGCGCCGGCGGCGGCGCGCGCGGGCCTGGAGCCGGGCTGTTACGTCGCGATCACCGTCGCCGACACCGGACAGGGCGTCCCGCTCGAGATCCAGGATCGCATCTTCGAGCCTTTCTTCACGACCAAGGAGGTCGGACGCGGCACGGGACTGGGTCTCTCCACCACCTACTCCATCGTGCGCGGGCACGGCGGGGCCGTGACCCTGGTCAGCCAGCCGGGCCGAGGGGCGACCTTCACGGTCCACCTGCCGGCTGCCGAGGGTCCGGCGCTCGACTCCAGGGCTGCCGAGTCGGAGCCGCCGCAGGGCAGCGGGGAACTGGTGCTGGTGGTCGACGACGAGCCGGCGATCCGGGAGATCCTGGTCGAGACGCTCACCAACTCCGGCTACCGTGTCGTCACGGCTTGCGACGGCAGCGATGCCCTCGCCGTCTACGACGCCCACCAGCTCGAGGTGGCCCTGGTGCTGACGGACATCTCGATGCCCGGACTGGACGGCGAAGCGCTGATCGCGGCGCTGCGCGAGCGCGATCCACGGCTGCCGATCGTCGCCTCCAGCGGCCTGCACCGCGCCGAGGGGCTGGCCGCGCCCGGCGAGGTGACCCAGTTCCTGTCCAAGCCCTATGCGACGACGACCCTGCTGCAGGCCGTCGCGCGCGCCCGGCGTCGGGGCTCGCCGGACTCGACGGCTCCGGTCGGGCTGCGAAGGGCCGCGGGCGGAACGGCAGACCCGTGATCGACGATCGCGAGGCGCTGCTACGGATCTGCTTCGATGCACACCCGCAGCCGATGTGGGTGTTCGAGGTCGAGACGCTGCGCTTCCTCGCGGTCAACGATGCGGCGGTGGCTCGCTACGGGTACTCGCGCCAGCAGTTCCTCGCGATGACGCTGCGGGACATCCGGAGCGCCGCCGAGCTTCCTGCGCTGCTCCGTGCGGTCGAGGGCCTGCAGCCGGGGGTGCAGAATTCAGGCCTGGCCCGACACCGTCTGCAGGACGGACGCGAGATCGACGTCGAGATCGTCTCTCACGACGTGGTGTTCGGGGCCCGGCCCGCCCGCCTGGTGATGGTGCGGGACGTGAGCGGCTGGAAGCTGGCGCAGCAGGCCTTGCGCGCCAGCGAGGCCGACCTGCGTGCCAGCGAAGCGCGGTTGCGGGCGATCTTCGACGCCGCCCCGGAGTGCGTGAAGCTCGTCGATTCCGACAGCACCCTGCTCGACATCAACCCCGCGGGCGTCCGGATGATGGGGGCCCGCGCCGCCTCGGAACTGATCGGCCGGCGGATCGAGGACCGCGTCGTCCCGGAGGACAAGGCGGCCTATCACCACTCTCTCGCGCGCGTGTTCGCGGGCGAGCCGTCCCGGCTCCGCTACCGCTTTCGTGACCTGCGGGACCAGGAACATCACGTCGAATCGCACGCCACCCGCGTGACCCTCGACGGCCGCGAGGTGGCCCTGGCCCTGACCCGTGACGTGACCGAGCGAATACGGGCCGAGCAGGAGCTCGAACGGAAGGAGGCGCTGCTCCGCCTCGCCGGCCGCGTCGCCCGCGTCGCCGGCTGGACCGTCGAGACCGACGGCAGCATCTACTGGTCCGACCAGCTCTTCGAAATGCTCGAGTTCCCGATCGGGCAACTGCCGAGCCTGGAGCAGGCGCTGGCCCTCTATCCCGAGGACTCCCGCGCGCGGATCGAGACCGCCCTCCAGGCCTGCCTCACGGCGGGCACGCCGTTCCAACTCGAACTCCAGGTCCGGACCCGGAGTGGGCGCCTGCTCTGGGCGCGCTGCCAAGGCGAGGCGGAGCGCGACGCCTCGGCGACGATCGTGCGCGCCCGGGGCGCGTTCCAGGACATCACCGCCGAGCGCGAAGTGGCCGAGCGTGAGCGGGAGGCGGAGCGACGGCTGCTCGCCACCCTGGAAACGCTCGACGAAGGCTTCTTCATGCTGGACCCCGAGTGGCGCTTCACCTATGTGAACGCAGCCGGCGAGCGGCTGCTACGGCGAGGGCGCCTGGACCTGCTGGGGCGCGACGTGTTCGAGGAGTTCCCGGGCTCGGACGAGTTCGAGCGGGCGTACCGGGACGCCAACGCCCGACGCGAGGTCGTGGAGCTGGAGGCGTTCTACGCGCCGCTCGGCCAGTGGTTCGAGGTGCGAGCCACCCCCGTGCCCGAGGGCCTGGCCGTCCAGTTCCGCGACGTCAGCGAGCGGCGTCTGGCGCGCGAGGCGCTGCGCGCGTCGGAGGAGCGCTTCCGGCTGCTGGCCGAGGCCGCCAGCGACGCGATCTGGGACTGGAACCTGGTGACCGACGCGTTGTGGTGGAGCGAGGGTTTCGAGCGGCTGTTCGGCTATCGCCGCGCCGAGGTCGAGCCCACCATCGAATCGTGGAGCAGCCGCGTGCATCCCGAGGAGCGCGACAGCGTGGTGGCCGCACTCGACGCGGCGATCCAGGCCGGCCGCGACTACTGGAGCGGCGAGTACCGCTTCCAGCACGCGGATGGCCGCTTCGTCTACGTCCTCGATCGCGGCCACGTCATCCGCGACGACGCGGGCCGGCCGGTGCGCATGGTCGGCGGCCTGACCGACATCAGCGAGCGCAAGCGCTACGAGGATGCCCTCGTGGAGCGCGCCGCGCTGATCGACGCGGTGCCCGACGCGATCGTGCTGCGCGACGTGGAGGACCGCATCGTCGGCTGGAACCGTGGCGCCGAGAAGCTCTACGGCTGGACCCTCGCGGAAGTGACCGGCAGGGAGGCGGAGGAACTGCTCGGCAACGACCGCATTCCGGAGGCGCGCGAGGCCCTGCGCAGCACGGGCCACTGGGAGGGCGAGATCCGGCGCCGGGCCCGCGACGGGCGCGAGCTGACCGTCGAGGTCCGCTCGACCCTGCTGCGGGACGCCGCGGGCCACGTCAAGGGGGTGCTCGGCATCCACACGGACGTCACCGAGCGGCGGGCGCTCGAGCAGCAGGTGATGCGCAGCCAGCGGCTCGAGGGCATCGGCACACTCGCCGGAGGGATCGCCCACGACCTCAACAACGTGCTGGCCCCGATCCTGATGGCGATCGAGATCCTGCGCCGCGGCACGACGGAGGCTCGCCAGCTGCGGCACCTGCAGACGATCGAGCAGAGCGCCAGGCGCGGCGCCGACCTGGTGCGGCAGGT
>JAMPXO010000152.1 GCA_023701125.1 Vicinamibacteria bacterium | reverse complement strand
GGGCGGAGGAGCTCCGTTCGCGACGTAGCCCCCAAGGGACCGGAGACGGGCTCCGCCCGGCCCCGGAACCCGACAAGGGCTTGGGGGCGGAGGAGCTCCGTTCGCGACGTAGCCCCCAAGGGACCGGAGACGGGCTCCGCCCGGCCCCGGAACCCGACAAGGGCTTGGGGGCGGAGGAGCTCCGTTCGCGACGGAGCCCCCATGGGCCGAGTGACGGGATTCACTCCCGTCACTCGCCGCCCGAATGCAGCGCGACGAGGAGTTCTTCGGCGCTGGCGGTCGCCGTGCCGAGCTTGGCGACCACGACGCCCGCCGCGTGGTTGGCGAGCACCGCGGCCTGCTCCAGCGAGGCGCCCGCGGCCAGGCCCAGCGCCAGCGTGGCGATCGTGGTGTCGCCGGCGCCAGTCACGTCGTAGACCTCGCGCGCCGCCGTCTTCACGTGGGACGGCTTGCGGCCGGGCCGGAACAGGCTCATGCCGCGCTCGCCGCGGGTGACGAGCAGTGCCTCGCAGGCCAGCAGCTTCAGGATCTTCTCGCCGGCCGCCTGCAGCGCCGCGTCCGTGTCGGCGCGCACGCCGAGCACGTTCTCGACCCAGCGCACGTTGGGCTTGAGCAGCGCCACCTTGCGGTAGAGCCGGTAGTGGCGGACCTTGGGGTCGACCAGCACCCGCACGCCGTGGCGGCGGGCGAGGGCCAGCACCCGCCGCATCACGCCGGGCGTGATCACCCCCTTCTGGTAGTCGGAGACGATCAGCACGTCGCAGGCCGGGAGCGCGGCCGCGACGCGGGCGACCAGGTCGTCCTCGAGCCCGCGCGGAATGTCGCTCGCCACCTCGCGGTCGGCGCGCACGACCTGCTGGTGATGGGCGATCACGCGCGTCTTCTGGGTCGTGGGTCGGCCATCGGCCGCGACCGCGAGCTGGGCCTCGACGCCGTATCCGGACAGCGCCTCGCGCAGGGTGTCCGCCGCGCGATCCTGACCGACGACGCCGGCCAGCACCGCGTGGCCGCCGAGCGCGCGCACGTTGGCGGCGACGTTGCCGGCGCCGCCGACGCTCCACGAGTGGCGGCTGACCTCGACCACGGGCACCGGCGCCTCGGGCGAGAGCCGGGCCGCGGTGCCCCACAGGAACTCGTCGAGCATCACGTCGCCCAGCACCAGCACGCGGCGACCGCGCATGCGGGCGACGAGGGCGCGGGCGCGCCCGGCCGTGAGCGGTCTCATCCCGTCGCGAGCCGTCTCTCGCGGCGCGCGGCGTACGGCAGCGAGGTGGCCAGCAGGGTGAGCATCAGCACTTCGGAATCGCCGAAATTGTATTCGAACAGTCCGGACACGGCGACGGCGGCGATCACCGACAGGCTGCACGCGCCGGCCAGCGCCGAGGCCCGCCGCAGCTCGAGCCACGAGTCGCGCACCAGCACCGCCAGCAGCCACAGGCTCCAGACGACGCACGGCAGCCCGCGCTCGGCCGCGATCTGCAGCAGGTTGTCGTGCAGGTGCGGCGCGTTCGGGTTGGGCGCCTCGGGCCAGCGGTAGCGCGGGTAGATCTCGACGACTCGGCCCGGGCCGTGGCCGAACAGCGGCTTGTCCACGATCATGTCGAGCCCGGCGCGCCACATGTAGAGCCGGTCGATGCTGGAGGCGTCCTGCAGCGTCAGCCGCTCGACGACCGGCGCCGGCCGCAGCACGGCCAGCACCACGAGGCCGACGCCCAGCCCCCACAGCAGCTTCGGCGCCCGCACGATCGCCAGCAGCGCGAGGCCGAACAGCGCACCGAGCCACGCGCTGCGGGTGCGCGAGACGAGCAGCGCGGCGAGCGAGAGCGAGACCGCGCACGCGGTCAGGCCGCGCCACGCGCCGGGCGCCAGCGGCGCGCCGTCGAGCGCGATCGCGATCGCGGCCGCGGCCAGCGCCGCGACGAACAGGCGTTCGCCTTCCAGCGCGAACAGCCCGGAGCGGCGCAGCAGCCCGAGCACGGCCAGCCCGCCCAGCAGCGACAGCAGCAGCCGCGCGTGCAGCCGCGGCGGCGCGGCCCACGGGTCCTTCGAGAAGAGCAGCCGGCCGGCGCCGAGGCAGGCGATGCCCATGAACAGGCCCGAGGCCGTCATGTAGTGGCCGACGAAGCTGCGCGGCCGGTTGTCGAGGGTGTCGAAGCCGAGCGCCGCCCACTCCATGAGGGCGCCGGCGGCCAGCAGCGAGCCGCCGAGGAAGGCTGCGTCGAGCACGCGACCGCGTCGCTCGGCCTGGGCGAGCGAGTCGGTGAACAGGTAGAGGAGGACGAACAGGACCAGCTTCTTGGCGTCCTCGTGGGAGGCGACCGGGTCGCCCGAGAAAGCCGCCGCCAGCAGCGTCCAGACGCTGAACGCGAGCAGCGGCGCGCCGGCGGGCAGCGCCTCGGGCTGCGCCTGGCCGATCGCCCAGCGGGTGAGGCCGATCGCCGCGGCCAGTCCCAGCGCGACCTGGGCGGCGAAGATGGAGACGAGCGCGGTCGCCGCGACCCCGGCGAGCAGCGCGAACTGGGCGCGGGCGAGGGTCACGCGAACTCCCGCGCGGGCCGCCCGCTCACGGGCGTGCCCGCCTCAGGCCCCGGGCTCGATCGTCGCCTCTTCGGGCAGCATGATCGGGATGTCGTCCTGCACCGGGTAGACGCGGCGGCAGGTCGCGCAGCGCAGGCCCGCGCCGTCGCGCACCGGCTCGACGGGCGTCTTGCAGACCGGGCAGGCGAGGACCTCGAGCAACTCGGGGTGGATGGCCATAACGGGGGAGATTGTAGCGGACCCGCGGCGGCGGGCGCCTCCCGCACACTCCCGTTCGCCCGCGCGACGTGAACGGCGTGGGTTGCCGCAGCTCTCCCCGCGGCCCACCTGATGACGGCCCGGCACCCGGCCGGGCCACCTGTCGAGAGGGGAGAGCGCTCATGCGTGTGCAGTTCGTCGAGAAGGTGAGCGGACCGGAGCGGCTGGTCTGCGAGGCCGAGGTGCTGTTCGACGAGGAGGGGCCGCTGCAGGGCCTCAAGCTGGTCGGCTTCTGCGTGTGGCGCGGCGCGGACGGCGGCCACTACGTGACCGTGCCGAGCCGGGCCTTCGGCGCCGGCACCGACCGTCGCTACTTCGATTTCCTGCGCTCCGCCGACGGCGACGCGGAGGTCTCCCGCCGCTTCAAGGCCTGGCTCGTCGAGCAGTTCGAAGCCAGGCAGGCGGCGTGAGTCGTCGTAGCTGATCGGACACCGCTGCTCGAACCCGACGGATCGACCCCGATGGGGTTTGGGGCGGAGGAGCCGTCCGTTGGCGACGTAGCCTCCTGGGACCGGCGCCGGGTTACCCCGGCGCCGGAACCCGACGGCCAAAGCGTGTGAGAATCGAAACAGGATGAGCCTGCTGCTTTCGTTGCTGTTGCTGGCCGAGCCCGGCCTGCCTGCCCCCGGCCGTCCGCCGGCCGCCACCGCGCGCCAGCGGGCCGAGGCCTATTACCAGTTCAGCCTCGCCCAGCAGGCGCGCCTCGCCGGCAACGTCGAGGCCGCCATGGAGGCGCTGCGCAAGGCGCAGAAGCTCGATCCCGGCGCCGCCGAGATCCGGGCCTGGGCCGCCCGCATCCTGCGCGAGTCCGGCCGCCTCGAAGAGGCGCTGAACGAGTCCCGGGCCGCGGTCGCGATCGACCCCGACAGCAAGGAAGCGCAGTTCGTCGCCGGCCACCTGCTGCGCACCCAGGCCGAGCTGCGCGGCGACTCGAAGCTGCTCGAGGAGGCCGCGACGGCCTTCGAGAACGTCGTGCGGATCGACCCCCAGGACGGCGCCACGCTGCAGGAACTGGCTCGCCTCCAGGGCGAGCTGGGCCGCCACGAGAAGGCGATCGAGGCGTGGCGCGGCTACCTCGCGCTGGACCCCGGCTTCTTCGAGGGCTACCTGCGGATCGGCGCCCACCAGCTCTCGCTCGGCAAGCCGAACGAGGCCACCGAGGCGTTCCAGGAGGCATTGCGCATCGAGCCCGACTCCGCGAGCGCCTACCAGAGCCTGGGCGACGCCTACGCCCAGGCCGAGCAGGTCGACCAGGCGGTGGTCCAGTACCGCAAGGCGCTCGAGCTCGATCCGCAGAGCCTGTTCACCCGCCTCAAGCTGGGCGACCTGCTGATGAAGGCCGAGCGGCTGCCCGAGGCGCTGGCCGAGGCCGACGCGGCACTGGCTCTCGACGAGCGCAACCGCTATGCGCTCGACCTCAAGTCCCGCGTGCTGCGCGAGCAGCACGACCTCGACGGCGCGCTGAAGGCGATCGACCGCCTGCTGGCGATCGACGGCAGCGACGTCAAGGGCCTGTTCACCAAGGCCACGATCCTCGAGTCGCAGCGCGACTTCGCGGGCGCCGCGATGCTGTTCGAGAAGCTGCTCGGCCGCGACCGCCGCGGCGAGCCCGTCAAGGACGCCCAGTCCAACGACCGCATCTTCCTCGCCCACCTCGGCTTCTGCCTGCAGCAGGAGGGCCGCTACGGCGAGGCCGCGGAAGCCTTCGGCCGCGCCCGCGCCACGGGCGGCGACCCCGACCCCGCGCTGACCGGCTACCGGATCGAGGCGCTGCTGCTCGCGAAGGACTTCGAGCAGGCGCTGCGCGAGGTGCGCAACGCCCGCAAGGAGCGGCCCGAGGACCTCGAGTTGCTGGGCCTCGAGGCCAACATCCTGCGCGGCCGCGGCGACGTCGACGGCGGGCGGGCGCTGGTGGAGGAGGCGCTGCGCCGCTTCCCCGAGCGCGGCGAGGTGATGGTGCTGGCGGCCGATTTTGCGCAGCGCACCAAGCGCTTCGACGACGCCGAGCGCCACCTGCGCGCGGCCGCCGAGAAGGACCCGACCAGCCTGCGCGTGCTGTTCCAGTTGGGCGCGGTGCTCGAGCGGCAGAAGAAGCACGACCAGGCGGAGCAGACGTTCCGCCTGGCGCTGCAGCACCACCCGGACACGCCGCCGGTGCTCAACTACCTCGGCTACATGAACGCCGACCGCGGCGTGAAGCTCGAGGAGTCGCTGGGCTTCATCGAACGCGCGGTCGCGGCCGACCCCGAGAACGCGGCCTATCTCGACTCGCTGGGCTGGGCGCTGTTCCGGCTCGGCCGCGTCGAGGAAGCCGAGGCCGCGCTGCGCAAGGCGCTCGCGCGCGACGACAAGAACGCCGTGATGCTCTCCCACATGGGCGACGTGCTGTGGACGCGCGGCCAGCGGGTCGAGGCGCTCGCCTTCTGGCGGCGCGCGCTGGGCGGGGAGGACGAGGACGGCGAGCTCGACCGCGCCACGCTCGAGAAGCGGATCGCCGAGGCGGAAGCCGGTGCTTCGGCCGGGCGTCGCTGAGACAGTCGCCGGGCTCGCCCTCTGTGGCGGGCTGCTCGCTGCGGGTTGTGCGTCGCTGCCCGCCGCGTCGCCCGCGGCTCGGGCCGAGGCCCAGCGCGCGACCACCTACACGGCGAACCTCCGGGTCTCGATGCGCGGGCCCGAGTTGCGCGGCCGCGCCGATGCCGTCGTCGGCTTCCGTCGGCCCGACGCGCTGCGGGTCGAGCTGCCGGCCGGGACGGGCCTGCGGCTGCTGGCCGTCGCCCAGGGCGAGCGGCTGGTCGTCGCTTTCCCCGGCGAGCGCAGCTACTACGAGGGCGCGGCGACCGCGGAAGCGTTCGGCTCGCTGCTCGGCGTCGCCCTCGCCCCTGCCGATCTGATGGACGTCCTGCTCGGGCTGACCCCGACCCGGGTGCGCGCGCTCGACGTGCAATGGGGACCGATCGCCCCCTCGCGGGTGGTGGCGCAACTCCACGATGGCACCCGGCTGGAGGCGAAGGTGCGCGAGCCCGAGCTGGGACGGCCGCTCGGCGACGGCGCCTTCGCCCCGCCCAGCACGGCGGGCTGGCAGCGGCTGACGATGGACGAAGCGCGCGGGCGATGGGCGCGCTGAAGCGGGCGACGGTCCCCGCGTTCGCCAAGGTGAACCTGGGACTCGAGGTCCTCGGCGTACGCGCCGACGGCGACCACGAGCTGAGGACTATCTTCCAGAGCGTCGCGCTGCACGACGACGTGGCGCTGGTGGTGGGGCCGGGCGACGGCCTCGAGCTGCGCTGCGACGCCCCGGGCGTGCCGACCGACGAGCGCAACCTGGCCTGGCGGGCGGCCGCCGACCTGCTCCGCTTCACGGGCCTCCGGCGCCGGGTCCGGATCGGGTTGACCAAGCGCATCCCGGCTGCCGGCGGGCTGGGCGGGGGCAGCTCGAACGCCGCTGCGGTCCTGTTCGCGCTGGACCGCCTGCTGGGCACCGGTCTCGGGCCCGCCGGCCTGGTGCCGCTGGCCCGGCGGCTGGGGGCGGACGTCGCCTACTTCCTGTTCGGGGGCACGGCCCTGGGGGTCGCCCGCGGCGACGAGATCTACCCCCTGGCGCGCCAGGTGGACGCCTGGCTGACCCTCTGCTTCCCGCCGACGGGCGCCAGCACGGCGGCCGTCTTCCGCCGCATCGACGCGGGTTTGACTCCCCGGGAGAATGCCCCTACCATTTTTCGCTTTGTATCGAGCGACTTGACGGCAGGGGCCTATCGCCTGCTGGTCAACGACCTCGAGGCGGCGGCGTTGGAGGAGGTGCCGGAACTCGAGGCGCAGGTCGTGCGCATTCGTGGCGTGCTTCGTTCCCGCGGGGCGTGGGGAACGCTGCTCTCGGGCAGCGGCTCGACGTACTTCGGGGTGTTCGAGACGGCCGTGGCGGCGCGTGACGCCGCTCGCGAGCTGGGTCGGGCCGGTTTTCGGGCCACGTCGTGTCGCACCGTCACCGGTGGGCGGTATCGGCGGGCCTGGGAGCGTGCACTCACGGGCGAGGGGCGTCGGGCCAGGTAAGGAGCGACACCATGGAAATCACGGACGTCAAGGTCATCCCGGTCGACGACGAGAAGCTCAAGGCTTTCGTCTCGATCGTGTTCGACGCGTGCTTCGTCGTGACGGACATCAAGGTGATCCACGGGCCCAAGGGCCTGTTCGTCTCCATGCCGAGCAAGAAGCGGAAGGACGGGACCTTCAAGGACATCGCCCATCCGCTGAACAACCAGATGAGGCAGTACCTGGAAGACAAGGTGCTCGCCGTGTACAGGCAGCAGGTGGAGAAGGGTGGGGCGGCTCCCGCTCCCGCCGCCACTGCGCCTTCGGAGGGAGGGTCGGAGGGAACGGAACCGAAGGCGCAAGGCTGACGCCTCGGATGGGGCGTCGCCAAGCGGTAAGGCACGGGGCTTTGAACCCCGCATTCGAAGGTTCGAATCCTTCCGCCCCAGCCACCTCCCGATAAGGGAGCGTCAGCGGGCGGGATGCCTGCCGCGTCGCCGGACCACGGTCTCTCCGCCATATCGACATGGGTCGCGAGCTGAAGATCTTCACGGGCAGCGCCCACCCTGCACTGGGTGAGGCGATCGCGCGCCACCTCGGCGTGCCGCTCGGCCGCGCCCACCTGTCCCGCTTCAGCGACGGCGAGACCTGGTTCCAGATCCAGGACAACGTCCGCGGTGCCGACGTCTTCCTCGTCCAGCCGACCGGGCCGCCCGTCAACGAGAACCTGATGGAGATGCTCGTGATGCTCGACGCGTTCAAGCGCTCGAGCGCCTCGCGCATCACGGCCGTGATGCCGTACTACGGCTACGCCCGCCAGGACCGCAAGGACAAGCCGCGGGTGCCGATCTCGGCCAAGCTGGTCGCCGACCTGCTCTCGGCCGCCGGCACCGACCGCATGCTGACGATGGACCTGCACGCCTCGCAGATCCAGGGCTTCTTCGACGTGCCGGTCGACCACCTGTTCGCGGCGCCCGTGATCATCGACCACGTCGCCAAGCTGGGGCTGCCCAACCTGACCATCGTCTCGCCCGACGCCGGCGGCGTGGAGCGCGCGCGCGCCTACGCCAAGCGGCTGGAGGCGGCGCTGGCGATCGTCGACAAGCGCCGCGAACAGCCCAACGTCGCCGAGGTCCACCACGTGATCGGCGACGTCCAGGGCCGCACCGCGCTGATCGTCGACGACATCGTCGACACCGCCGGCACCCTGCAGAAGGTGGCCCAGGCGATCAAGGACGCCGGGGCCGCCGAGGTGCTGGCCTCGGCCACCCACGCGGTGCTCTCCGGCAGCGCCGCGGCGCGCATCGAGCAGAGCCCGCTCTCGCGCCTGATCGTCACCGACACCATGCCGCTCTCCGGCGAGAACCGCAAGAGCGGCAAGGTGGTCGTGCTCTCCATCGCCGAGCTGATGGCCAAGGCGATCCGCAACATCCACGAGGAGGCGTCGGTCACGAGCCTCTTCGTCTGACCGTGGAAGGGCCCCGGAATGACGCCGGGTGTCAGAGAACGGTCAGCTATCGTTCGTGAAGTCGAGGAAGGGAAGAAATGGCTGAGATCGTGGTCGCGGCGCAGAGCCGCACCGAAACCGGAAAGAACGCCAACAACCGCCTGCGCGCCTCGGGGATGATCCCCGGCGTGCTCTACGGGTCCACCGGCCAGGCGCCGGTGCCCGTCGCCGTCTCGCCCAAGCAGATCGGCGCCATCCTGCGCACGGGCCGCGGCGAGAGCACCCTGTTCGCCCTGGAGATCGGCACCACCAGCCGCAAGGTCGTGCTGAAGGACTACCAGGTCGATCCCGTCAAGGGCGCGCTGCTGCACGCGGACTTCTACGAGGTCGACCTCAAGAAGCCGATCAGCGTCAAGGTCCACGTGGTGCTGCACGGCACGGCCGTGGGCGTGAAGACCGAGGGCGGCTTCCTCGAGTTCATCACCCGCGAGGTCGAGGTCTCCTGCCTGCCGACCGAGATCCCCGAGAAGATCGACATCGACGTCAGCGACCTGACCATCGGCAAGAACGTCCGGGTCGCGGACCTGAAGATGGGGGACAAGGTCAAGGTGCTGACCCACGAGGACGTCGTCATCGTCCACGTGATCGGCAAGCGCGAAGAGGAGGTCGTTGCGACCCCCGAGGCCGCCGTGGCTGCTGCGCCGGCCGGCAGCGAGCCCGAGGTCATCAAGAAGGGCAAGCTCGAGGCGGAAGGCGACGCCAAGAAGGACGACAAGAAGAAGGAGAAGAAGTAGGCCTGCGCTACCTGGTCGGCCTCGGCAACCCCGGCGAGCGCTACCGCCGCACGCGCCACAACCTCGGCTTCATGGTCGTCGACGCGCTGACGACCATGGCCGGGGCCGAGCGCGGGCACGAGGAGTGCGGCGCCTGGGTGGCGGCGGGCCGGCTGGCGGGCGACGACGTGCTGCTCGTCAAGCCGCTCACGTTCATGAACAGGAGCGGGGAAGCGGTGGTGGCACTGCTCGACGCCCACGGGGGTGCTTGCTCCGACGTGGTGGCGATCGTGGACGACGTGGCGCTGCCGCTCGGCACCCTGCGGGTGCGGGCGGCGGGCAGCCACGGCGGCCACAACGGCTTGCGGTCGCTGGTGGACAACCTGGGCTCGGACGAGTTCGCACGCGTCCGGCTCGGCATCGCCCCGGCGGAACCGCCTTCGGATCTGGCGGCCTTCGTGCTCTCGGACTTCCCGGAGCAGGAAGTGCTGGTCGTGCAGGAGATGGTGGGACGCGCGGCCGAAGCGGTCGAGCGTCTCGTCGGTGCGGGCGTGGTCGAGGCGATGAGCCTTTACAACGGCCCGAAGCGGGAGTCGGGCTCGTAACCGAGCCCGGCTCTCCTCGCTCCGAGGAGGGCGCGGAAGCGTTCCGCGCTCGAAGGAGCTCAGGGGGCCCCGCGGTGCGGGGTCCTTTCGATCCAGGAGGAGGACGTACAAGAACGTGAGTGACAGAACATACGAGATCCTGTTCATCGCCGACCCCAACCTCGGGGAGCCGGAGGTCGACGCGCTGACGACGACCATTTCGGGCTTCGTCGAGAAGGAGGGCGGCAAGATCGCCAAGAACGAGAAGTGGGGCAAGAAGCGCCTCGCTTACCTGATCGGCCGCCACCGCGAGGGCTCCTACGTGCTCCTCACGGTGGAGGGCTCGGGCTCGATCATCAAGGAAGTCGAGCGCCGCATCCGGGTGACGGACGGCGTGATCCGCTTCATCACCGTGCGCGTCGACGAGGACCTGAAGAAGGCCGAGCGCCGCAAGGGACAGCGCACCGCGGCGGAGGAGAAGCGCCGCGCGAAGGGCCACGTGCCCCGGCCGGCCGCGCCTGCGGCCCCGGTCGTGACCGAGGACGAGGGGGTGCAGCAGTGAGCAGCGCGAATTCGGGCGCGGCCCGTGGTGGTTCCGGTCGTCCCGGCGGCAAGCCGGGTGGCGGCCGTGGTGGCGCCGGCGGCGCCGGCGGCGCCGGTGGCAAGGAGGGCGGCAAGCGCTTCTTCTTCCGCCGCCGCAAGGTCTGCAAGTTCTGTGCGGACAAGATCGACTACATCGACTACAAGGACGTCAAGACGCTCTCCGGCTTCGTGCCCGAGCGCGGCAAGGTCCTGCCGCGCCGCATGTTCGGCACCTGTGCGGAGCACCAGCGCAAGTTGACGCTCGCCATCAAGCGGGCGCGCAACATCGCGCTGTTGCCCTTCGCGGCCGAGTAGCGCGCAACGGGTCCCGGAAGGCCTTGACGTCCGTGATGTCCACGGCGGGAGCTGGCGAACGGCACGAGCCGCGCGTCGGCGTCCTCGGTGCGGGGCTCCTCTCCGCCTTGCTCTTCGGCGCATCCGCGCTGCCGAAGCTGCTCGGCGAAGCGGGCTCCGCGCTGGGGCTGCTCGCGCTTGCCGCTCCGTTCCCGCTCATGGTCCAGCGCCTGCGCGCCGGGCTTTCGAGCGGGATCGGCGCGGCTGCGCTGGCGGTCGCCGCGGTGTCCGCGACGCTCGGCCCCGGGGCCGGCTTCACGTTCGCGATGGCACTCGCCGTGCCCGGTCTGCTGATCGTCGAGTCGCTGGCCCGCGGTCGCGGCCTCCTGCGAGGTTGCGGCTGGGCTTTCGCCGTGCTCGCCGCCGAGGTGGCGGTGCTGCTCGCCTTCCAGGCGCCCGAGCTCGCTCGCGGCGTCACGGAACCGCTGCAGCACTACCAGTCGGCGGAAGTGCTCGATCGGCTCAAGGCCGACGGCATGAGCGCGGAGCGGATCGACGAGTGGGTCGCCTACTTCCGCACGCTGGAACAGGCGCTGTCGGTCGTCTACCCGGCCGCGTTCCTGATCCTGGCGGGGCTGCTCGTGCTGCTCAACGCGGCACTGCTCCGCTCGTGGCTGGCCCGGCGTGATCCGGGCTGGCTCGACGGCGGCGAGTTCGAGACCGTGCGCTGGCCGTTCGGCCTGGCGATCGCCTTCGTGGCCGCCGGCGCGCTGGTGGCGTGGCCGCCCGCGCGTCCCTTCGCCTACAACGTCCTGCTCCTGTCGGCGTTCTTCTTCACGCTGCAGGGGCTGTCGGTGGTGGCCTTCTACGCGCAGCGCCTCGCGGGCCCGCCCCTGCTTCGGCTGGGGCTCGTCCTGCTGGTGCTGCTCAACCCGTGGGCGCTGCAGATCCTCGCGCTCGTCGGGCTGTTCGACACCTGGTTCGACTTCCGTCGCTGGGCCCTGCCGCCCGCGCCGGAAGACGCGCCCTAGAACTTTTCGCGCATTTCGGAGGCGTTGAGACATGGAAGTCATCCTCAGGTCGGACGTGGAGCACCTCGGCCGCCGTGGCGAGGTGGTCAAGGTGGCCGCCGGCTACGGTCGCAACTACCTGCTGCCGCAGGGGCTCGCGATGGCGGTCACCGAGGCCAACAAGGCCATGAT
>JAMPXO010000151.1 GCA_023701125.1 Vicinamibacteria bacterium | reverse complement strand
TGCACCGCAGCCTGGCCCGCGTGCTGGGCTTGCCGGCCCACCGCATCCGGGTGATCCAGCCCTGCCTGGGCGGCGCCTTCGGCGGCAAGTCCGACCCGTTCAGCCTCGAGTTCTGCGCGTCGCTGCTGGCGATGCGGACCGGCCGGCCCGTGAAGATGCTCTACACCCGGGAGGAGGTCTTCTACGCCCACCGCGGCCGCCATCCGATGCGGATGACCTACCGCACGGGCGCCACGAAGGACGGCCGGCTGACCGCGGTGGACGCGAAGGTGCTGATCGACGGCGGCGCCTACAGCTCCTACGGCCTGGTCACCACCTACTACTCGGGCCAGTTGTTGACCGGGCCCTACGATTTCCCGGCCTACCGCTTCGACAGCACGCGGGTGTTCACCAACAAGCCGCCGTGCGGCCCCAAGCGTGGCCACGGCTCGGTCCAGCCGCGGTTCGCGTTCGAGGTCCAGCTCGACCGCCTCGCCGAGCGGTTGCGGCTCGACCCGATCGAGCTGCGCCGCCGCAACCTGTTGCCGGCCGACGCGACGACGGTCAACGGCCAGCGCGTCACCTCCAACGGCTTCGCGCAGTGCCTGACCCAGGTCGAGCAGGCGAGCGGGTGGCGCGAGCGCAAGGGTCGGCTGCCGCGCGGCCGCGGGCTGGGGGTCGCGGGCTCGATGTACATCTCGGGCACCAACTACCCGATCTACCCGAACCCGATGCCGCAGTCGGGCATCCAGCTCAAGGTCGATCGCTCCGGCCTGGTCACGGTGTTCTCCGGCGGCAACGACATCGGCCAGGGCACCAACACCATCGTGCAGTGCCTGGTGGCCGAGGAGCTGGGGCTGCAACTCGAGCACGTGCGAGTGGTCGCGGCCGACACCGACCTGTGCCCGGTCGACCTCGGCGCCTACTCCAGCCGCGGCACGTTCATGATCGGCAACGCGGTGCTCGACGCCTGCCGCAAGCTGCGCGGCCAACTGGTGCAGGCGGTGGCGGAGAGCTGGGAGGTCGACCCGCGCCGCGTGCGCTTCGTCGATGGCGCCGTGGTCGATCTCGAGGACCCCGCGCGATCGATCTCCGCGGCCGAGGCCTTCCAACTGGCCGAGACCCGCTTCGACACGTTGGGGGCGACCGGCTCGTACAACACGCCGACCCTTGGCGGCGACTACCGCGGCGGCACCATCGGTGCCTCGCCCGCCTACTCGTTCACCGCCCACGTCGTCGAGGTGAGCGTGGACGAGGAGACCGGCCGCATCACCTGCGAGCGAGCCTGGATCGCCCACGACTGCGGCAAAGCCTTGAACCCGATGCTGGTCGCCGGCCAGATGGAGGGCTCGGCGTACATGGGCGTGGCCGAGGCGTTGATGGAGGACCACGACGTCAACCGCTTCGGCCTGCACAAGGGGCCGTCGCTGCTCGACTACCGCATCCCGACCGCGGTCGACACCCCCGAGTTTCACTCGTTGATCGTCGAGAGCCTCGACCCCGAGGGCCCGTACGGGGCGAAGGAGGCGGGCGAGGGGCCGCTGCACCCGGCCATCCCGGCCGTCGCCAACGCGGTCTTCGACGCGGTCGGCATCCGCCTGACCGAGCTTCCGTTCACGCCCGGCAGGGTGCTGAAGGCACTGCGCGAGCGCGCGGTCGCCGGTCCGGTCGCCTGATGCTGCGCCTGCCGCCGTTCCGGCTGGAGCAACCCGAGACGCTGCAGGCCGCGCTCGAGCTGCTGGCCGCGGCCGGCCCGCAGGCGGTGGTGCTGGCCGGTGGCACCGACCTGCTCCCCAACATGAAGCACGAGCTGCTGCAGCCGCCGGTGGTGGTCGCCCTGTCTCGCGTCCCGGAGCTGTCCTCGATCCGGCAGGCGGCGGACGGCGAGATCGTGATCGGGGCGATGACGCCGCTGGCCGCGGTCGCCGCCAGCCCGCTGGTCCGCGCGACGCTGCCGGCACTGGCCCAGGCCGCCTCGCTGGTCGCGGGTCCGCAGCTCCGCCGGCGCGGCACGCTCGGCGGCAACGTGCTGCTCGACACCCGCTGCCAGTACATCAACCAGACCCACTTCTGGCGCAGTGCGCTCGGCTTCTGCCTGAAGAAGGACGGCACGGCCTGCCACGTCGTGGCCGGCGGCTCGCGCTGCGTGGCCGCGGCCTCGGCCGACTCCGCTCCCGCGCTGATGACGCTCGGCGCCAGGCTCGAGATCGCGGGCGTCGCGGGCCGCCGTCAGGTGCCGATCGACGCCTTCTTCGTGGCCGACGGGATCCGGAACCGGAAGCTGGAGCCGGGCGAGATCCTGATCGCGATCCGGATTCCAGCGCCCGCTGCCGGCCACCGCGGCGCCTACGGCAAGCTGCGCGAGCGCGGCTCGATCGACTTCCCGCTCCTCGGCGTCGCCGCGCGGCTCGACCTCTCTCCCGCGGGCGTGTGCGAAGACGCGGACCTGGTGTTGACCGCTCTGGCGGCCGCGCCGCGGCGCGTGGCAGGCGTGGCCGAGGCCCTGCGTGGCGTCGTGACGACGCCCGCGAGCGGCTCCGACTGGGTCGCGGCGCTCGGCAAGGTGGCCGCGATGGCCCGCAGGCAGTGTCGCCCGCTGCCCAACATCCCCGGCGATCACGAGTGGCGGAGCGAGATGGTGCCCGTGTACGTGCGGCGCACGCTGCAGGCCGCGGTCGCAGGCGAAGGACCCGTGCATCACGTCTGAGCGGAGGAATCGAGCATGGCAGAGATGGCTTCCGCGGGCGCCCTGATCTACGACTGGAACGTGGCGGGCAACGGCTATCCGCACCGCTCGACGCCGGTCGAGTTCGACGACGAGACGCTGCGTGACGGGCTGCAGTCCCCCTCCGTGCGCGACCCCTCGCTGGAGCGCAAGCTGGAACTGCTCCACCTGATGGAGAAGCTCGGCATCCACAGCGTCGACGTCGGCCTGCCCGGGGCCGGCCCGCGGGCCCGCGCCGACATCGAGGCGCTGTGCCGGGAGATCCAGGACGCGAAGCTGAAGATCCGGCCCAACTGCGCGATCCGGACCGTGATGGCCGACGTCACGGCGCTGGTCGAGATCGCCGACAAGGTCGGCATGGCGATCGAGGCCTCGGCCTTCATCGGCAGCTCTCCCATCCGCCAGTACGCGGAGGAGTGGTCGCTCGAGTTCATGCTCAAGCAGTCGGAGGACACCATCGCCTTCGCCGTGGCCCACGGCCTGCCGGTGATGTACGTGACCGAGGACACGACCCGCGCCACGCCGGACACCATCCGCCGCCTGTACCGCACGGCGATCGGGGCGGGCGCCACCCGCGTCTGCGTGTGCGACACGGTCGGTCACATCACGCCGCGGGGCGTGCGCAACCTGATCCCCTACATCCGGCAACTGATCCAGGAAATCGGCGCCGACGTCAAGATCGACTGGCACGGCCACAACGACCGCGGCCTGGGCGTGATCAACACCATCACGGCGATGACCTCGGGGGTCGACCGCGTGCACGCGACGGCGCTCGGCGTCGGCGAGCGGGTCGGCAACTGCTCGATGGACCAGTTGCTGGTCAACCTGCGGCTGATGGGCTACATCGACAGCGACCTGTCCGCCCTGCG
The DNA here is from genome assembly GCA_023701125.1 of Vicinamibacteria bacterium. Lineage (GTDB taxonomy): Bacteria > Acidobacteriota > Vicinamibacteria > Fen-336 > Fen-336 > WYBL01. The sequence goes on along the minus strand of JAMPXO010000151.1, from coordinate 8,239 downwards.
CAAGTACGTCGAGGTGGCCAGCGAGGCGACGGGCGTGCCGATCCCCGGCAACTACCCGATGTTCGGCGACGACGCGTTCCGCACCGCGACCGGCGTCCACGCTGCGGCCATCATCAAGGCCAACAAGAAGGGCGAGTCGTGGCTGGCCGACCGCGTCTACTCGGGGGTGCCGGCGGCGATGGTCGGCGCTCGCCAGAAGATCGAGATCGGTTTCATGTCCGGCGTCTCCAACGTCGTGCACTGGTTGCTGGAGCGCGAGCTCGAGCCGGCGCCGAAGCTGGTCGAGGAGATCCTGCGCGCGGCCAAGGAGCGCGACCGGGTGCTGAGCGAGGACGAAGTCCTGCAGATCGTCAAGTTCGTCAAGGCCGAGCGCGAGCACCCGGTCGAGATCGACACCGTGGAGAGCTGGAAGACGGAGATGCGCAAGAGCTGAACCGCGCGGCTCCCCGTGGCCGCGCCGTCAGCCTCGCTTGCGGATCAGGGTGGACAGCGAGACCGAGCCGAAGGTCGAGCGCAGCAGCTCGTCGGCTTCGTCGAACAGGTTGCGCAGGCCGCAGCCGGGCTGCGGGCAAGCTCCGTCCTTCGCCTCCGACACCAGGCAGCGGCGGCTGCCGCGCGGGGGCTCGAAGCTCGCGATCACGTCCAGCACGCTGATGGCGGACGGCGGGCGCGACAGCCGGTAGCCGCCGCCCACGCCCCGCGTCCCCACCGCCAGGCCGGCGCGGACCAGTTGCTGGAACACCTTGGCGAGAGCCGTGCGCGGCAGGCCGTACCGGGCCGCGATCGTGGCGACCGTGACCGGCTCCTCGCCGGCCAGCGCCATTTCCATGCTCGCGTGCAGCGCATAGCGGGCGGTCTTGCTGACCATCATCCCGGACGCGCCCTGAGGCTGGGGCGGGAACTTCATCAGACCCGGGTCGCGGGCAGGTCGAGGTCGAGGCACAGCCGCTGGGCCACGCGGAATTTCTCGCGCCGGAAGAAGGACAGCAGGTCCTGGTCCTCCCAGCTCACCTCCGTCTGCAGGGTCTGGATGCCGAGCGCCAGCAGGTTGGTCCGGAGCTGGTCGACGAGGGCCGCCCCGGCCCCGCGGCCGCGGAAGTCGGGATGCACGTCGATCACGTCGAGCACCGCCACCCGCTCGGTCACGCCGAACTCGCCGTAGTAGACGCGAGCCAGCGCGAACCCGATCAGCGCGCCGTCCTGGACGACGGCCAGCGACATCGCGATGCCCGTGTCGGCGAAAGCCTGCTTCAGCTTGAGCCGGAAGAACTCCTCGCGCCGGCGGCCCACGTTGCGGGCGTCGATGGCGACCATCGCGTCGAGGTCGGAGGGCTCCAGCTGGCGAACCTGAAACGCGTCGCGGGGCGCTGCGTCGATGCTCATGGTGTGCTCCTCATCCGATCCACTGACCGCCGTCCACCCGCAGCACCTGGCCCGTCACGTGGCGGCTCAGGCCCGAGCACAGGAACAGGATGGCGTGGGCCACGTCTTCAGGTTGCCCCACTCGACCCAGCGCCGTCTCGGCCAGCGCCCGCTGGCGCAGCTCGTCGGACAACGGCGCGGTCATCGGCGTGTCGATCCAGCCCGGAGCCACCACGTTGACCCGGATGCCGAAGCGCCCGACCTCGCGGGCGGCCGTGCGAGCCAGGCCGTTGAGGCCGCTCTTGCTGGCCGCGTAGTTGGACTGGCCGACCTTGCCGCGCTCGCCGTTGATCGACGACACGAACACGAGTGACCCGCCTCCCGCCGTGCGCAAGGCCGGCACGACGCTGCGCAGCAGGAAGAAGGCCGAGTCCAGGTTGGTCGCGATCACCGTGCGCCAGTCGTCCACGCTCAGCTTCCACGACAGGCCGTCACGGCTCACGCCCACGCAGTACACCACCAGGTCGAGGCGGCCGTGGCTCGCGAGCACGTCGGCCACCGCCGCCGCGACCGCGTCGGGGTCGGTCAGGTCGCAGGCCAGGGCGTGGGTCCCGGGCTCGGCCCGCTCGACGCTGCGGTCGAGCGAGGCGACCCGGGCGCCTGCTGCGAGCAGCGCCTGGCACACGGTGCGGCCGATGCCGCCGCTGCCCCCGGCGACCAGCGCCACGCGACCTTCCAGCGAGCAGAGCGCCGCGAGCGACCCGGGCGCCGGAGCGCCGGCGGCGCTCATGCCACCAGCATCGGCAACGGCGTGCCCTTCTCGGCCAGCCGTCGCACCCGGAAGCCGCCCCACAGCGCCGCGCCCAGCGCCCCGGCCAGCACCGACTGCGGGTGGCAGCGCACGTCGAGGGCGGCCTTCTGCTCGGCAGCCGTTTCCTGCATCGCCGTCATCATCCCGGTGTCGGCGGCCAGGCCGCCGGTGACCAGCACCACGCCCCTGACCCCGGCCGCGACCAGCAGCTTCAGGTAGCGGCCGGCCATCGACTGGTGGATGCCCTTCAGGATGTTCGGGATGCCGATGCCGCGCGACACCATGTTGATGACGTCGGTCTCGGCCAGCACCGCGCAGATCGAGGAGCAGGCCTCCGGCTTGTCCGCCTGCTGGGAGAGCGTGCCGATTTCCTCGAGGGTCACGCCCAGGTAGCGCGCGATGTTCTCCAGGAACTGGCCCGAGCCCGAGGCGCACTGGCTGGTCATCCGGTAGCTCGCGACCTTCGCCTTCTCGTCCATCCGCACGGCGCGCGTGTGCAGGGCTCCGATGTCGATCACCGCCCGCGCGTCGGGCTCCAGGAACAGGCCGCCGCGGGCGTGGGTGGTCATGCCGTAGAAATGGCCGGTGCGGAACGGCAGGGCCTCGCCTTCGCCGGTGGTCGCCGCGTACGCGAGATCGCCGCGGGTCAGCCCGGCGACGCGCAACTGTTCGTCGAACAGGCCCTCGGCCACGGCCAGGGCGTCCCGGCGGCGCGTGCGCTCGCTGGCCCCCGCCAGCATTCGCTCGGAGGCGATGGAGTTCACTTCCAGCGCCCGCCCCGTGGTCTCCACGATCGCGACCTTGATCGCGGCGGAGCCGACGTCGATGCCGGCGGTGATCAGCTTCTCCGGGATCGTGCTCATGCGGCCCGGCCTTCCGCGTCGCGCAGCGCGAACAGCGAGGCCCCGAGCGCCCCGGTGTAGATCGAGTCCTCGGAGATGTTCACCTGCAGCTCCCCGTAGTTCTCGCGCAGCAGGCTCTTCAGGGCCGAGACGGCCGCGTTGTTCTTGGCGACCCCGCCCGTGAACGTGAACTGGTCGCGCACGCCGCCCGAGCGGGCGAGCAGCGACATCGCCCTCAGGATGATGGCCCGGTGCAGCCCGGCCAGGATGTCCTCGCGCTTCTCGCCCAGCGAGAGCCGCTCTCGCAGCTCCGCTCCCGCGAACACGGTGCAGGTGGAGTTGATGCGCACCGGGCGCGTCGAGCAGCTCGCCAGCGGCCCCAGCTCGTGCAGGCCGAGGCTCATCTCGTCCGCGATGTAGCCGAGGTAGCGCCCGCAGCCGGCGGCGCAGCGGTCGTTCATCTGGAAGGAGGTGACGATGCCGTGCTGGTCGACCTGGATCGCCTTGGTGTCCTGGCCGCCGATGTCCAGCACGGTCCGCGTGCCCGGGAACAGGGCGTGGGCGCCGAGGCCGTGGCACAGGATCTCCGAGCGGATCTGGGCCTCGGGAAAGGGCAGCTTCTGGCGCCCGTACCCGGTGCCGACGCTGCCGATCTGGCACAGCTCGGTCGCGGCCGCGCGATCCACCGCGGCCTGCAACAGCGGGTCCGGCTTCTCCATGCGGTCGACCGCGGCGCGACCGTGGTCCTCGAAGCGGCCCGAGGCGGCTGCCGAGTTCTCGACCTCGAGGATCGCCTTGTCGAACAGGCCCGCCAGCAGGTCGAAGCCGACGCCGGAAGAGCGCGCTTCGTCCTCGGCCAGCGCGAGGTAGCGGCTGCCCGCCAGGTCGCGGAAGAAGTCGCTCTTGCGCCGGGCGCCGGGCGCGTAGAGCGAGTCCACCTCTTCGGCCATCCGCGCCAGGATGCGCTCGAGGACCACGCTCAGGCTCGCGGGCCGGGTCAGCAGGCGGCGGGAGTGGCGGGTGACGACCCGGTCCAGCTCGCGCAGCTGCGAGCGGTACTGCTCGGCCCGGAACTGTCGCTCCAGCTCCAGGAGCAGCTCGGCCCGCGCGGCCGCCGGCAGCCCCGAGGCCTCGAGCTCGCGCGACACCAGCGAGAAGCGGGTGTCGATCAGGGCCTCGGCCAGGGCGACCGCGCAGGCCACCTCGTAGTTGCTGCGCGAGTTGGTGATGCCCCGGCCCAGCGGCCGGGCATCTTCGCCGAGCACGACGGCCTTGGTCGTGGTGGAGCCGAGATCGATGCCGACCGCGTACCTCATCGTGCCGCCGCCAGCCCCACGGAGGAGGGAGATTTCTGCTGGAGCATCTGGAAATAGGACTCCAGCCGGTTCTTGATGTTGGCCGCCGAGAAATAGCGGGGGTCGACCAGGTCGCTCTCGATGAAGCCGCCGGGGCGGCCCGAGCGCGCCTCCACCTCGCGCAGGATGTGGAGCTGGCCCGCGCTGAAGGAGTTGCAGCTCTTGACCGAGTTGATCAGGAAGCCGTCGGCCTCGTACTCCTGCAGGTACTTCACGATCAGGTCGATGCGGGTGGGCAGGCTCAGGTTCGTGTAGCAGCCCAGGCAGTACTCGGCGAGGCTCTCCAGCGGGCGGCTCGGGTCGTGGCGGAAGCCGAGGTCGTACATGCCGCCGACCTTCGCGTAGGTCGAAGCGACGCACACGGCTCCCTCGTCCGAAAACATCTTCCAGAACTGGCGGAAGCTGGTCCAGTTGGGCGGGCCTTCGACGACGATGCGGAAGCGCTCGGCTCCCATCTCGCCCTCCGGCGTGACCGGGCCCTGCTTCTTCGCCACCCGCTCGTCGATCTCCTCGCGCAGCGCCTTGTAGTAGTCCACCGCCTCCTGCGTCCCGCGGAAGGAGCTGAAGATCGGGCCGACGTAGTAGACCGCCCCGAAGTACGAGTCGATCGGCGACGGCCGGTTGCGCGCCGACTTCAGCACCGCGACCAGGTCGTCCTCGGCCTTGGCCGAGAGCGCGAGGCACTCCTTCAGCCGGTCCTCGTCGTAGGCGCGACCGGTGACCTGCTCGAGCGTCGGGATCACCTTGCGCTTCAACTGGTCGACCACGTACGTGCGCATCGCGTCGGTGATCTTGCCGTCGGCCTGATAGGGCACGTGGAGCATCGAGACCGGGGCGGAGTACTCCTGCTGCAGCAGCTCGAACCACTTCATGAAGGTGAAGCAGCCGGTGTACGAGAGCAGCAGCAGGTCGGGGTCGGGCAGGCGCTGGCCGGTGGGGCCGACGTTGCCCGACTTCAGCATCCCGATGTCGCTCTTGACGTAGGTGCAGACGTCCTCGGAGTGGCCCAGCTTCTCGGCCACCGAGATGTACTCGGCCGAGCGGCCGCGCATCGCGGACTGCAGGGCGTTGATCTCGGGCAGCACCGGCAGCACGTCGAAGCTCAGCAGCAGCTCGCTGAGGTTGCCGGGGACGAACGTGTAGGCGCTCTTCTCGCCGGTTTCCTTGCTCTTCGCCAGCCGGTCGAAGTGGCGGGCGATCATCTCCTTCTGCCGGACCTGGCTCGAGTCCTTGGAAGCCTCCGATGCGGCGGCGACGGCAGCGTCGGGGCGGCTCATGCGTTGCTCCAGAGCTTGATCGAGTCGGCGAAAGTGCCGGCCTGTTCGCGGATCACCTGGAACTGGCCGCTGTTCTCGGAGTACTTGAACGCGGTCCAGGGAACGCCCTCGGCCTCGACCGCCCGGACCAGCATCGGCTGGTCGAGCAGCGCGGGATCGCAGAAGCTCGGGGCGCAGAACAGCAGGCCCTCGGCCCCGCACGCCTTCGTGCGCTGCACCAGCTCGTCGCCCTTGCGACCGCGATCCACGTAGCGCGTCGGACTCGCCATCCCGTCGGTCAGGAAGGCGTTCACCAGCGCGCCCAGCGGGTCGTCCGAGGCGGGGATGTCCGAGCGGATGAAGCGGTGGACCTGGACGAAGTCGTCGTCGACGATCGAGCAGCCGGCGCGTTCGAGGGTCTTGATCAGGCCCAGCGGCGGCTGCTCGCAGAAGGAGCCTGTCAGCACGACGCGGGCCTGGTCGACGGGCTTGCGGGCCTGGTCCGCGGCGACCGCCTCGTGGTACTGGCGGAACATCGCCGTCGACTCCTCCACGGGGAGCACGAGCGCCGCCCGCAGCACCAGGTACAACTCGTGGGTCGGCACCTTCCACGGCTGCAGCCGCCGCAACTCGTAGAGCGCCTGCACCTCGCGCCGCTCGGCGTTGTACAGCTCGATCGAGTGGGCGAGCGCCTCGGCCGTCAGTGGTCGCGCCCCGCGCTGCACCAGCAGCTCCGAGAGGTGCTCGAGGTCCTGGCGGTAGAACTTCCCGCCCATCTCCGGGTCGAAGTCCTGGGGCAGGTCGAGGTAGTGGGAGAGCTTGTCGGGGAACTGCATCTGCCAGATGCCCGAGAGGTTGCGGATCACGTCGCAGATCGCGGGGAACAGCATGCCGTCCAGCGCATCGAGGCTGCCGTTGAGGCCGAGCTCGATCGTGCTGCGCGGGATGTGGCAGATGTAGGACTGGTAGTAGGCGTCGCCCTTGATGATCTCCAGGTCGTCGCGGCCGCCCATCAGGCCCACCGGCAGCACGCCCTGGGCGTGCAGCAGCTCGCGCGGGGCGTAGATCGGCATGTAGCCGATGGCCAGGCCGCCGGTCCGCTGCTTCCACTCCTTGACTGCGCCGAGCCGGTAGTCGAGGTACAGGGCCTCGGCGCGCTCGAGCAGCTCGGCCAGTCCAGGCGCGCTCACGAGCAGCTCCAGACCGGTGGTCGCTTCTCGACGAAGGCGTCGAGCCCTTCGATCGCGTCGTGGGTCGACATCAGGCCGCCGAGATAGAGCTTCTCCATCGCCGGCAGCTCGTCGCGCAGTCGCGCCGAGAGCGAGGCACGGGCCGCTCTCACCGCGTATCTCAGGCTGGAGGCGGAGTGCTTGAGCAGGTGCTGGCGAGCCCAGTCGAGCGCGGCCTGGGCGGGATCGTCGGCCAGGCCGTCGACCAGTCCGATCGCCAGCGCTTCTTCGGCCGTGACGCTGCGGCCGCTCAGCAGCAGGTCCTCGGCCGCGGGCCGGCCCACGCGCTCGGGCAGCAGCAGCGACGCCAGCGGCGCGAACACGCCCAGGGTGATCTCGGGCTGACCCAGCCGGGCGTCCGGCGCAGCGAACACGCGATGGGCCAGCAGGACCACCTCCAGCCCGCCGCCCAGGCACTGCCCGCGCACGGCCGCCAGCAGCGGCACGCCGCAATCGACCACGGCCCGGGCCAGCGCGTGGAAGCGGCTGAGCATGCCTTCCACCTGTTCGGGCAGGTGCTCCTGCACGCTGGCGCCGAACGAGAAGTGCTTGCCCTCGCCCTCCAGCACGAGCGCGCGCAGGGCAGGCGCGGCCCCGGCCCGCGCCACGACGTCGCCCAGCGCCGCCATCAGCCGGGCGTCGATCACGTTGCCCTTCGACCCGCCCAGCCGGATGCGCCAGACCTGGCCGTTCTCCAGCTCTTCGACCGTCAGCGGGCCGGGCGTCTCCGGGTTGCCTGCAGGCATCGTCTCCTCCTCGTCGTCAATCGCTCGGCTCGAGGTCCTTCTCGAGCTGCAGGTAGGCTCCGCCCTCGAACCCGCTCGCGCGGAAGAAGGAGAGCACGGGCACGTGGCTGCGCCGCACCATCGTCCGCACGCGGGACACCTTCTTCGCGCGGAACGCATCGTCGGCGGCCTGCAGCAGGACCGAGCCGATCCCCGCCCGCAGCCACCGCGGGTCGACGCCGACCGCGAAGATCCAGCCGCAGGGCTCCGAGCCGAACTCGAACGCGCGCACCTCGCCCAACAGGTAGCCGACCAGCCCGCCGTCGGCCACCGCGGCCAGCCCGACCCGGGTGCGCCCGTCCCGGCTCTCCAGGAACTGCCGGAACACCTGTCGCCAGTAGGCGAGCTTGCGCTGGCCGGTGTGGTGGGCATCGATCCGCACCACGTCCGCGAGATCCGCCTGGCGGAGCTTGCGGATGGAGCTCATCGAGCGCGGGCCCTGGCCAGGATCTGGTCCTGCAGCGCGTCCGACCACGTCTCTCCCGCGGCCAGCTTCTGCCGGAGCAGCAGGAAGTCGGCCTCGCGGCAGTTCTTCGAGCCCTCGTGGAAGGCGCGGAAGCCGGCGCGGGCCTCGGTCATCATGTTGAGCCCGAGCCAGG
>JAMPXO010000150.1 GCA_023701125.1 Vicinamibacteria bacterium | reverse complement strand
TGGCCGTCGGACACGTTGCGGCTGTCGGTGGTGGTCGGCGTGTAGATCGGCAGCAGGTCGACGTCGTGGCCGCGGGCCATCATCTCCGCGGCCAGCGCGTTGTCGCGCAGGCACGAGCCGCAGTACATCGGCCCGGCCCCGGCGGTGATGGCGAGCACCCTCATCGGCGAAACGAGCGGGCGCGGCTCAGGCCGTCGCGCGCTGCAGGGCGCGGCGCGCCCACAGGTGCTCGAACAGGTTGCCCTCGTGCGGCTGGTCCCACGCCACGCGCTGGGTCGGCACCGGTCCCAGGTTCAGGCGGTGCACGTCGTGGCTCGCGAAGAAGCGGCGGCGGAAACCCTCGTCGTCGGAGATCAGCGCCACGGCCAGCGTCGGTCCCAGGATCTCCGGCATCGACTCCGCCGGCACCTCGACCACGCTCGCGAACGGGAACAGGAACTCGCGGTTGGCGAGCGGGTGCTCGGACGAGTCGCAGTGCACGATCGTCGGCAGCAGGTAGGTGCCGCCATCGAAGTGGGCGACCCGCTGCTTGCCGCGGTGCTTCTGGGTCACGTCCTCCGCGCCGGGCTCGCGCAGGCCCTGGTCGACCATTGCGCTGATCCGCTCCGCGACCTTCGGGTCGGCGAACGGGGCGAGGTCGGCCTCGGGGTCCTCGGGCGCCCGCGGCACCACCCGTGCCAGCCGCGCGCCCAGCGCCTCGGCGATCGCGCGGCCGTGCTTCGTGACCCACACGCCCGAGGCGTTGACGCACGAGCGGCCCGAGTTTTCGGCGATCGAGCTGGCCATCACGTCGAGGTAGCGTTCCCAGTCGTCGGCCTGGTCGGGCCCGAGCACGACCTTGCTGTAGCCGGGGCCGTGGACCTCGACTCGTGGGTCCTTCGCCCAGCGCTTCGTCGACGACACGTCGCCGAACACCATGCCGCGCCCGCAGCGGCGCAGGATCTCGTTGGCGCTGGCGTGGTCGGTCGGGTAGTAGCCGAAGGCCTCGGGCGGCATGCCGGCCTTGATGAAGGCCTGGATCATGCGGTACGGCGACCACGGCTCGGCGCTGCCGGGCTTGAGTACCAGTGCCGTCTTCAGCGCCAGCGTCGGCGCCCACAGCGCGTGCACGCCGGGCGAGTTGGAGGGCAGCACCACGCCCAGCGCGTCGCCGCGCGACACGAAGCCCATCGCGTGGCCGGAGATCTCGCCGGCGCCCGTGTCGAGGATGTCCATCGGCAGGCCGCGGGTCAGGCCGGCCAGCACGATGTCCACGTTCGACATCACGCCGCGGATCTTCTCCAGGTTGCGGCGCACCATCACGTGCGGCAGGCCGGTGGTGGCCGAGAGCTGACGCACGTAGTCGTCGGGCGTCTGCGCCTCCTCGCCGACCGGCAGCGTGTCGTGGGCGAAGATCTCCGCGGCGCGCTTGGTGCGCGCCACCAGTTCGGCGACCGGGATCGCGTCGAGAGCCGCCTTCATCCGCGCCTGCTGCTGCGGCAGCAGGTCGCGGCGGACCAGGCCGCCGTTGGCCTGGCTGACGGTGACGAAGGGCTGGCGGGTGCGGAAGTCGGGCACGCTCGCCACGTCGAGGCTGCGGTAGGGCTGCCCGAAGCGCAGGATCGGCAGGTGCAGCATGGGTCTAGTACACGCCCTCGACGACGGTCGTGGCGAAGCCCGAGAACGGGCGCACGTTGCGCACGCCGTCCCACGGGTAGAGCGCGCACGGCCGCTCGCGCTCGGCCTCGTCGCGCTCCAGGAAGCGCGGCATGAAGAACTCCTTCGTCAGCGTGGTCAGCCGCACGCGGCCGGTCGCGCCGTAGTCGACGACCTTGTCGGTCTGGTCGCGGTCGACGACCTCGATCATCGCCCGCGGGCAGGGCGGGTAGTAGACGATCGCGTAGTCCTCGTCCGCGCCGGTCGGCCGGTGGGTGGCGAGGCCCATCAGCGTGTTGCCGTAGGTCGGCGCGAAGTAGGCGCCCTCCATCAGCTCCTCCTTCGCGAAGCGGTGGAACTGCGGCGTCATCTCGGTGCCGCCGCAGAACACGCCCTTGATGCCGAGCTGCTTGAGCGAGGCCCGCTCGCACAGCGCCTCCAGCAGCTTCGGGGTCGTGAACAGGCACTGGATGTTGGGGTGGGCCTTCATCAGGACCAGGGCCTGGTCGATCACGTGCTTCTTGTACTTCTCGACCATCTCCATCTCGCCCCACTTGATCAGCTTGATCACCCAGCGCGGGTCGAGGTCGACCATGAAGCAGATGCCGCCGCGGTGCTGCGCGAGGTGTTCGATGGCGAGCCGCAGCCGGCGCGGGCCCGAAGGCCCGATGTGCATCCAGTCGGCGCCCTTCGGGAAGAACTCGTCGGGCAGCGTGGTCGAGAAGTTCGCGTAGTCGATGCGGAAGTCGTCGATGTTGATGCGGGCCTTGGGCACCCCGGTGCTGCCGCCGGTCTCGAACAGCGACACCGGCTTGCCGGTGTAGCCCTTGGGCACCCACTTGCGGACCGGGCCGCCGCGCAGCCACTCGTCCTGGAAGTTGCCGAAGCGCACGAGGTCGTCGTAGGTCTTCACTTCCGCCCGCGGGTCCCAGCCGGCCCGCTGCGCCCAGTCCAGCCAGAAGTCGCTGCCGGTCGCCGGGTCGAAGTGCCACTGCACGATCTCGCGCACGTGGGCGTCGAGCCGGGTGCGGGCGACCGTCGCCGCCGCCTGGAGATCGGGTGTCGTCGTGGTGCTCACGGGGTCCCCCAAGTCGTCGTGGGCTCGCGACGCCGCCGCTCGGGGTGGGGCGGCGCCGCGAGACCCTTCTAGTGTGTCAGTTTCAGCGGCCGAGGTTCAGTTCCAGCCGGGCCGAGACCGAGAACGGCTTGCCCGGGATCACGGAGGTGCTGGAGAAACCGCGCGCTCCGTAGACCTCGTCGGTCAGGTTCTGGAAGCTGACCACCGCCCGCCACTGCCGCTTCTGGTAGCTGAGCGCGCCGTCGAGCAGCACGTAGGAGTCGAGCGCCGCGGCGTTGTCCTCGTGGATGTACTGCTCGCCCACGTAGCGAGCGCCGAGTGCGATCCCGAAGCCGCTCTTGAAACGGCGCATCGCGTACAAGTTGCCGAGGTGACGCGGCGCGAAGGCCGGCGCGTTGCCCGAGCGGTCGATCACGCCGTAGACCGGCTGGAAGGTGGCGAAGTCGAAGCCGACGATGCCGGTCTCGGCGAAGCGCGTCAGCTCCGCGTCCGTGTACGCGTAGGCCGCGGTGGCGAAGAAGCCCTCGTGCTCGGCCGCGAGTTCCAGCTCGAAGCCGCGCGAGCGCTGGTCGCCCTGCTGGCGGGTGACGCCGAAGGAGTCGGGGATCGCGACGTTGTCGCGCTCGAGCTGGTAGACGGCCGCGGTCGCGAAGGCCTTGCCCTGCAGGAACTGGACCTTGAGACCCGCCTCGTACTGGCGGCTGGCCTCGGGCTCGCGCGGGCCGACCACCTGGATCGAGGGCGGCGCGAAGCCGCGGCTGGCGCTGGCGTAGAGCGAGACGTCCGGGACCGGCAGGAACACGATGCCGCCCATCGGCGAGACCTCGGTCGCCTCGCGGTCGGAGGCCGTGACCGCGTCCTCGAACGAGATGTCGTCGAGGCGAGCGCCCAGCGTCAGCTCCAGCTTGTCGGAGACGGCGATGCGGTCGAGCGCGTAGCCGGCGAGCACGTTGCTGGTCGAGTCGCCCGCCTGGCCGAACATCGGCAGCGGCAGGCCCAGCTCGCCGGCCACGACCTGCGGTGCGAAGGCATCGAGCGTGCCCAGCAGGGTGACGTCCTGCGTGAAGTCGTCCGCCAGCCGCGAGACCTCCACGCCGAACAGCCACTGGTGGCTCAGCGCGCCGGTCTGCACGTTCCACAACAGCTCGGTCTGGTTGCCGAGCAGGCGCTGGTGGTCGTCGAGGATCGTCTGGTTGCGGAACACCGACAGCGAGCCCCGGCCGTCGGGGGCGACGCCCGCGATCAGCGTGCCCTGCGAGTCCCACTTCAGGTTGGTCGAGTAGGTCTTGTTGCGCAGCCGCAGCGACTCCGAGAAGGTCTTCAGGACGTCCAGCCGCAGCCGCCAGGTGTCCTGCTCGGAGAAGTCCGAGAGCGCCTGGTACGACGTCTCCAGCGGCACGTCGACGGCCGCGCCCTGCACCACCGGCACGCCGCTGTCGGGTGACTGCTCCGAGCGCACGTACTCGACGCTGGCCGTGAAGCTGAGGTCGGCGGCGGGCTGGAAGGTGACCACCGGGTTGATCGCCGACATCCGCGCGGCCTTGTCGTCGCGGTAGCCGTCGGTCTCGTTCCACAGCGCGTTCAGGCGCAGGCCCCAGCGCCCGTCGGCGCTCGTCTGGTTGGCGTCGAGCCGGCCCTCGAAGCTGCCGAAGCTGCCGGCCGAGAGCGAGACGTCGGCGAAGCGGCCCGTCTTCGGCTGCTTGCGCAGCAGGTGGATGGCGCCCGACAGCGGGTTGCCGCCGTAGAGGAACGCCGCCGGCCCGCGCAGCACCTCGACCTGGCGCACGTTGTAGAGCGGGTAGAACGCCGACTCCGGCTCCGGCGCGCCGTCGGTCAGCACCAGGCCGGTGGCCAGCGAGTCGAAGCCGCGCAGGGTGAAGAAGTCGAACACGCCGAAGGCGGGCTGGGTGTTGGTGCCGGCGGCGTTGCGCAGCGCGTCGCTCATCACCACGGCCTGCTGGCTCTCGAACAGGTTGCGCGGCACCACGCTGACCGACAGCGGCGTCTTCAGCGCCGGCACCGGCACCTTGATCGCGGTCTCGTCGAAGGGCGGGATCACCGGCAGCTCGCCCATCACTTCGACCTTCTCCGCGTAGCGCGCGGCGGCCGCGGTCTCGGCCGGGTCAGGCGTGGCGGAAGGAGTGGCCGGGACCGGGTCGGCGGCGCGGACGGGCAGCGCCGGCAGCGAGAACGCGAGCGCCAGCAGGAGCGGGGCGGGGCGAGACAGGGCCATCGGAGTCAGGGTTCCTTTTTGTCAGGTGCGAGCCGCAGCGGCGACCCGGGAGTGCGATCGGGAGCTTGACGGGAGGATACGCTGCGCCCTGTGCGGTCGTTCGCGGGCGGGCTGCAAAAAGACGTGAGTTATCCTGCCTTCCAAGACCATGGACAAGCCCCAGCCCCGCCTCTGGCCCGTGCCTGCCGTGCTCGCCGTGGCCGCCCTCGTGTTGGCCTTCGCCTGGCTGACCGGCGAGCGCCCGCAGCAGTTGCGGGTGACGCTGACGATGATCGCCCTGGGCCTGGCCGGCGCCCTGCTCGGGCTCTGGTTCGTGGCCTTCTCGCGGCTGGCGCCCCGCGTGCGCCTGGCCGGGCTGGGCGCGATGCTGGCCGCGATCGCCCTGTTCTTCGGGCTGTTCCGCGTCCGCGGCTTCAGCGGCGACCTGATCCCGATCGTCGAGTCGCGCTGGGCGCCGCCGCCCGCTCTGCCGACCGCGCCAACGACGCTGCCGCCCGCGCCGACGCCCGAGCCGAGCCTGGCCGCGACTCCGGCGTCCGCAGCGGCGTCGTCGGCAGCGCCGCCGCCCGGAGTGGACGCGCCTGCGCCCGCCGCCGTGGCGCCCACCGCGCCGGCCCCGTCGTGGCCGCAGTTCATGGGTCCCGATCGCGACAGCGTGTTGCCGGGGCCGAAGCTCGCCGACTTCGCGAAGCGGCCCCCGCAGTTGCTCTGGAAGCAGCCGATCGGGACCGGCTGGTCGGGCTTCGCCGTGCGCGACGAGCTGGCGCTGACGCTCGAGCAGCGCGGCGAGGAGGAGGCGCTGGTCGCGTACGAGGCCGCGACCGGGAAGGTGCGCTGGATCTCGTCGTGGCCGGCGCACTACGCCGCGGCGCTGGCCGGCGACGGGCCGCGCTCGACGCCGACGATCGACGGCGACCAGGTGTTCACGATCGGCGCCCAGGGCACGTTGTCCGCTCACGACCTCGCCAGCGGCCGTCGCCAGTGGCTGCGCGAGACGCTCGCCGAGAACGGCGCGACCGCGCCGCAGTGGGGAGTGTCCGGCTCGCCGCTGGTCCACGCCGGGCGCGTGATCGTCAACGTCGGCGGCCCGGGCGGGCGCTCGCTGGTCGCCTACGACCGCCACAGCGGCGCGCCGGTGTGGGCGGGGGGTGACGACGCGGCCAGCTACTCGTCGCCGTTCCTGGCCCGGCTGCTCGGCCGCCAGCAGGTCGTGATCTGGAACGCCGACAGCATCACGGGCCATGACCCCGAGACCGGCGCGGTGCTGTGGCGGCAGGAGTGGCCCAGCGTGGGCGAGAAGGTGTCGAAGCCGTTGGCGCTGGGCGACGACGGCGTGCTGGTCTCGGCCGGCTACGGTGTCGGCGCCAAGCGCTTCCGGCTGGCGACGGTGGGCGAGGCCATCCAGTCGTGCCTGGTGTGGGAGAGCACCCGGCTCAAGGCCAAGTTCACGAACGTCGTGCTGCACGATGGCCTGCTGTACGGCCTCGACGACGGCGTGCTGGCCTGCGTCGACCCGCAGACGGGCGAGCGCCGCTGGCGCGCCGGCCGCTACGGCCACGGCCAGGTGATCCTGGTCGCGGGCCAGCTGCTGGTGCTGGCGGAGAGCGGCGAGCTGGTGCTGGTCGACCCGAAGCCGGACGCGCTCCACGAGCGCTCGCGCATCCCGGTGCTCGCGGGCAAGACCTGGAACCCGCCCGCCCTCGCTGGCGACCTGCTGCTCGTCCGCAACGACAAGGAAGCGGCCGCCTGGCGGCTGGCGACGGAGTAGCCGGACACCTCGCGGGCGGCCGCCGGACGTGTAGGATCCAGGCCTCCGGTTACTGCAGCTTCGCGAGCGAGAAAGAGGGACGAGAATGTCGAGCTTCGTGGATCGTGTCGTCGGCGCGCTCAAGGCGGACGTTCGCATCTTCGAGGAGATCGAGGCGGACAAGACGGCGCTGCCGCAGGCGATGATGGTCGTGGCCGGGACGGTGATCGCGTCCGGCATCGGCTCGCTGAACCAGGGCGTGATGGGCGTCGTGGCCGGCCTGGTCGGCGGCCTGCTCGGCTGGGTGCTGAGCGCCGCCGTCATCTACCTGGTCGGCGTCCACGTGATGCCCGAGCCGACGACCCGGGCCGACGTGCCCGAGTTGATGCGGGTGCTGGGCTTCGGCGCCGCGCCCTCGCTGCTCCGCGTGTTCGGGATCATCCCGTTCGTCGGCTGGATCGTCACCTTCGCCGCCGCGGTCTGGGGCCTCTACGTCTACGTGATCGCCGTGCGCCAGGCCCTCGACTACCAGAGCACCGGCCGCGCCGTGGCCGTCTGCGTGATCGCGATGGTGATCAACCTGGCGATCTTCTGCGGCTTCGGCATGCTGGTCGCCGGCATGGCGGCCGTCGGCGGAGCGGTCGCGAGCTAGGCCGGCCGGCTGCTGACGACGCTGGAGTTCCGCAGCGGCCCGCGGCCGCTGCGGCTGCGGCTGGCGCCCGACGCCACCGTGCTGGCCGTCGGGGACCACGACGTCTCGTCGTGGGACCTCGGCGGCCGACCCTACGTGCTGGTCCGCGGCGGGGTGACGTACCGGCGCGGCCTGGACGGCGGCATGCTGGCCAAGGGACGCGCGTGGCAGGGCGACGTCGCCACCCCGTTCCGCCGCCGGCTCGACGAGAAGGCCGCCCTCGCCATCGCGGAGCAGGCGCGGGGCGAAGCCGAGGCCGCCCGCGCCGCGCTGCCCGCGGCGGCGCCCGACGCAGCCCGGGAGCGCCTCGACGCCGTGCTGGGCATGGACGGGCCGGCGCTCGCCCGTGACGCGGAGCGCTTCCGCGCGATCTACTCCCCGGTCGGCATCCTGCCGCCCGACCAGTACCTGGCGATCGTGGTCCAGGCCACCGACGGCTGCTCGTGGAACCAGTGCCGCTTCTGCTCGCTGTACGCGGGCGTGTCGTTTCGCGTGCGCACGGAAGTGGAGTTCAAGGCCCACCTGCGGGCGGTGCACGACTATCTCGGCCCCGCGCTGCCGCTGCGGCGCAGCGTGTTCGTCGGCGCGGCCAACGCGCTGTGCGTCGCCCGGCCGCGGCTCGAACCGCTGCTGCGCGCCGTCGCCGAGGTGTTCCCGCTGGTCGACCCGGGCCTGCCGGCCGCGGAGCGCCGCGCCGCGCTGGAAGCGGCGCCCGGCGCCGTCACCGGCCTCCACGCCTTCCTGGACGCCTGGACCGGCGAACGCAAGGAGATCGACGAGTGGCGCGCCTATGCCGCACTCGGCCTGCGCCGCGTCTACGTCGGGCTCGAGACCGGCGACCCCGCGCTGCTCGACTGGCTGGGCAAGCCGGGCGACCCCGACGGCGCGGTGGCGCTGGTCCGCAGCGTGCGCGAGGCCGGCATCGCCGCCGGCGTGATCGTGCTCGCCGGCGCCGGCGGTCGTCGCTTCAGCTCGACCCACGCGGAGCGCACGGCCGACGTGCTGGCGCGCATGGAGTTGCGCGCGGGCGACCTCGTCTACGTCTCGGACCTGAAGCCGGACGCCAACGCCGCCTACGCGGCCGTCGCTCGCGAGGCCGGCGCCCTGGCGCTGACGCCGGAAGAGCTGCAGCAACAACGCGCCGCGCTGACGGCGACTCTGCCTCGTGGAGCGGCCGGGCCGAAGGTGGCCCGCTACGACCTCGACGAGTTCGTCTACTGACGGACGCGGCTCAAGGCGTCGGCGACGGGGTCGGCGACGGCGGCACCTCGATCGCCTCGTCGAGGGTGACCGAGAAGCGCTGGTAGTTGCCGTACTCGTGGACCTGGCGCTTGCGGAAGCCCTTGAACAACAGGATGCGGCCAGCGACGTCGGTCTCGATCCGCCGCGGCAGGTAGACCTCGTCGACCGGCGCGAACTCCATCGACAGCGTCAGCGACGAGACCTTCGCCCCCAGCCCCAGTGCCCACTTGATCGCTTCCGCGTTCTGCATCCGCGCCCGCACCAGCTCGCCGCGGGCCTCGTCCACCCACAGCCGGCCGTGGACGGCGCGCAGCACGTTGTCGTGCTCGAGGTCGCGCTTGCCCGGCCGCGGCTCGAAGTCGAGCACCAGCAGAGAGCCCTCGCGGGCGACCGAGCGGAACAGGTAGCGCTCGAGGATCTTCGACAACCGCGGCACCGGGTCCTCGACCAGCACGTCGCCGCGGCGGATGGCGTCGGCCTTCTCCGCGGCCTGGCGGTCGACCTCGGCCTGGCGCGCGGGCGGCAGCGGCGCGCCGTTCTCCTCGACCTGGCGCCGCACCGGCCGGCCCTCGACGTGGGTGACCAGCAGCTTGCGGGTCTTCTTCGACTTGACCCGGCCGTCGCCGTGCAGCTCCTCGCGGATCTCGAGCAGGTCGTAGGTGTAGGCGTCGAGCGCCTTCTCGCGCTGGCGGGTGCGCTCGACCAGCGCGCGGGCGACGGCGTTGCCGTCCGGCAGCTCCAGCTCCGCGGCCTGCAGCGCCGCGCCGAGCAGTGCGACCGCGGCCAGCAGTCGACTCAGGGGCGGATGCGCTCGGGCAACTGGGCGTCCTCGGACATCAGGCGCAGCCCGACCTCGTAGTGCCCCGGCCGGTCCAGCGCCGGCAGCACCCGCACCACCTCGCCGGTCACCGTAGTCGCGGTGCCGAGCGCCACCTGCACCCGCTCGCCGACGTTCGGCGCCTTCGCCAGCCGCACCAGCAACCCGCCGGCGGAGACGTTCTGGACCCGGCCTCGCCCGCGCGAGCTGCGCGCCGCGACCGCGACCGCGCTGGACGCGGGCAGCCGCGCGTGGCGTCGGCGTTCGCCGGCCGACAGCAGCACCCGGTTCTTGCCCTCCGCCTTCGCGCGATAGAGCAGGGCATCGGCGCTCTCGATCAGCAGCTCGGGTGTCGCGCCGTCTTCCGGGAAGCCGGAGACGCCGCCCGAGATCGTCACCCGCGGTCCCTTCGCGCGCCGGAAGTGGTCGTCGATCCGGCGCCGGATGCGCTCGGCCACGACGTGGGCGCCGGGGCCGGCGGTGTCCGGCAGGATCACGGCGAACTCCTCGCCGCCGTAGCGCGCGGCGATGTCGATCTCGCGCACGCAGGCCTGGACCAGCGCGGCGACCTTGACCAGCACCCGGTCGCCGGTCAGGTGGCCGCGGGTGTCGTTGAGCTTCTTGAAGTTGTCGAGGTCGAACATCAGCAGCGACAGGCCGAGCGCGTGGCGTTTCGCGCGCATCACCTCGCGGCGCAGGGCCTGGGCGAAGAAAGCGTGGTTGTACAGCCCGGTCAGGCCGTCGGTGACCGCCGAGCGCGCGGTGCGCTCGA
Organism: Vicinamibacteria bacterium; assembly: GCA_023701125.1. Classification (GTDB taxonomy): domain Bacteria; phylum Acidobacteriota; class Vicinamibacteria; order Fen-336; family Fen-336; genus WYBL01. The sequence continues at coordinate 1,698 of JAMPXO010000150.1, read as the reverse complement.
AGATCGAGATCTCGATCACCGTCGGGCTCTTCAGCTCCTTCGAGAAGTTGGCAAAGTAGTCGAGCAGCGCCACCCGCAGGCCGACGTCGCGGCCGAGCGCCTCCAGCATCACGCCGCGGTGCTCCACGATCCGTTGCCAGTGGCGGCGGGCCTCGGTCTCGGAGAAGTCGAGGTGGACCAGCATCGACAGCAGCGCGGAGAACACCGGGTGCCCGTGCAGCCGGTGGCGCTCGAGCATGTCGAGCAGCGCCGCGTCGTCCGGCGGCTGCTTCTCCAGCAGCTCCAGCAGCTCGTGGCGGAACGCCACCACCTCGGCAGCTTGGCGGGCGGCGGACGGGGCGAGGCGCGGCACAGGAGTGGCCGTATGATAACTCTCGATGCGACTGCTCGCGCGGATCTTCGGCAACGCCCTGGCGCTGCTCGCCACTCAGGTGGTGCCCGGGATCGTGTTCCACGGCGACGCTCTCCAGTTGCTGTTCGCGGGCGCGCTGCTCGGCCTGTTCAACCTGGTCGTGCGGCCGCTGGCGATGCTGCTGTCGCTCCCCGCCCTGATCCTCAGCCTCGGCCTGTTCTACTTCGTGCTGAACGGCCTGCTGCTGTGGGCCTTCTCCTGGTTCGTACCCGCCTACAGCGTCGACGGCGTGATCGCCGGCATGCTCGGCAGCCTCGTGATCGCTCTCGTCAATTGGGCGTTGTCGGCGGTCTTCGGCGGCGACGAGAAGAAGAAGCAGGAAGAGTGAGCCCGCGGGCCGCGCGCCGCGCGGTCCTGGCGCTGTGCGCGCTGGGGGCGGTCGCGACCGCCCTGCCGTTCTGGTTCCAGGTCAACGACGACGCCTGGATCACGTTCCGCTACGCGCGCAGCCTGGCGGAGGGCACCGGCCCGTACTACAACCCGGGCGAGCGGGTCGAGGGCTACACCAACTTCCTGCTGATGCTGGCCACGGCGGCGGCGATCGCCGTCGCCGGCCCGAGCGCCGGCCCGCTGGTCGCCAAGGTGATCGGCCTGGCGAGCTTCGCGGCGGCGGCCGCCCTCGCCGCCGCGCTGGCCGCCCGGCTCGGCGCGGCGCGAGTGCCGTCGACGTGGGTCGCGCTCGCGGCCGGCGGCCTGGTGGCGGCCAGCGCCGGGCTGGCCCTCAACGCCACCACGGGCCTGGAGACGGCGCTGTTCGCCGCCCTGCTCGCGGCCGGCCTGCTCGCCGGGGAAGCCGGTCACGCGGCGGATCGCTGGCGCGGGGCGGGCGTGCTGTTCGCGCTGGCGGCGCTGACCCGGCCCGAGGGCGCCTACGCCTTCGCCGCCGTGGCCGCGGGGCGCGTGCTGGCCGGCGAAGGACGCGGGCCGGCCCGCCGCCGCCTGCTGCTCGACACGGCGCTGGTCACCGCCACCGTGGCCGCGCACCTGCTCTGGCGCCACGCGACCTATGACGGCGAGTGGCTGCCGAACACCTACTACGCCAAGGCCGGTGGCTTCGGCGCGGTGCCGCCGCTCGAGTACCTGCGCCGCTTCGGGTGGTGGCAGTTGACGCCGTTCCTCGCGCCTTGTGCGCTGCTGCCGCTGGTGCTGGGCGCCGCCGAAGCGCGACGGCGAGCGCTGCCGCCGCTCGCGCTGGTGACGGCGGGGCTGCTGGCCGTGCCGCTCGCCGGCAGCGACTGGATGCCGGGCTTCCGGCTGCTCGTGCCCTACCTGCCGGCCTGGGCCGC
>JAMPXO010000022.1 GCA_023701125.1 Vicinamibacteria bacterium | reverse complement strand
CTTCACTCTCTTGTAGAACGGGGTCGGGACCACCTTGGCCGCCACCCGGTGGCCGCGGATCTCGATCTCGATCGCCGTACCCGGGACCGCCTTGGCGGCCGGCAGGTAGCACAGGCCGATGTTCTTCTGCAGGAACGGCGCGTAGCTGCCCGAGGTCACGTCGCCGGAGCGGTGGCCGTCGACGAACACCGGGTAGCCGTGGCGCGCGATGCCGCGGCCGGTCATCTCGAAGCCGACCAGCTTGCGCGCGGTGCCGCCCTTCTTCTGCGGCTCGAGCACGGCGCGGCCGTTGAAGTCGCCCTTGGCATCGGTGAGGGCCACGATCCAGCCGAGGCCGGCCTCGATCAGCGTCGTGCTCTCGTCGATGTCGTTGCCGTACAGCGCCATCTTGGCTTCCAGCCGCAGCGTGTCGCGAGCGCCGAGGCCCACCGGCACCAGCCCGCGCTCCTTGCCCTGGTCGAGCAGCCGCCGCCAGACGATCTCCGCCTTGTCCGCCGGCACCCCGATCTCGAAGCCGTCCTCGCCCGTGTAGCCCGTGCGCGAGACGGTGGCGGGCACGCCGACCACGTCGCCCTGGGCGAAGTGGTAGTACTTGATGGCGGCGAGATCGACCGCGGTCAGACCCGCGAGGATCTCCTGCGCGAGCGGGCCCTGCAGCGCCATCAGCGCGATCTCGTCGCTGCGGTTGGTGAGCGTGCAGCCCTCGGGCTTCTGGGCATTGAGCCAGGCCCAGTCCTTTTCCAGGTTGCCCGCGTTGACGATCAACATGAACTTCTCGGGCCCGAAGCGGTACACGATCACGTCGTCCACCGGGCAGCCGGTGGGCATCGGCAGCGCCGAGTACTGGGCCTGGCCGTCGACCAGCTTGGCCACGTCGTTGCAAGTGACCCGCTGGAGGAAGGCCAGGGCACCCGCCCCCTCGACGAAGAACTCCCCCATGTGCGAGACGTCGAACAGCCCGGCCGCCTGGCGCACGGCCTGGTGCTCCGAGATCAGGCCGGCGTACTCGACGGGCATGTCCCAGCCGCCGAACGGGACCATCTTGGCCTTCAACTCGCGGTGGACGGCGTTGATCGGGGTCTTCTTGAGAGGCGTGTTGTCCATGGCGGGGGCAAGCTACCACAGGACACGGTGACGGTACGATTCCCCCCATGACCTGTCCTCGGTGTGGGGAGGCGACAGCGCCGGGTGCCGTCGAGTGCGCCGCCTGCGGCGTGATCCTGGCTCGCGCCCGCGCCGCCGGGGCGCCGCGATTGCGCCCCGAGCGCGAGCCGCGGCCGGACGTCGCGGCCCCGCTCCCGGGCGAAGAACCGCGCCGCCTGGGCCTGACCCATGCTGCCTGGAAGGCGGCGGCGATCGGCCTCGCGGTCGCGCTGGTGCTGCCGCGCTTCCCGTTCGCCCACTTCCTGCTGACGCCGCTGTCGACGCTGCTGCACGAGATCGGCCACGCCGCCTGCGGCTGGCTGTTCGGCCACCCCTCGCTGCCCGCGTTCGATTTCGCGGGCGGCGGCGGCCTGACCACCCACGGCGAGCGCTCGAACCTGATCCTGCTGGCGTGGGCGGCCGCGGCCGGGGGCGCCGCCTGGGTGTGGCCGGGGTGGCCGCGGCGGGTCGCGATCGGCGCCTTCGCGATGTGGGCCCTGCTGATCTGGCGTGGCTGGGACGAGTGGCTGACCGTGGCCGGCGGCCACCTGTTCGAGGTGGTGTTCGGCGCCGTGTTCCTGTACCGCGGGCTGACCGGCTGGGGCTCGCGCTCCCCGCTCGAGCGCCCGCTCTCCTGCTTCGTCGGCTTCTTCCTGCTCTTCAACGTGGTGACCTTCGGGAGCGGGCTGGTCGGCAGCGCGGCGCAACGCGCCATCTACCAGCAGGGCAAGGCCGGCATCGACCACGACCTGGTCACCCTCTCCAACTACACGTGGCTGCGGGTGCAGACGCTGGCCAGCGGCCTCGTGTCGCTCGCGCTGGCGGCGATCCCGCTGACGTTCTTCGCCGCCACCCGGCATCACGACGCGCTGCAGGCCCTGGGCTTCGACGAGGACGACAGCTAGCGCCCGCGCGGCAGGACCGGCAAGATCGGGTACCCTAGCCGGCCAAAATCCACCCGAAGAGGTTCCCCATGTCCTCCGCTTCGATCTCCGCCCTGGCCAAGTACCGCATCCTGGAGCGCATCGGCGCGGGAGCGATGGGCGAGGTCTTCAAGGCCCGCGACGAGGGCCTGGACCGAGTCGTGGCGCTCAAGACGATCCTCGAGCGGGCGGGCGACGACGCCCCGGAGGAGCGCCGCGAGCGGTTCCGGCGCGAGGCCCAGGCGGCAGCCGGCCTCACCCACCCGAACATCGTCACCATCTACGACTTCGGCGAGGCCGACGGCCGCTGCTACCTGGCGATGGAACTGCTCGAGGGCGAGGACCTCTCGGACGCCCTGCGCCGCGGCCCGCTGGGGCCGCTGCCCGCGCGCCTCGCGCTGCTCGCGCAGGCCGGCGCCGCGGTCGGCTTCGCCCACGCCAAGGGCGTCGTCCACCGCGACCTGAAACCCGCCAACATCCGGCTGCTGCCCGGCGGCGGGCTCAAGATCCTCGACTTCGGCCTGGCTCGGATCGAGGGCAGCGACGCCACCCGCAGCGGCCAGGTGCTCGGCACGCCGCACTACATGTCGCCGGAGCAGGTGCGTGGCGAGCGCGCCGACGCCCGCTCCGACGTGTTCGCGCTGGGCGCGATCGGGTACGAGGTGCTGTCGGGACGCAAGCCGTTCCCGGCGCCGAGCGTGCATGCGGCGCTGTTCCAGGTGCTGGAGCGCGAGCCCGAGCCGGTCCACGAGCTGAACCCCGAGGTGCCGCCGATCGTCGACCGCGTGCTGCGCCGCGCGCTGGCCAAGCAGGCGAGCGAGCGGTTCCGCGACGGCCAGGCGCTGGCCGAGGCCTTCGCCGCGCTGCACGCGCTGGTGGAGGGCCGCGCCACCGCGGCCGAGGTCGAGGCTCGCCTCGAGGCCCCGGCTGGCGCCAGCGCTGCCGGCGGCCAAGCTGCGGGAGCCTGGTTGCGCGCCTCGGCGTCGATGTCCCGCGCCGGCGCGTCCGTATCGGCGGTCGACACGGCGCCGGTCGCGGCCGCGGCGAGCGGCGTGCAGACGGCTCGTGTCGTCTACCAGGCCGAGGGCGGCGCCGACAAGTCGCTCACCGTGGCGACGGGCCGCACCCTGCTGGAAGCGGCGCTGCAGGAGGGCATCCCCCACTTCCACGAGTGCGGCGGGCGCGCCCGCTGCTCCACCTGCCGGGTGCGGGTGGCGCAGGGAACGCTGGCGCCGCGCTCGGCCGACGAGGCGCGGCTGGCGACCCGGCTGGGCTGGGGCGACGACATCCGCCTCGCCTGCCAGGCCAAGGTGACGGGGCCCGTCAGCGTGCGCCGGCTGGTGCTCGACGAGGAGGACCTCGGCCTGCTGGTCAGCGAGCGCCGGGCTCCGGCGCCGACCCGCGAGATGGCGGTGGCCGTGATGTCCGCGGGCCTGCTCGACATGGCCTCGCGGTTGCGCAAGCTGCCGCCGTACGACGTGGTCCACGTGCTGAACCGCTTCTTCTCGTTCGTCGCCGACCCCGCGGTCACCGGCGGCGGCACGATCCAGGGCTATACCGGCGACGGCTTCAACGCGCTGTTCGGGCTCGACGGCGGCGACGCCAAGGCCAAGTGCGTCACGGCCGTGCGCGCGGCGCTGCGCATGCAGGCGCGGATGGACGACTTCAACAAGTGGCTGAAGGAGCACTTCAAGCTGGAGCTGGAGCTGGGCGTCGGGCTCCACTTCGGCCGCATGGTCGTCGGCCGCGTCGGCCACCCGTCGAAGATGGAGACGACCGCGGTGGGCGGGGCGGCCGCCGCCGCCGAGCGCCTGCGCGTGCTCAACCGCGGCCGCGGCACTCGCATCCTGGCCACCGAGGAACTCGTCAACGTGATCGAGTCGGAGGTCCGGCTCGGGGTCGTGGTCCAGGAGGACGACACCCTCGACGGCCGGCACACGACGATCCACGAGATCGTCGACTTCGAGAAGCGCGACGCGGTGATGATCGTGCAGGACACCTTCGAGCAGGTGGCCAGGCGCAAGGACGAGGCCGCGGCGCTGTTCTACGAGCTGCTGTTCCAGGTCGACCCCAGCGCGAGGCCGCTGTTCCGGGTCAACGACATGAAGACCCAGGGCGACATGCTGATGAGCGTGCTGGCGACGGCGGTCCGCGGGCTCGACCGCATCGACGAGCTGAAGCCCGTGCTGCGCGAGCTGGGCCGCCGCCACGAGGGCTACGGCGTCGAGCTGCGCCACTACGACTCGGTCGAGCAGGCGCTGCTGGAGATGGTGCGCCGGATCACGGGCCAGGAGTTCTCGGCCGACGTGCGGCTGGCGTGGGCGCGGATCTACTCCGAGCTGACCGCGGTCATGCTCGAGGGCGCGGCCGCCTAGCCCGGCGGTTCCGTGCGGCTGCTCCTCGACTGGTTCGGCACGCTGCTGTTCGTGCCGGCCTTCGGCGCCACGATGGTCTGCTTCGACGTCGTGCAACGGCTCGCGCTGCTCGTCTCGCGCGAAGCCCACGACCGCTCCCTGTTCGCCATGCAGTGGGTGCTCGCCCACTTCGTGCTGCCGCTGTCCGGGATGCGGATCGAGGTCGACGGCGCGGCCCTGCTGCCGCCACCGCCCGTGATCTTCGTCGCCAACCACCAGGCGATGTTCGACATGCCGATCTTCGCCGCCTGGACCGGCCGCCATTTCCTCAAGTACGTGGCGAAGAAGGAGCTGGCGCACGGGGTGCCCTCGATCTCGATCGCCATGCGCCGCGGCGGCCTGGCCTCGATCGACCGCAAGAACCGCGCGCAGGCCGTCGCCGCCATCCGCGCGATGGGCGTCGAAGCCGAGCAGCGCCGGGTCAGCGTGCTGATCTTCCCCGAGGGCACGCGGGCGTGGGACGGCGCGCTCAAGCCCTTCAAGCCCGCCGGCACGCTGGCCCTGCTCGAGGTGATGCCCGACGCGCCGGTGGTGCCGATCGCGATCGACGGCATGTGGCGCGTCGTCGCCCGCAGGATGAAGCCGATGCTGTGGGGCCAGCGCATCCGCGTCCGCTTCTGCCCGTCGCTGCCGCGCGCAGAGGGCGAAGACCGCGAGGGCCTGCTGCGCCAGGCGGAGGCGGCGATCGGCACGACGATCGCGGACTGGCGAGCGGAAGCCCCGCGTACCTGAGCCCCCGCTGGCCGCTCAGACCACGCGAGCGGAGACCGTGACCGTCGACGTGCTCGACTCGTCGTCGACCAGGGTCAGCACGATCGTCACCAGCGCCTCGCGGCCCAGGTTGGGCAACGAGTAGAAGAAGTCGAACTCGATCGGCAGGCTGCCGCTGGCCGCGACCCGGTTTCCGGCGTCGGCCCGGACGACGAAGCGGAAGCTCTCGTCGAGGCCCGTCGGCGGCGTGATCACGATCCCGCCGGCCGCCTGCTCCAGGTCGGCGGTCAGGGTGCGCACCGTGGCGGACGCGCCGGCCGACTCCGCGAGCGTCACCCGGAAGCTCGCCTGCCAGGCGAAAGCCGAGTCCGTGGAGGCCACGGCGGCGGCCGGCTGGGGGTCGGCCGCCGCCGTGACCGTCGGCGTCACCGTGGTGCTGCTCGCGCTGGTCGAGGTGTCGGTGGCGTCGTCCTGCGAGCACGCGACGGCCCACGTCGCCAGCGGCACGGCTACCACGAAGTCACGCCGTCTCATCGTCGTCCTCCTGCTTCTCGTTCACTGACCGAAGCTGCCGTCGCCGCGCCCGACCAGCAGCGAGACCGTGCTGCCCGCGCTGTCGGCCGTGACCAGGTCGAGGTCGCCGTCGCGGTCGAAGTCGCGGGCGACCAGCGCGGTCACGCCGCTGCCCGCGGCGTACTGCACGGGCTCGGCGAAGCGACCCGCGCCGTCGGAAAGCACGACCGCCACCCGCGACGCGCTCTGCAGTGCGATCGCCAGGTCGGGCCAGCCGTCGCCGTCGAAGTCGCCGACCGCGACCCCGCGCGCCGGTGCGCCGAGGTCGAGCAGGAGATGCGTAGAAAAACGCCCTTGCCCATCCCCCTTCCAGAGCGCCGCGGTGCCCTCGCCGTGGCTGGTCACGATCAGGTCGAGGCGACCGTCGCGGTCGAGATCCGCCAGCGCGATCGCCATCGGCACGCGGCCGACGTCGAACTCCTGACCCGCGCGCAGTCCCCCCGCCCCGTCGCCCAGCACGACCCGGACGCGGCTGTCGCCCGCATCGGCCACGACAACGTCGTCGGAGCCGTTGCCGTCGACGTCGCCGGCCGCCACCGCGAACGGCTGGCCGCCGAGGTCGAGGCTCGCGGAGCGGGTCAGCCCGCCCGTGGCCGACAGCAGCGCCACCAGGCGACCGCCGGCCTGGTCGGCCACGACGAGATCCGGGCGAGCGTCGCGGTCGAGGCGGGCGACGACGAGGCCACTCGGCGACTCGAAGTCGCCCCCGACTTCCACCCGCCGCCGAAAACCGCCCGCCCCATCGCCCTCGAGCACCACGACCTGTTTCGACCCGTGGGCCGAGACGGCGACGTCCGGGTTCCCGTCCGCGTCGAAGTCGGCGACGGCCGCCGCGAGCAATTGGACGCCGACGTCCGGAGTCGTCGCCGCCGCGAGCAGGCCCACCTCGGCGCCGCGCAACAGGGCGACCGCGCCGGACGCGTAGCCCGCGGCCACGATGTCGAGACGGCCGTCGCGGTCGAGGTCGCCCGCGTCGAGCCCGTAGGGCAACTCCGTGGCCGCGTACGTCGCGCTGCGCACGAAGCTGCCCGCACCCGGGTTGAGAGCCAGCAGCAGCCCGCCTCCGGCCGACGGCCCTGCCACCAGGTCGAGCGACGAATCGCCGTTGAGGTCGGCGAGGGCGACCCAGGTCAGTTCCCCGACCGCCTCCACAGTCTGCAGCAGTGTGAAGCCGCCGCTGCCGTCGCCCTGCAGCACGCCCAGCGTCGATGCGCCGGCGTTGGCCACGACCAGGTCGGGAATGCCGTCGCCGCTGACGTCCCCGGCCGCGATCGCCCGCGGCGCCGCGTCGGTCGAGAACAACGTCACGGCGTCGAACGTCCCGTTCCGCGCCAGCAGCACCGACACGTTGCTCGAGCCCTCGTTGGCGACCACGAGGTCGAGCGTGCCGTCGCGGTCGAGGTCGACGGCGGTCGCCGCGGCCGGGAGCTGACCGACCGGGAAGCGGCCGACGGTGGCGAAACCCGCCTCGTAGCCGCGGAAGATCGCGATCTCGCCGGCGCTGCGGTCGAGCACGACGAGGTCCGTCAGGCCGTTGCCGTCGAGGTCCATGGCCAACAGGCGATCGGCCGTCCCCCCCGTCGCCAGCCGCGCCGGGGACGCGAAGCCGCCGCTGCCGTCGCCGGCGAACAGCAGGACGTCAGCACCACCGGCCACCAGCGCCGCGAGATCGAGACGACCGTCGAAGTCGAAGTAGCCCGCGGCGACCGCAGTGGCGCCCGTGACGGCCACGTCGGGCCGGGCGATGAAGGCGCTGGTACCGTCGTGGAGGCGGATTTCGATCCGGCCCGCCCCGGCCGCCGCGAGGTCGGGCGCGCCGTCCTGGTTCCAGTCGCCGACGGCGAGGTCGACCGCGTCCGCAGCGATCTCCGCCCGCGCGCCGAGGCTGAACGCGCCGGCGCCGTTGCCGACCAGCAACTCCAGGTGGCTGCTGCCGTCGTCCGCGCGCAGCAGGCCCAGGTCCTGCAGGCCGTCGTGATTCCAGTCCGCGAGCACGGCCCGGCGCGGGCTGCCCGCGGCAGCCGCCACGGCGTTGGCTGCGCCGAAAGGCGGGGAGGACTCGGCGAACGCGGCGCAAGCGACGACGACCGTCCCCACGACCCACGTCACGCGCACCATCGGCGAGGCCTCCCCTGCCTCTCACCGATTGGACGCGCGAGACCTTAAGAGTTCCTGAATCGCGTGGGTCGCGACTCGCCGAAGTCCTCTTCCCAGTCCGCGGGCGGGGGCGTCGGCGGGGGCGCGGGGGTGGGCGTGAGGTCCTCCTCCCACTCCTCGGGCGCTGGCGCCAGGTCCACTTCCCAATCTGCGCTCACGGCGGCGACGCTGGCGCGTGCGAAGTCCTCCTCCCAGTCGGGGGCCGGAGGCGGCGCCGCGGGGGCGACCGGCGGCCGCCCGGGTGTCGGCGCCGGGGTCAGGGCCGTGGGGATCTCGTCGCTGTCGATCGGCGCGCGTTCGTCGGCCGCCGCGAGTCGGGGCGCCAGACGCGCGGAGGCGCGCGGGGCGTCGGCGCCGTCGGCGGCGAGTGCCTGCGCGAACTCGGCGGCCGTCGCGAAGCGCTCCTGCGGGTCCTTCGCCAGCACCCGCTTCAGGGCGGCGCGGATGCCGGCGGGAAGCCCGGCGGCGAGCGGCAGTTCGAGGGGCGGTTCGTCCTGCAGGTGCATCATCAGCGTCGCCAGCGGCGTGTCGCCCTTGAACGGCACGCGCCCCGTCAGCAACTCGAAGGCGACCACGCCGAGCGCGTACAGGTCGCTGCGCGGGTCGAGCGTCGCTGCCCGGACCTGCTCGGGGCTCATGTACTCGGGGGTGCCGAGGATCATGCCGACGGCCGTCGCCAGCGTCTGCGAGTCCATCGACTTGGCGATCCCGAAGTCCATCAGGCGCACGACGCCGCGGCGGTCGACCATCACGTTCGGCGTCTTGAGGTCGCGGTGCACGATGCCGGCGTCGTGGATCGCCTGCAGTCCGGCGGCGAGCTGGCCGACGAGGTGGATCGCCTCGGGCAACGGCAGCGCACCCCGCTCCTTGACGAGGTGCTTGAGATCGACGCCCTCCACCAGCTCCATCACGATGTAGTGGAGCCCCGCCTCCTGGCCGTAGTCGTGGATGGCGCACACGTTGCGATGACGGACCCGCCGCGCGATCTTGACCTCGCCACGAAAGCGGCGTTCGTACTCGGGCGTCGCGATCTCGGGCCGGAGCACCTTGAGCGCCACGTCGTCGCCGAGCGCCTGGTCGCGGGCGCGGAACACCGTGCCCATGCCGCCCCGCCCCAGGAAGTCCACGAGCTCGTAGCGGCCGGCGATCACGCTGCCGCGGCGCACCGTCGAGGTCATCCGGTTCGGCCTGCGCCGCGGGAGCCGGGGCCACCCAGCTGCGCCTCCAGCCAGCCGGCCGCGTCGAGCCACAGCGGCTCGCGGCTCTTTTCGCGGAAGAAGCCCCAGTGGCCGATCGGGCGGCCCAGGTCGCGCGGGTCCAGGTGCACGTGCTCACGCGCGGCCGCCGCGTACAGGCGCAGCAGCCCGTCGACCGCGGCCGCCGGGGCGAAATTGTCGTCCGCGAAGGAGTACGCGCGGATCGGCAACGTGAGGCCCGCGAAACCCGCCGCCAGCGCGCCGCCCTCGTCGTCGGCCACGTGGCCCGGGAAGCGTCCCCAGCGCGCCCACTCGCGGGCCACGCCGGACGGCAGGTCCTGGGCCGAGCCGAGCACGCGCCCCGGGAAGTAGCCGCAGGCCGTGCACAGCCCGGGGATCAACACGTGCCACAGCGCCCACAGGCCGAGCCGGTGGACGCCGCGCCAGTGGCGCCAGTACCCGCTTTGCGCAGCGACCAGCAGCGCGGCCCGCAGCCGCGGCGCGCCCGGCATCAGGCCCAGCGCCTGGCCGCCGAAGCTGTGGCCGACCAGCGCGACGTGCGGCGTGCGCGCGAGCAGCCACTGCAGCGCGGCCTCGGCGTCCTGCTGGCCCCAGTCGCGCATCCGCGCGTCGTACATCGCCAGCGAGCGCGGCCGCGAGCCGCCGACGCCACGGTAGTCGAAGCTGAGCACCAGCAGGCCACGCTCGGCGAGGAACGACGCGAACGGTGCGTAGAAGCCGCGCTTGACGCCGGTGGCGGAGGTGATCAGCACTGCGCCGGGCGGCTCGCGCTCCGGCTCCCAGGCGCTGGCGGCCAGGCTGTGTCCGTCCGCCGTGCGCAGCGTGATCTCCCGGGGGCGCGGGCTCACCATCCGACCGCGCCGCTGGCCGGCAGCGAGCGCTCCCGCACGCAACCCGCGCGCAGCGCGCGCAGCGGATAGCGGGTGCGCCGCCACTCGATCCCGCCCCGCCACTGCGCGAGCGCGGCCGAGGCGATCACCGCGCCCGCCAGCGCCACCAGCGCGATCGGCCCGAGCAGGCCCTCGAGGCCACGGCCGTGGGAGATCCGCCACGCCGCCGCAGACTGGATCGCCGCCCCCGCGAGATAGGTGGCGAGCCCGGCCGTGCGCAAAGTCTCGGTCGAGCCGAACGCCGCCGCCAGCAGCGGGGCGAGGCCGAGACAGGCGAGGGCGAACGCGCCCGCGAGCGCCTGCGGCCAGCTCCACTCGGCGCCGGCGAAGGCGTTCTTGAGCAGGCCACGCCACGATTCGCGGAAGCCCTCGTTCCAGCGCACGCGGACGAGGCCGCCCGAGTCGAGTGCCGCCTGGCGGTAGCCGAGGCGGCGCAAGAGGTAGCCGAGGCGCACGTCGTCGACGACCTCCATCTTCAGCCGCTCGTGCCCGCCGATCGCACGCCAGGCCTCGGCGCGGACCAGGTTGAAGGCGCCGACCCCGACGTAGCCGCCGCCGCCCGCGCGGCGCAACGTCCACGTCCGCAGCTTGGGCAGCAGCAGCAGGCCGAAGCTGCTGACGAACGCGCGCTCGACGAAGCCCGGCGCCAGCAGGTGCGGAAAGGCCACGACGTGGTCGAGCTGGTGGGCCTCCGCGTACGCCACCGCCCGCTTCAGCACGCCGGGATCGAACAGGATGTCGCCGTCGGTGAACAGCAGCCAGCGCGCGTCGGCGGCGGACGCGCCCGCGTGCTGCGCGTGGCACTTGCCGAGCCAGCCGGGCGGCAGCTCGCGCACGTGGACGGGGCGCAGCCGCGCGTCCTCCGCGGCCAGCCGGTCGAGGATCGCGCCGGTCGCGTCGGCCGAGCGGTCGTTCACGGCCACGACCTCGAGCGCTTCGTAGTCCTGGGCCAGCAGCGAGCGCATCGCGGCCTCGATCCCGCGCTCTTCGTCGCGGGCGGCGACGATCACGGCCAGGCGCGGGAACGGGCCCGCCATCACGGCCGGCACGTCGCGCAGGCCGCGCAGCGTCGCCCGCGTCAGCAGCGCCGAGACGAGCAGCGCGGCGAAGCCCAGCGCGGCGAGCGCGACCCCGATCCAGAGCACGGCCCCATGCTAGCCTCCCGCCATGTCGCGGCTGCCCATGGCCTTCCACCGGAGCGTCCCCGAGGGCGACAACCGCGAGCGCCGCGTCTGCGACCACTGCGACTTCGTCGACTACGAGAACCCGCGGGTGGTGGTCGGCTGCGTGCCCGAGTTCGAGGGCCGCATCCTGCTGTGCCGGCGCGCGATCGAGCCGCGGCGCGGCTACTGGACGCTGCCCGCGGGCTTCATGGAGACCGGCGAGTCGACGGCGCAGGGCGCGGCCCGCGAGGCGGAAGAAGAGGCCTTGGCCAAGGTCGAGATCGGTCCCTTGCTGACGCTGTTCGAGGTGCCGCACGTCAGCCAGGTCCACGTCTTCTACCGCGCGACGCTGCGCGAGCCGCTCTTCGGCGCGGGCCACGAGACGCTGGAGGCGAGGCTGTTCCCCTGGGACGAGATCCCGTGGGACGAGATCGCCTTCGAGAGCGTCGCCCACGCGCTGTGGGCCTGGCGCGAGGGCGAAGGTCTCGTCCACCACCGCCCCTGAAACGGCCGCCCGGGCTCAGGCGCCGGGGCGCGGAGGGCCCGGTCGGCCGTGCGTCGGAGCTGGGCAACAGTCCAGCGCGCAGATGTCGGGCCGCGGGCCGGAGCCGAGCGCGCGGCGCGGGGCCCCGCTGACCCGCTCCTGGATCAGCTCCACGATCAGCGCGACGAACTCGGGGTGCACGCCGGGCGTCGCCGCCCGCCACAGCTCGATCCCCAGCTCGTGCGCGGTCGCACGGGCCTGGGTGTCGAGGTCGTAGACGACCTCCATGTGGTCGGAGACGAAGCCGGTCGGCGACAGCACGACGTCGGTCGCGCCCTGCGCCGCCAGCGCCTTCAGGTGGTCGTTGACGTCGGGCTCCAGCCACGGTTGGGCGGGCGGGCCCGAGCGCGACTGGAAGCACAGCGTCCACTCGTCGCGGCCCAGCTCGCGGGCGACCAGCCCGGCCGTCTCGCGCAACTGGCTCTCGTAGGCGCTGGTGGACGCCATCGACAGCGGCACGCTGTGGGCCGAGAACACCAGCCGCGCGCGCGCGGCGCGCTCCGCGGGCAGCGTCGCGAGCACCTCGCGCAGGCGCGCGACGAGGACCGCGACGAAGCGCGGGTGGTCGTGGAACACGCGCAGCTTCTCGACCTCGGGGCAACCGGCGCCGATCTCCTCGCGCGCCTTCTGCAGGTCCTCGCGGTACTGCCGGCAGCCGGAGTACGAGGAGAACGCGGAGGTGACGAAGCACAGCGCGCGGCGCACGCCCTGCTCGCGCATCCGCCGCAGCTCGTCGGCGAGGTACGGCCCCCAGTTGCGGTTGCCCCAGTAGAGCGGCAACGCGAGGCCCGCCGCGTCGAGCGCGGGCCGCAGCGCCGCCAGCAGCGCCCGGTTCTGGTCGTTGATCGGGCTGCGGCCGCCGAACATCTCGTAGTTCTTCGCCACCTCCAGCAGCCGCTCGCGCGGCACGCCCCGGCCGCGCACGACGTTCTCCAGAAATGGCATCACGTCGGCCGGCGCCTCGGGCCCGCCAAAGGACAGCAGCAGCAACGCGTCGAAGTTCCCGCTCGTCATCCCTGCAATCCTATTCGGAACCCGACTGCCCAGGTCGAGGACGCGCTAGCACGACGAAGCGCGGGGTCACGGATTCGCCGAGCAGCGCGCGCTGGAAGGCCTTGGCCGGCAGGAACGGCTCGCGCGCCAGCACCTCGAGTGAGGCATCCGCGGAGAAGCGGGCCAGGTCGTCGTCGTGCAGCACGAGCAGCGGGGCCGGGCCGGCACCGCCCGGCGCCGCGAGCTCGCAGGCGTGGCGGACGACGATCCGGTGGTCGAACAACAGGGCGCGCTCGACGTGGGCGGCGTCATGGCAGACCACCACGCCCGTGCCGGGCTCGCGAGCGAGCTCGGCGACGATGCGGCGCACGAGCTCGGCCTGTGGGCGCACCTCCCAGGTCGCCGCGAGAAACGTGGCGACCAGCACGGGGCCCACCAGCGCGACGCCGCCGGCCATCGCGACCCCTACGCGGGCGGGCTCCGGGCGCAGCGCGGCGGCCCCCAGCGCGGCGCTGGCCAGCAGCGTGGCACCCACCAGGGCGGCGACCTCGAGCGGCGCCAGCGCCCACGGCGCGGGCAGTCGCGGCGCGATCGCGGCCAGCGCCAGGGCCGAGATCGCCGGCAGCGCACAGGCCAGCCGCGCCAGCCCGCGGGAGAGGCGATCCCAGTTCGCGGCGACCAGGCCGCGGGCGACGAGCAGCGCGAGCCACGGGTACAGCGGCAGCAGGTAGTACTCGATCTTGCCGCGCGAGAGGCTGAGCGGGAGCAGCGCGACGACCACGGCCGCGGCCACCCGCGCGGCCGCGGGGGCGGACGCGAGCCCGCGCAGGCCGAGCGGCAGCAGCAACGCCCACGGCAGGCCGAGCGTCAGGTAGACCCCGACGTAGTAGAGCGGGCCGCGGCCCGAGGCGTAGGCGTCGGTTGCGAAGCGGGCGACGTTCTCGCGCCAGAAGAAGTGCTCCAGCGGGGCCGTGCCCAGGGTCAGCGCCAGCCACGCGAACCACGGCACCGCGATCGGCACGAACCCGGCAGCGATCCAGGCCGCGGCGCGCGGCCGCATCAGGGCCGGGCCCAGCGCCGCCAGCGGCACGAGGGCGAACAGCAACGCGACCGGCCCCTTGGCCAGGAACGCGAGACCGAGCACGGCGCCGCTCGCCAGCAGCTGGCCCCGCGCGTCTTCCCCGCGCTCCGCGGCCGCGGCGCCCAGCGCGACCGCCGCCAGGCACAACGCGGTCAGCACCATGTCCGCCATCGCCAGCCGGCCCATCGCCAGGAAGCCCGGGGTCGTCGCCAGCACCAGCGCGGCCACGTCGCCCACCGCGGCGCCGAAGAAGCGGCGGCCGAGGCTCCGCGTCAGGCCGATCGCGAGCAGCGCCGCCGCCACCGACACCACCCGCGCAGCCACGCGTTCCGTCCCGAGCGCCGCGAAGGCCGCGCCGAACAGCCAGTAGAGCAGCGGCGGCTTGTCGAAGAACGGCTCGCTGCGGAAGCGCGGCACAGCCCAGTCGCCGGTCTCGAGCATCGCCCGCGCGGCATCGAGGAAGTAGACCTCGGCCCGCTGCAAGGGGGCCACCCCCAGCAACACCAGCAGCACCGGCGCCGCCAGCGCCAGCGGCAGCCCGAGGCCCGTCCACTTGCCCTGCTCCATCGCCGGCGCAATCATGGACCGTTTCCGGCCGCGCCCTCCGGGAGGAGCATCCCTGACCGACACCGAGCCGCCGCTTCCCGACTTCGCGCGGCAGTTGCTTCGGCTGCGACCCGAGGAGTGGCTGGCGCTCGTGTTCCTGGTCCCCACGACCTGGTACACGCTGGCCGCCGACGCCTCCACCCGCGGCCAGGCGATCGCCCGCGGCGGCGTCTACGCCTCGGCGGTTTCGCGGCTCGCCTTCACCCTCGCCCTGCTGCTGCTGCTGCGCCTGCTGCTGCGGCAGTGGCCGGGCGCGCGCGTCACGCTGCTGGCCCGCGAGCTGCTGCCCTTCGTCGCCTGCGTGCTGGTCTACACGAACCTGCACGACACCCTCGGCTTCGTCCGCGACGCCGACATCCACCCGGCGCTGGCCGCCTTCGATCAAGCGCTGTTCGGGGTGCAACCGACCGTGTGGGCGGAACGTTTCGTCAGCCCGGGGCTGACCGAGCTGATGAACCTCTGCTACTGGAGCTTCGGCTGGATCGCGCCGCTGGTGCCGCTGGCCCTGCTGCTGCGCGGCCGGCTGCGCGAGATGCGGACCGCGACCTTCGGCATCGTGCTCTGCTTCTTCTTCGGCTACGCGCTCTACGTCGCGTTCCCGGCCCGCCCGCCGTGGGTCGCGCTGGCGGGCCGCTACTCGGTCGACCTCGGGGGCTACACCCTCTCGCACGCGGCCGCGGGTGCGATGGCGCTGCTGCCGACCGACTCGCGGGCGGCTTTCCCCTCGCTGCACACGGCGATCTCGCTGCTCTCGCTCTACTACGCCGCGCGCTTCCTGCGGCCGCTGGCGTGGCTGATCGCGCCGTTCGTGCTCGGCCTGCTGGTCGCTACCGTCTACCTTCGCCACCACTTCGTGGCCGACCTGCTGGCCGGCGCCGCGCTGGCGCCGTGCGCGGCCTGGCTGGCACCGCGCATCGACGCCGCCTGGGCCCGCGCCCAGCGCGCCCACGGGCTGGCTCCCGCGCTCGGGGCGCCCTGAGGCGGGCGCGCTAGACTCCGCGCCGATGCCGCAGCACCAGGAGCGCCAACCATGACCACGTCACCCGCCCGCTGGCTGCGCACCGCCAGTGACCTGCAGGCGTTCGTCGCTACCCTCGCGGCCGTGCGCCGGATCGGCCTCGACAGCGAGGCCGACGGCCTGCACCACTACGCGGGCCGCACCTGCCTGCTGCAGCTCGCGACCGACCGTGGCGAGGCGGTGCTGATCGACCCGATCGCCGTGCCCGACCTGTCGGCGCTGGCGGCGGTCGTCGGCGATCCCGGCGTGCGCAAGGTGCTGCACGGGTCGGACCACGACGTGACGACGCTGAAGCGCGACTTCGGTTTCGCCTTCCCCAACATGGGCGACACCATGCTGGCGGCGCGCTTCCTGGGCCGCACCGAGATCGGCCTGCTCGCCTGCGTGCGCGACGAGCTGGGGGCGACGCTGTCGAAGGCCCACCAGAAGGACGACTGGTCGGTGCGCCCGCTGCGCCCCGAGCAGGAGGCCTACGCGCTGAAGGACGTGCTCTACCTGCTCGACCTGGAGGACCGCTTCGCGGCGCGGCTGCACGAGCTGGGTCGCCACGAGTGGTGGGAGGAGGAGAGCGCGGCCGTGGCGGCGATGGCGCCGGCCCGTGGCGGGCCCGAGCCCGACGCCTTCATGCGGATCAAGGGCGCGGGCAAGCTGCCGCCGCGGGCGCTGGCCGTGCTGGGCGAGGCCTGGCGCTGGCGCGAGGGCATCGCGGAGCGGCGCGACGTGCCGACCTTCAAGATCGTCGGCAACGAGACGCTGCTGGAGATCGCCACCACGCCGCCGCGCAGCCGCGACGACCTGCGCCGCCACCGCGGCCTGCTGCCCCGCCTGCAGGCCGAGGTGCCCGCGCTGCTCGCCGGCGTCGAGCGCGCGCTCGCCCTGGCCGAGCCGGAGCTGCCGCGCTTCCCGCGCCAGCCCCGCCACCTGGTGGCGGAGGAAACCGAGCGCCGGATCGATGTCCTGCGCGCCTGGCGCCAGAAGCGCTCGGCGGAGCTGGGCCTGCCCGACGTCTCGGTGCTGCTGCCGCAGCGGCTGCTGGAGCGGGTGGCCGAGGCCGCGCCGCGCGACCTCGAGGCGTTGGCAACGATCGACGGCCTGCGGCGCTGGCGAGTCGCCGCGTTCGGCGAAGAGCTGCTGGCGGTGGTGCGGGCCACGCCGTGAGCGTAGCCCCGCGGTCGCTGCCCCGGGCGCTCGGCAAGTACGAGCTGCGCGCGGTGCTCGGCAGCGGGGCGATGGGCACGGTGTACGAAGCCCACGACCAGAGCCTCGATCGCCCGGTCGCGCTGAAGCTGCTGTCGCCGGCGCTGCTCGACCGCGCCGACGCGATCGCCCGCTTCGAGCGCGAGGCGCGGGCCGCGGCCCGCCTCACCCACCCGGCCATCGTCACGGTCTACGAGCTCGGCGACGCCGGCCGCGAGGGCCCGTTCATCGCCATGGAGCTGCTCGACGGCGTCGACCTCGCCCAGGCCATCGAGCGCCGGCAGCTCTCGCTCGGCCACAAGCTGCGGCTGATGGTCGACGTCTGCCGCGCCCTCGACTTCGCCCACAAGCGCGGCGTGATCCACCGCGACGTCAAGCCGGCCAACATCCGGCTGACGGGCGACGGCGGCGTCAAGCTGGTCGACTTCGGCATCGCCCGCCTGCGCGACTCGCACCTGACCCAGACCGGGCTGGTGCTCGGCACGCCGTCGTACATGAGCCCCGAGGCGCTGCGCGAGGGCAAGGTCGACCTGCGCGCGGACATGTGGGCCGCCGGGGTCGTGCTCCACGAACTGCTGGTCGGGCGCTGCCCGTTCGTGGCGGAGTCGGTCGCCTCGCTCGCCTACAAGATCGTGCACGAACCGTTCCTGCCGCCGTCGCGCGAGGTCCTCGGCGCGCCGGAGCCGGTCGCCGCGGTGATCGAACGCGCGCTGCGCAAGGTCCCGGACGAGCGCTTCCTCGACATGGCGGAGATGGCCGCGGCGCTGGCGCTGGCCGCGCAGCTCTCGGCGCCCGTGGAGCCGGCGCTGTCGGCGGAAGACCGCGCGGCGATGGCGCGGCAGGCGCTCGCCGACGCCCAGCGACTGCTGGCCGCCGGCACCCTCGACGGCGCGCTGGCCGCGGCCCGCCGCGCGCAGAACCTCGAACCCGCGGGCCACGAGGCGGCGGGCCTGGTCGACCAGATCGAGGAGCTGATGGACGAGGCGCCGACCGTGCGGGTCAGCACGCCCGCGCTGCCCGTCGCGGCTCCCGACCCCAGCCCGGTCCCGCCGCCGAAGCCTGCGCTGCCGCGGCCGCGCCAGGCCAGCGCGATGCGCCAGGCCGTCGCCTTCGGCGAGCCGCCGGCCGCCCACGCCGCGCTGCTGTGCGCGGACGGCGTGCGGCTGGTGCTCTCGGGCGCGGACGGCGCCCTGCGCGTGTGGGACCTGGCCCGCCGCGAGCGGGTCGCGATCCTGCGCACCGAGATGCACCGCCGCAGCGGCCACGAGGCGCTGGCGGTCGGCCTCGCCACGTCGGCCGACGGGCGACTGCTGGCCTCGGGTCACGTCGACGGCTCGGTCCACCTCTGGGACCTGGCGGCGGCCGGCGAGCTGCCGTGCAAGCTGCGCCACGACGCCTCGGTGCCCGCGCTCGCGTTCGCGCCCGACGGCTCGACGCTGGCGAGCGGCGGGCTCGACGCGACGATCAAGCTGTGGGATCTGGCCGAAGCTCGTGACGGCGAAGCGCGCCGCGAGCTGCTGCGCCAGCCGGCGCCGGTGACCGCGCTGTGCTGGATCGGCGACGAGCTGGTCAGCGGCCACGCCAACCGCGTGCTGCGCGTGCTCGACGCCCGATCGCGGCGGCTGCTGGCGACGCTGCGCGGACCGGAAGGAGCGATCGCGCAGATCGTCGGCGACGCCGTCAGCCACTGGATCGCGGTCGCCAGCCAGGACCGCGACGTGTTCGTGTTCGACCTGGAGAGCCGCGCCACGGTGGCCCGCCTCGGCCTGGCCCGGCGGCCGGCCTCGGGCCTGGCCCTGGCCGACGGCCTGCTGGCGATCGCGAACGGGGAGAACGGCGTGGCGCTGTGGGACCTGCGCGCGACGCCGCCCGCCGCCACGACCGCGTGGGCGGCCAGCGGCGAGGCCTGCATCGGCGTCGCGCTGCCGCCCGTGGGCCTCGCCGCCGTGATGCAGGACGGGCGCATCCGGCTCTATTTGCCGTAGGCGGCGCGCGGCTTCGGCGGCGCAGGCCGCGCGCGTTACCATGCAGGCATGCATCGCGACTTCCACGACGGCCGCCACGACGGCCTCGTCGCCCTGGAGAGCCTCGACCTCGACAAGGTGACCTCGTTCGCCGGCCTGCTGAAGGGCATGTCGCGCACCGCCTTCAGCGGCCGCTCGCTGGGCGAGGCGCTCGACGTCACCACCGCGATGGTCCAGGACCCCGACTGCAAGGTGGTGCTGACCCTGTCCGGCGCGATGACGATCGCCAAGATGGGCAAGGTCATCCAGAAGATGATCGACGCCGACATGGTGCAGGCCGTGGTCTCGACCGGCGCGCTGATGGCCCACGGCATGTCCGAGGCCGTCGGCCTGGTCCACTACCGGCACGACCCGCGGATGTCGGACGAGGAGCTGTTCGACAAGGGCTACAACCGCGTCTACGACACGCTCGAGATGGAGTCGAATCTCAACTACGTCGAGGAGTTCACCTCGAAGACGCTGGCCACGCTGGAGGGCGAGCGGGAGTTGTCGTCCGAGGTCATCTGCAAGGCGCTCGGCAAGATGCTGTCGGAGGACCCGCACGGCCAGGGCGTGCTGCGCAGCGCGTACCTGAAGGGCGTGCCGGTCTACGTGCCCGCGTTCACGGACTCGGAGCTGGGCCTCGACCTGTCGACCTGGGCGATGCGGCTGGCGCTCAAGGGCGGCAAGCCGAAGGACGCGAAAGAAGTCTTCGACTTCCTGCCCCGCTACAACCCGTATCGCGACCTGTCGAGCTTCGCCCGCTTCGCGCTCGACGCGAAGAAGCTCGGCATCTTCACGATCGGCGGCGGCGTGCCCCGCAACTGGGCGCAGGAGGTCGGCCCCTACGTCGACATCACCAACCACCGCCTGGGCCTCGACCTGGTGCCGCCGCGCTACAGTTACGCCGTGCGCATCTGCCCCGAGCCGGTGCACTGGGGCGGGCTGTCGGGCTGCACGTACTCGGAAGGCGTGAGCTGGGGCAAGTTCGTGCCCCCGTCGGAGGGTGGCCGTTTCGCGGAGGTCTACGCCGACGCCACCACCGTGTGGCCGCTGCTGATGATGGGCGTTCTGGAGGAGACGGGCCGCCGCTAGGCTCGCCGTGACGATGACGCGACCCGCGACCCACGACGCGCTGCCCACCCCGCACGGGCGGAGCGCGCTCGTGGTCCTGCTGGTCGCACTCGCGGGCGTCGCCGAGGCCCAGACGCCGTGCGCGATCCAGGGCACGGCCGCCACCTCCACCCTGCAGGGCAGCCGGGTCACCACCGCCGGCGTCGTCACCGCGGACTTCACGGCGACCTCGCTGCAGGGCTTCTTCGTCCAGGACCCGAGCTGCGACACCGACCCGGCCACCAGCAACGCGCTCTTCGTCGCCACGGGCAGCCGGCGGCCGGCCGTGCCCGTCGGCCACCGGGTGACGGTCGTGGGCCGGGTCGTCGAGTCGTTCGGCCTCACCGGCCTCGAGTTCGAGTCGCTGACCGACAGCGGCGCGTTCCCGGGCGTGCTGGAGGTGGCGACGCTCGACGTGCCCGCCGACACCGCGGCCGCGGTCGCGTACCTCGAGGCTCGCGAGGGCATGCTCGTGGCCCCGCCCCGGCTGCGGGTCGTGGCCGCCACCAACCACTACGGCGAAGCCTGGGCGATGCCCGAGAGCGCGGGCCTCGAGCGCCTGTTCCGCGGCGGCGACGACCCGCGCAAGCTGGGCCTGGCGGCGCCCGCGAGCTGGTTGGCACTCGACCACGGCGACCGCGTCTCCGACACGAGCGGCGTGCTCGGGTACACGTACGGCGCCTGGAAGCTGCTGCTGCCGGCGGGACGCACGCCGCTGGTCGAGAAGAGCGGGATCACTCCTGCGCAGAACGCCGCCGCCACCGGCGACCCGCTGGCGATCGCCGCCTGGAACCTCGAGAACCTGCTCGACGCGGTCGACGACCCCGGCAAGAGCGATGAAGTGGTGTCGGCCGGCGACTACGCGGCGGGGCTCGCGCGGCGGGCCCGCTCGATCGCGACGTCGCTCGGGCTGCCCGACCTGCTGGCGGTCGCCGAGGCCGAGAAGATCGAGGTGCTGCAGGACCTCGCCAACCAGCCCGAGCTGGCGGGCGTGGGTTACCGCGCGGTGCTGGTCGAGGGCCCCGACAGCCGCGGCATCGACGTCGGCGCGCTGTACAACCCGGCGCGGCTGGAGCTGCGCGCGTTCGAGCCGCGGCAGAGCTGCACGGGCACCGACCCCGGCACGGGTCTCGCCTGCCCGAGCGGCAGCGGCTTCGCGCTGTTCGCGCGCCCGCCGCTGGTGGTGCAGTTGACGGTGATCGCCAGCGGCGAGCGGCTGGCGCTGATCGCCAACCACTTCAAGGCCCAGGACTCGAGCACGGGCACCGACGAGAACCTGCGGTTGGCCCAGGCCGAGGCCGTGCGCGCGCTGGCCGCAGAACTGAAGGCGGCGGACCCGACCGTGTCGGTGATCGTGGTCGGCGACCTGAACGACTTCGAGGACTCGCCGCCATTGGCTCGGCTCGTCTCCGACGGCCGCCTCGTCGACCTCACCGCCCGCGCGGCGGGCGGCCGCGCCTTCACCTACACGTTCGACGGCCTGGCCCAGGTGCTCGACTACGTGCTGGTCGACGCGGCCCTGGTCTCGCGGGTGGCGGAGTACCTGCCCGTGCACGCCAACGTCGACTTCGGCGCGCCGGGCCCGGGCGCAGACGGACCGCATGCGTCGGACCACGACGCGGTGCTGCTGCGTCTGCGCCTGCGCTAGCGCCGCCGCCATGGCCCGCATCCTGGTCGTCGACGACGAGCCGATCCAGCTCCGCGTCTCGGCCGCCACCCTGCAGAAGGCGGGCCACGCGGTGATGACCACCGACGACGCCCACCTGGCGGTGTCGATCGCGGCCCGCGAGCAGCCCGAGCTGATCGTGCTCGACCTGCTGATGCCCGGCCTGACCGGCTTCGAGATCACCAGCCAGCTCGGCCAGGACGCCACCACCCGCGACATCCCGGTGCTGTTCGTGTCCTCCGCGAGCAGTCCCGAGGACCGCGTCCGCGGCCTGCGCTCGGGCGGTCACGACTACCTGGTCAAGCCGTTCGCGGCCGACGAGTTGGTGATCCGCGCCGAGCGCCTGCTCGGCCCCGATCGCGGCGACAACTGCCTGTCGGGCCGCTTCGGCGCCTACACGGTGTGGGACCTGCTGCAGCACCTCGAGCAGTCGCGGCTGTCGGGGCGACTGGTCGCCCAGTCCGCCGACGGACGGGCCGAGATCGAGCTCGATCGCGGCGCGGTGACCCGCGCCCACTTCTCCCCCTGGTCGGGCCGCGAAGCCGTGCTGGCGCTGCTGGGCCAGCGCGAGGGCCGCTTCTCGTTCGACTCGCGCGGCGAGGACGAGGCGGCCCTCGATGGAGCTGTGGCTCCGCTGCCGCTGCAGGACGTGATGCTGGAGGCGAGCTGGCTGCTCGACGAGCTGTCCGTGCGGCGCGCGGAACTGCCCGAGGCCTTCGCGCCGATCAGGGCGACCGGGCTTGCGGTCGGTCCCTGGGAGGACCGCTACGCGGGCCTGCCACTCGACGCCGTGCTCGAGCGCGCGTCGCGGCCCGAGGCCACCAGCCTGGAGGCGCTGCGCCGGGCCCGACCGGCGCCGCAGTTGCGGCTCGACCTCACGGTCGCCCTGCTCGCCGAGCGCGGCCTGATCGACGCCGGCGTCGGCCAGAAGCGGTTGCCGACAGGCGCCTTCGACGTGGCCAGCCTGCGGGTCAACTCCTTCCTGCGCGAGGAGGACGAGGGCACCCGCGACGTGATGGCGCTGGCGCTGCTGCAAAAGCGCTCGCTGGGCTCGGTCCACGTGCTGCTGCTGGCCGAGCCCGGCGCGTGGCCGGCGGTGCTCGACCAGTTCCGCAGGGTCCCCGTCGACGAGCGCACCCGGCCCTGGCGGCTGCTCGGCGACTCGCTCGCGGTCAAGGGCAGCGGCACCGGCGTGCTGCGCCGGCCCGAGGGCCTCGTCTCCGTGCACGTCCAGCCGCTGCCGGACTCGGCCAACCCCACGATCGCGGTGTTCCCGCTGTGCACGGCGGTCGCGCTGTGCCTGGGCGGCGGCTCGGACCGCGCCGCGCAGGCGGTGATCGCGCGGCTGGAATCGAGCGACCGCGAGCACCGCGGCCTGCTGCTCGGCCCGGCCAGCGAAGCCGAGCGCGCGGTGCGCCTGCTCCGCGGCACGAAACGCTGGCGCTTCCACGACCAGATCCCGACGACGCCCCCGCGCTGGCTGACCCTGTTCAACCCGACGACGGGTTAGGACGAGGGCGCCCGCTCCGCGACGGACGCCCGGGCCCGCAGCCCGTCGTCGATCCGACGCAGCCGCCCGGTCGCAGGGTCGATCGGGCACCACAACGTCCGCGCCCGCGCCAGCACCTGCCCGTCGCCACTCCTCACGATCTCGGTCAGCCGCTCGAACGTCGCGGGCGTCGCGCCTCCGACCCACGTCCGCAGCGTGATCGCCTCGCCGACGAACGCGGGCCGCAGGTAGTCGATCTCGTGGCGATGGACGACCCACGCCACGCTCGCCTGCTCTTCGGCGCTCGCCAGCACCCGCCAGTGCGAGATCGCGGCCTCCTGCACCCAGCGCAGGTACACGAGGTTGTTGACATGCCCGAGCTGGTCGATATCCCCCGCCTCGACCCGGGTCCGGACCTCGTGCCTGGTGCTCGCGATGTTCACAGTGGCTTCACTCCAGTGGCTCGGCCGACAACGGACGCTGCGCTCGGCCGAGGGTACCGTAGCCTCGCCGCAGTTGGGACGGATTGACACCTCTCGACCGAAAACGGGGGGATCGTGCGGGCTTCCGCCAGGACCTTGGGGCTTCGGGTGTCCACCGACAACAGGTCGAGGACAGCCATGCCCTCCAGCGCCGAGCCCCTTGCGATCGCCGTGAACCGGGCTTGCTCCCGCAGCGACGGGCGGCTCGCACCTTCTGCCAGGTTGAGCACCGTGCTCGCCGCCGCGCGCCGGAGCTGATCCCCCAAGCCGGATCCGTGGGGAGCCAGGTTCACCGCCAGGCCGTAGAACACCCGGGCTAACCGATAACAGTCCAAGCGATCGAGACTGGTGCCGGACTTGCCGGGGTACGGGTTCGCCTGTGCCATCGCGCTACCTCCTCGGCGGGGCCCTCTGCCCCGCCTTCGAAGGGCGGGCAGAGGGCCCTCCAGCGAGGAGGTAGCGCGGTACAACCGGCGTTCCACGACCAGCCGGGCACGAGCCGTGACGGCGCCCACCGGCGGTACCGAGGCGTCGGCGCGGCTCGTGCAACACAACCGGGAACGTCCACGACGAGTGACGGCTCGTAGTCGTAGTCGGTAGTCGACGACGCGCGGGCCCGGCCGCGGCTAGAATCCGCCCACTCCCATGCCCCAGCGTTACGACGCGATCGTCGTCGGCGGCGGCCACAACGGGCTGACCGCAGCGGCCTATCTCGCGCGCGCCGGCCGCCAGGTGCTGGTGCTCGAGCGCCGGCACGTGCTGGGCGGCGCCGCGGTGACCGAGGAACTCTTCCCGGGCTTCAAGTACTCCGTGTGCAGCTACGTGGTCTCGCTGCTGCGGCCCGAGATCATCCGCGACCTGGAACTGCCCCGGCACGGGCTCGAGATCCTGCCCCTCGACGGCACCTTCACGCCGATGGACGGCGACTACCTGTGGCGCACGAACGACCACGCCCACACCCGGCGCGAGATCGCCCGCCACTCGCGGCGGGACGCGGACGCCTACGACGAGTACGGCAAGGCGATGGCCGACATGGCCCGCTTCGTGAAACCGGTGCTCGCCATGGTGCCGCCCGATCCCTGGGCGCCCGACTGGGACGCGGTCAAGAGCCAGGCCCAGATGGCGAAGCGCTTCATGGCGCTGCCCCGCGCCGACCAGCACAACCTGCTGCAGCTGATGACGACCAGCGCGGTCGACCTGCTCGACCGCTGGTTCGAGACCGACGTGCTGAAGGCGACGATGAGCGCCTCGGGCATCATCGGCACCTTCCTCGGCGTGCGCTCGCCGGGCAGCGCGTACGTGCTGCTCCACCACTACATGGGCGAGATCGACGGCGCCTTCCGCTCGTGGGGTTTCGCCAAGGGCGGCACCGGGGCGATCAGCAACGCGATCGCCGCCGCCGCCCGCGAGGCCGGTGTTGCGATCCGCACCGAGGCCTCGGTCGCCGCGATCAAGGTGAAGCAGGGCCGCGCCACCGGCGTGGCGCTCGTCGGCGGCGACGAGATCGATGCGCCGCTCGTGCTCTCGGGTCTCGACCCGCGGCGCACCTTCGTCTCGCTCGTCGAAGCGTCCGCGCTGCCCGCCGACTTCCTGGCGGAGGTGAAGCGCTTCAAGTTCCGCGGCTCGTCGGGCAAGGTGAACATCGCGCTCGACGCGTTGCCCGAGTTCACCTGCCTGCCCGGGGCCGGCTCCCACCTGCGGGGCGCGCTGTCGATCAGCCCGTCGGTCGACTACATGGAGCGCGCCTACGACGAGGCCAAGTACGGCGACTACTCGAAGCGCCCGTACATCGACATGGTGATCCCCTCGCTGACCGACCCCACGGTCGCTCCGCCCGGCAAGCACGTGCTGTCGTGCTTCGTGCAGTACGCCCCCTACAAGCTGCGCGAGGGCACCTGGGACCAGAAGAAGGAGGCGTTCGGCGACGCGGTGGTCGACACCATCGCGCAGTACGCGCCGAACATCCGCGACATCATCCTGCACCGCCAGGTGGTGACGCCGCTCGACCTCGAGCGCGACTTCGGCCTCAGCGAGGGCAACATCTTCCACGGCGAGCTGTCGCTCGAGCAGCTCTTCCTGCTGCGGCCAGTGGCCGGCTTCGCCCGCTTCCGCACCCCGGTGCGCGGGCTCTACCTGTGCGCCTCGGGCGCCCACCCGGGCGGCGGCATCATGGGCGCCCCGGGTCGACTGGCGGCGCTCGAGGCGATCAAGGACCAGGCGCGAGGGCGCGCGTGAGCGCGCGCGTCGTGGTGCTCGGCGGCGGCCCCAACGGCCTGACCGCCGCGGGGCTGCTGGCGAAAGCCGGGCTGCAGCCGCTGCTGCTCGAGGCCCGGGCGGAAGTCGGCGGTGCAGCCGCGACCGCCGAGATCCACCCGGGGTTCCGCGCACCCGTGCTGGCCCACACCACCGGTCCGTTCCGCGCCTCGGTGCTCGACGCGCTGGGCGTGACCGGCGTCGAGCTGCTGCGGCCGGAGCCGCGCGTGGTGCTGCTCCATGGCGAGGGCGGCGCGCTGCCGCTGTTCGGCGACCCGGCGCGAACCGCCGACGCGCTGCGCTCGCTGTCCGCCGCGGACGCGCGGGCGTGGCCCGCGCTCGACGCGACGCTGCGCCATCTCGGCCGGCTGGCGGCCGCCGTGTGCGACACCGTGCCACCCGAGCTCGGCGCGCCGAAGTGGAGTGACGCGGTGCCGATGGGCCGGCTCGGGCTGTCGCTGGTGAGGCTCGGCCGCGGCGACGGCCAGCGCCTGCTTCGCTACGCGCCGATGGCGGTCGCCGATTTCGCGGCGGAGTGGCTGGAGTCCGAGCCCGCCCGCACGGCGCTGTGCGCGCTGGCCGTGACCCGCGTGCTGGCCGGCCCCGGGTCGGCGGGCACCACCGCCAACCTGTTGCTGCAGGCCGCTGCCGGCGACGGCTCGGCCGCGGGCGAGGCGGTGTTCGTGAAAGGCGGCCCGGGCGCGCTGACGGCGGCGCTGGCGGCACGCGTGCAGGCGCTCGGCGGCGAGATCCGCACCGGCGCTCGCGTCGCGAAACTCGTCGTGCGCGACGGCCGCGTCGCCGCCGTCGGGCTCGACTCCGGCGAGGAGATCGCCTGCCGCGCCGTGCTCTCCTCGGCCGACCCGCACACGACGTTCCTGCGCCTGCTCGCGCCCGAGGCGCTCGACCCCGACGACCGCGAGCGGCTGACCTGCTTCCGCACCGCCGGCATGGTGAGCAAGCTCAACCTCGCGCTCGACGGCCTGCCGCAGGTCCGCGGCCTCGCTCCCGAGCACGCCGCGGCGCGCCTGCTGCTGGCCGACAGCGTCGAAGCTCTCGAGCGCGCCTACGACGACGCCAAGTACGGCGCGCCTTCGCGCCAGCCGCTGCTCGAGGTCGCCCTGCCTTCGCTGCACGACCCCGCGCTGGCTCCCGCCGGCAAGCACGTGATGTCGGTCCACGTGCAGTTCACCCCGTACCCACTGCGCGAGGGGCACTGGGACACGCAGCGCGACGCGCTCGCGGAGCGCGTGCTGGACGCCCTGGAGCAGCGCATGCCGGGCCTGCGCGCGCGGGTGCTGGCGCGGCAGGTGCTGACGCCGCTCGACCTGGAGCGCGAGTGGGGGCTGACCGGCGGCCACCCGACGCACGGCGAGATGTCGCTCAACCAGCTCTTCGTCGGCCGGCCGCTGATCGGTTTCAGCCGCTACCGCACGCCCGTCCCCGGCCTGTACCTGTGCGGCGCCGGCGCCCACCCCGGCGGCGGCGTCACCGGCTGGCCCGGCGCCAACGCGGCCCGTGTGGCGATCGCCGACCTGCGCGCGGGATGATCGGGCCCTGAGGGTGCGTAGCCCCCGACCGGGGGTTTGGGGGCGGAGGAGCGTCCGTTCGCGACGTAGCCCCCATGGGACCGGCGCCGGGTTCATCCCGGCGTCGGAACCCGTCAGACCGTCGCCGGGATCCACTCCCGGCGACGCCACCCGTAGGTTGACACGAGCCGCTCCCCGCGCCTAGGATTCGGGTTCCGCGTACTCCGGTGCCGGAGTGGTGGAATTGGCAGACACGCACGTTTGAGGGGCGTGTGGGTAAAACCGTGCGGGTTCGAGTCCCGCCTCCGGCACCAACTTCCCGGTCCCCTCAGCCCTCCACATCCGCTTCGTGGGCGGCGCCTGCCGCGAGCAGGCCGA
Source organism: Vicinamibacteria bacterium (assembly GCA_023701125.1). Lineage (GTDB taxonomy): Bacteria > Acidobacteriota > Vicinamibacteria > Fen-336 > Fen-336 > WYBL01. The sequence continues at coordinate 27,504 of JAMPXO010000022.1, read as the reverse complement.
GCGGCAGGGCCAGCGCCGACGCGGGCAGCCCCGGAGCCAGCACGACGCAGGCCGCGACGGCCAGCGCCGACGCGCTCCACGGCGTCGCGGACACGGCCCGCCGCGCGACCCGGGCGACCGTCACCAGCACGGCGATCGCCAGGATCAGGAACGCAGCGGTGCCGGCGCCTCGCACCAGCCAGAGTCCCGACAGCCCGATCCCCGGGCGCAGCTCGGCAGCCAGCGCCAACGCCGCGCTCGCACCACCCGGGTCGAGCAACAGGGGCGAGCAGGCGACCAGCAGCGTCAGCCCGAGGTTGCGCACGGCCGCGCGACGCAAGGCCGGCTCGAGCAGGCCGAGCAACGGCAGCGCGCCCATGGCACAGGGCTCGATGGCGATCGCCGCACCCAGCAGCACCCCGCCCAGCCGGGCGTAGCCGCGGGCGAGCACGGCCCCGGCGAGCATCAGCTGCGCGGTCGCGTAGGCCGCTCCGCCGCCCCACACGAGCGCCGTCAGCATCGGCGGCGACACCACGGCCGCCGCGAGCAGCCGCGGGTCGAGCCCCAGGCGCCGCCCCGCGAGAGCGGAGACCAGCGCGAGCAGGGCCAGCCCCACGATCGCGCCGCGGCGCGGGTCGAGCGCGCCGTGGAGTGCGCCGAGCCAGGCGGCACCCGGCGTGGCCCGCGGCGGCTCGGGTGTGAACTGTCGCGGCGGCTCCAGCCGGAAGCTCGACGAAACGGCCTCGCGCGACGCGGGCCGGGCCTCGCCGGGGCGCTGCCACGGGCTCCCGAACGCGCGCAGGCGCTCGCCCGCGGCCGTGGCCTGCACGCTCCACCCGCTCTCCTCGCGACCTACGCCCGTGGCTTCGCCGAGGCGCGCGACGACCACGACGGGCGCGACGATCGCGATCAGCAGCGCCGCCAGCAGGCCGGCCCGCGCCCGCAGCGAAGCCCCGGCTGCGCAGGCCGCGAGCCACAGCACCGCGCCGCCGGCGAGCAGGCCCGCGACGGCGAGGCCCAACGGGTCGTCCGTCAGCTCCAGGCCCGCACGCGGTGCGAGCGCGGCCAGCGGCCGGAACAGCCAGGCCTCGAGCCCCGCGGCCCGCGCCTGTTCCCAGCTCGCCCGGAACAGCCCGTTCTCGGCGACCTCGACCGCGGCCAGCAGCAACAGTGACGGCACGACGGCCGCATCGCCGTCGCGCCGGCGCAGCAACACGGCGAGCGGCAGCAGCACGGCGGCGGCCACGAAGTAGTTCGCGTGTACGATCCGCGACAGGTAGAGCGACGCGCACAGCGCCGCGGAGCCGTTGAGCAGCGCCGTGCCGAGGCCTGGCGCGCGCAGTTGCGCACGCACCATCAGCAACCCGAGCGGGACCAGCAGCGGGTACAGGCGGCCGAGCGGGAACGGATCGCGCAATTCCGCGAGGACGCCGGCGTAGAGCACGAAGTTGGCGAGGCCGATGCCCGGCGTGCCGCCAAACGGGTACAGGTCGCCGCCGAAGCCCACGTTGTAGGCGATGACGTCGGCGTAGAACGCGCGCGGGTCGAGCGCCACCACCGGCAGGATCACCGCCAGCGCGGCCGCGAGCCCGGCCAGCGCGGCGCCGGCCACCCGCCGCAGCGCGTCACCTGAAACCAGCGCCCGCAGGTCGCCGCGCCAGCCGCCCTCGCCCACGTGGAGCGCGCCCGACCAGTGCAGCAGCAGGAACGGTGCGAAGGGCCAGGCGAGCTGCTTGGTCGCGCAGGCGAGGCCGAGCCAGGCCCCGGCCAGGCGCAGCGAACCACGTTCGCCGGCGTGGGCGGCCAGCAGCAAGAGCGCGACGAACAGCAGCTCGTTGGCGCCGAACACCTGGTGCCACCACGCGAGCGGGTGGACCAGCACGCCCGCGGCGGCCAGCAACCCGCGACCGCCGCCGCCCGCAAGCCGGGCCGCCAGGAACGCGGCCAGCATCCACGCCAGCAAGGTGACGAAGCGCGGGTCGAAGAAGCCGAGCACCGCGCGCGAGGCGAGCTGGAACGGCAGCATCAGGGCATGGGTGCCCGGCAGATATGCGTGGTGCCGGGTGATCGGGTTGCCACCCAGCTTGTCCCAGAACGCGGAGGCCCGCGACTGGCGGCCGAGCACGCCCTGCGAATAGTCGGCCGCGTAGGGACTCTGCCCCGCCAGCAGGCGGTCGATCGCCATCGGCAGTTGCACGACGCCGCCGTCCTGGCCGTAGGGGCGCTCGGCCGAGCGCCCCATCGCCACGAAGCCGAGCGTCGGCAGGCCGACCAGCAGCAACGCGCCGAGCGAGAGCAGCGCCAGCCGCGCCCGCACGCCGGCGCGCAGCAGCCCCGCGGCGAGATAGGCCACGGCCAGCAGCGCGAGCAGGCCGCCGCCCGTCAGCGCGAAGGGATCGCGGTCGAGGTCCGCGGGTGGTCTCGTGACCAACGCCCGCACGGGCCACGGCGCCGCGGCCAGCAGCACGTCGTCGTGCAGCAGCCGCCAGGCCAGCACCCGCGGCGGGTCGAACGCAACCAGGTCGCGCGCGCACAGCAGCAGCAGCGCCGGCACGACCAGCGCGTCGATCGGCAAGCCGCGCTGCGCCGGGGACGCCGCCGTGCTCACAGCCCCGCCAGCCTCCGCGAGCGCCGCAGCAGGCCGAGCGCGGTCAACCCCAGCAGCGCGCAGTACACGCCGAGCACGGGCCGCATGCCGAGCCGTCCGACCAGCGCGCCTGCGACCAGGCCGCCGAGCGGGCCGCCACCGCGGAAGGCGAGGCCGAAAGCCGACAGCACGCGGCCGCGGAGGTCGGCGGGCGCCAGCTCCTGGACCAGCGAGTTGAGCGTGGAGAAGGCCGTGACCAGGGCGCCGCCGGCCAGGAACAGGAACGCCATCACCAGCGGCTGCCAGGTGAAGGACAGCGCCAGGCCGGCCGCCAGCGCGAAGGCAGCGAACATGAACAGCATCAGCCGGCCGCGGCCCGGCACCTTGCCGCGCTGCGCCGTCAGCACCGCGCCGACGATCGAGCCGCCGCCGAAGCTGGAGAGCAGCAGGCTGTAGCCGGCGGACCCGGTCTTCAGCACGTCGCCGGCGAGCACGGGCAGGTAGGTGATGAGCGGGAAGGCGAGGAAGCTGCCGACCAGCGCGAGCATCGTCAGCCCGAACAGCTCGGGGCTCTGCCGCACGTGGGCGAGACCCGCGCCGACGCTCTGGCTGAGGGTGGTGCCCGAGGCCCCGGCGGCCTGGGGCGGCGGCGGCAGGCGCAGGCTCCAGATCGCGACGATCACGGCCACGAACGAGAGCGCGTTGACCGAGAAGCAGATGCCGGTGCCGGCGCCGGCCAGCAGCAGGCCGGCGATCGCCGGGCCGATCGCGCGCGACAGGTTGAACTGCAGCGAGTTGAGGGCGACTGCGTTGGGGATGTGGGCCGGCGGCACGATGCTGGTCAGCACCGCCTGGTAGGTGGGCGCCGACTGCGACTGGGCGAGGCCGGTCAGGAACGCGATGATCAGGATCGCGCCGATGCCGAGGCGGTCGAGGCCGTAGAGGATCGCCAGCGTGGCCGCGAAGGTCATCTGCAGGAACTGCGAGGTGAGCAGGATCTTGCGGCGGTCGACGCGGTCGGCGACCGCGCCGCCGACGAGCATGAAGGCGAGCAGCGGGAACTCGGCGGCGAAGGCGCGCAGGCCGAGGAAGAACGGCTCCCCCATCCGGGTGTGGATCAGCCACGCCAGCGCCACGTCCTGGGTCCAGCTGCCGATCGACGACACGAACGCGCCGGTCCACAGCCGGCGGAAGTCGGGGAACTGGAAGGCCGCCAGGAAACCCGGCAGCGCGCGCCGGGGTGCGTCGCCCGCGCTCACCGGCTCAGACCTGGGGCGCGTCGGCGCCGCGGCCCGCGGCCTTCTCCGCTTCCGCGATGCGGGCGCGGATGATGCGCAGGTAGGCCTTCGACGCCTTCTGCAGCGCGAGGAACAACGCACCGAGGTCGACCTTGACCTGGCCGGCGGGCCCCGCGTCGCCGTAGACGAGGTTGACCACGCGACCGCGCAGCAGCACGGGGATCAACGCCAGGTTGGTGCCCGGGCGCTTGCCGATCTCGCGCAGGAAGCGCTCGGTCTCGCTCTCCGGGCCAGGGCGGCCCACGAACGGCATCTTGTCGCGCGCCACCGCCCGGAACAGCGACGGCTGGTCGAGGGGGATCCGCAGCGACGCGGCGCGCTCGCGGTCGACACCCTCGCCCAGCGCGCTCCAGCCCAGCGCCCACGGCTCGCGCACGATGAAGAAGATGACGCGGCGGAAGCTCTTGTGGGCGAGCGCCAGCACCGCCTCCACGACCTCGTCGCGGCTGCCCGCGGTGTCCAGTTGCGCGAGCGCCTGCTCGGGCGACATCGCGGCGGGCGCCGGGGCCGCCGGGTGGTGGGTGTCGGTGTAGCGCCAGCGCTCGTCGATGCCGTACCAGTCCCGCAGCAACTGGATCATGCGGAACTCGGGGATCACGTGGCGCTTGACGATGAAGCCGCGGGAGTAGCCGATCTTCGCCACCGTCGAGTGGTCGGAGGGATCGACCATCAGCAGGAACAAGGTCTTGCCGGAGACCCGGTACGGGAACACCTTGTGGGCCGCGGCCATCGCCTTCGGCACCAGCTTGACGACCTCGGGGTCGATCAGCCGCGGGTCGACCTGCACCGTGGGCACGCCGTGGGCCCGCGCCAGCGCCTCGTGCAGCCGCTCCTCGGTGATGAAGCCCAGCTCGTGCAGGCTGGTGCCGAGGCGCCCACCGTAGAGCACCTGGTGCTGGATCGCCTCCTGGAGCTGACGCTCCGTGACGATCCCACGGTCCTTGAGGATACGGGCCAGGATGGGCATATCTCGTTGCCGGGCCGCCGATTGTAGCCCGCGGCGACGTTGGTGGCGCCCTGTTATGATCCGGGTTCCTTCTTCTACCGTTCGTTTCGAGTTCCCTCGGGAGACCGGTCTTGGCGCTGCGGCTGAACAGCCTGAAGACGCGCACGGCCTTCGCGATCGCTTCGGTGATCGTGGTGATCCTGGTGGTGAACGCCGTCTACCTGATCCTCACCAAGCGCTCCGAGCTGAAGGCGGAGATCGAAGAAGGCGCGGCCCGCTTCGCCACCCTGACCCGGGCCCCGATCTGCGTCGGCTACGAGACCTACTACCTCTCGGGTTTCTACAAGTTCCGCGAGCTGATGCGGGACTTCCTGGTGCTCGACGAGAACGTCGAGCGGGTGCTGATCGTCAACGTCAACGGCCGCATCCTGTTCGACTCCAAGGAGCTCGACGACACCGACCCGCAGCGCGACGCGGGCGGCCTCGAGCGCTGGGTGCGCGACCCGGAGCGGCTGGAGGCGATCAAGAAGCTGGAGCCGACCCGCATCCCGTCCGTCGACGAGACCGGCGAGGAGCGGCTGGAGATCGTCGCCCCCTACATCGAAGACTGGGGCCGCCACCGGCTGTCGGTCGTCTACCACGTCAGCTTCCGCAAGATGGGCCCGGCGATCCGCGAGCTGGTCTACGCGACCGTGGGCCTGACCTTCCTCTCGATCCTGGCCTCGGTCGGCGTGGCGCTGTGGCTGGCCTCGCGCATCACCCGACCGCTCGAGGAGCTGACGGCCGGCGCGCTGGACCTGGCCGAGGGCCACTTCGACCGCCGGCTGACGATCCGCTCCAACGACGAGATCCAGATCCTGGCCGACGCCTTCAACACCATGACCGAGCGGCTCAAGGAGAACGTCGAGCAGCTCGAGGAGTCGAACAAGAAGCTGGGCCAGGTCAACGAGGAGCTGAAGGAGCTGGACCGCCTCAAGTCCGACCTGCTGGCCAACGTCAGCCACGAGCTGCGCACGCCGCTGACCGCGATCCGCGGCTACACGGACTACATGCGCGAGGGCAAGCTGGGGCCCGTCTCGGACAAGCAGGAGAAGGGCCTGCTGGTGGTCGGCCGCAACCTGGAGCGGCTGTCGCGCTCGATCAACGACCTGCTCGACTTCTCGCGGATGGAGACCGGCCGCATCGCCCTCAACATCGCGCCGTTCTCGCTGCGCGGGCTGGTCGAGCAGATCGCCACCACGGTCCGCTCCGAGCTCGACAAGAAGCGGCTGACGCTGCACCCCGACGTGCCCGACGACCTGGCCGTGATCGCCGACCGCGAGAAGATCTCGCAGGTGATCGAGAACCTGGTCATCAACGCGATCAAGTTCACGCCCGAGGGCGGCCGGCTCGAGGTCGCCGCGCGCCGGGCGCGGGTCGGCGAGCGCTGGTGCGCAGAAGTCCGGATCGAGGACACCGGCATCGGCATCCCGCCCGCCCAGCTCGACAAGGTGTTCAACCGCTTCCACCAGGTCGACGGTTCCACGACCCGGCGCTTCGGCGGCGTCGGCCTCGGCCTGTCGATCGTCAAGAGCATCCTCGACGCCCACGGCGTCGCCATCGACGTGGAGAGCGAGGAGGGCCGCGGCACGCTGTTCCGCTTCGCGCTGCCGCTGCGCGAGGGTGATGCCGAGGGCGACCGCTCGGACCGTGGCGCGGCAACCGGCCTGCCCGCCGCCGCCGCGCGCGGCCGGCTGCTGGTGGTCGACGACGAGGCCGCGTTCCGCGACTCGCTGCGGGCGCAACTGGAGGCGGTCGGCTACGTGGTGCGCACTGCCGCCAGCGTCGGCGAGGCGACCGCGGCGATCGCGGCCTCGCGGCCCGACGCGGTGCTGCTCGACCTGATGCTGCCCGACGGCAGCGGCCTCGAGCTGCTGCGGCAGCTCAAGGCGGACGACGCCACCCGAGACCTGCCGGTACTGGTGATCTCGGTCTCCGACGACTCGCCGCGGGCGCTCAGCCTCGGCGCGGCGGAGTGCCTGATGAAGCCGGTCGACCGCGGCGCGCTGACTGGCGTGCTGCGGCGGCTGCTGGCGGGCGGTCGCAGTCGACCGCGGGTGCTGGTCGCGGACGACGAGCCCGACACCGTCCAGTTGCTGTGCGAGACGCTGCAGGCCGAGGGTTTCGACACCGTGGCCGCCCGCGACGGCGCCGAGGCGCTGGACGTGCTGCGCCGCGAGCGGCCCGACCTGCTGCTGCTGGACGTGATGATGCCGCGGCTGTCGGGCTTCGAGGTGATGGAGTCGATGCGCCGCAACCCCGACCTGGCCGGCATCCCGGTGGTCGTGCTGACGGCTCGCGGCGACGAGATCGACGTGCGGCGGGGGTTGGCGCTGGGGGCACGGCGCTACGTGAGCAAGCCGTTCGACGTGCAGGCCCTGATCGGCGAGGTGCGGCGGCACGTGACACCGGCCGGGAGGGCCTCGTGAGCGGGGTTTCATGAGCAAGAAGATCCTGATCGTCGACGACGAAGAGGACATCCTCAACTTCCTCGAGCTGGTACTGCGCGAGAAGGGCTACGAGGTCGAGACCGCCTCCGGCGGCCACGAGGCGCTCACCAAGGCGCAGATCGAGAGCCCCGACCTGGTGCTGCTCGACGTGATGATGCCGCAGATGGACGGCTGGGAAGTGCTCAAGCTGCTGCGCGTCGACGAGACCACCGCCTCCATCCCCGTCGCCATGCTGTCGGCCCGCACCGAGGCCAAGGACCGCGTCCAGGGCCTGCAGGAAGGCGCCATCGATTACATCTGCAAGCCGTTCTCGCTGCAGGAGCTGCTGGGCAAGATCGAGGCCATCTTCGCGCAGGTGGAGGGCGCCTGAACTCCGCGAGCCCGCGCGCCCCGGCCAGCCAGGACTACTTCGTCCTGCGCGCCGAGTGGCTGCGCTTCAAGAATCACGTCCACGACGCCAACACCGACCTGCCGACGCTGGCGGCGGTGATGGACGACGTGAGACGGCTGATCGAGGAGCGCGGCAGCGTCGCGATCGTCTACCTCGACCTCGCCACCGGCGGCCAGGTCGAGACCCAGCACGGCTGGCAGGCCTACGACGAACTGCTGCGCGACTTCGCGGGCGCGCTCGGCGGCCTGCGCGAGAAGGGGCCCATGGCCCACCGCGACCTGATCGCGGTCACCGCCGTCCGCTCCGACAAGTTCGTCGTGATCCTCGGCGGCGGCGCTCGCGCCTTCGACCCGCCAGCCGCCCAGGCGGCCTCCGATCGGCTGTGCCAGTCGCTGCGCGGCGCGCTGGAAGTGCGCAGCCGCTCCGCGGGCAGCGCGCCGCCCGCGTTCCACGCCGGCCACGCCCTCGTCTATCGCGACCCGATGCTGCGCGCCGAGCGGGCGGTGCAGCGCGCGGTGGACGAGGCCCTGCGCGCGAGCCGGGCCGCCCGCGCCAAGGAGGACGACGCGTCCGCACGGCGGATCGACGCGCTGGTCACCGAGGGCCGGGTGTTCGGCTGGTTCCAGCCGATCGTGTCGCTCGAGGACAACTCCGTGCTCGGCCACGAGGTGTTCTCCCGCGGCGCGGCCGGCAGTCCGTTCGAGGACCCCGAGCGGCTCTTCACGCTGGCCGAGCGCACGGGCCGGCTGCAGACACTGGAGCGCGTCTGCCGCCGCCAGGCGCTCTCCACGGTCCGGCGGCACCTGCCCGCCGGCGCCAAGCTGTTCATCAACACCTCCGCCGCCTCGCTGGCCGACCCGGAACTGGCGGGCAACACGTTCGCGCGGATGGTGGAAGGCGCGGGCCTGGCCAAGGGCGACGTCGTGCTCGAGATCACCGAGCGGGTCGCGCTGTCGGAGCGCCGGCAGTTCCGCGAGGCGCTGGCCGGCCTCAAGCGGCGCGGCTTCCAGATCGCGGTCGACGACATGGGCGCCGGCTACTCCAGCCTGCAGAGCCTGGTCGACGTGGAGCCGGACTACCTGAAGTTCGACATGACGCTGGTCCGCCACATCGACCGCAGCCTGATCAAGCGCAGCCTGCTGGAGACGCTGGTCGACCTGGCCAGCCGCATCGGCGCGCGGGTGATCGCCGAGGGCATCGAGGTCGAGTCCGAGTACCAGGTCCTGCGCGAGCTCGGCGTGCCGCTCGGCCAGGGGCGCCTGCTGGCCCCGCCGCAACCCATCCCCGAGGAGGCGCGATGACGCCCGGCACGATCCCCACGCTGCAGGAGCGCCTGCCCGAGCTGGCCGCGATGCTGGCCGAGCGCGGCGCTCTCGGCGTCGTGCTGGTCGACGCCTCCTCGCTCGACGACGTCGAGGAGGACTACGGCCAGGAAGCCCGCGACCAGGTCTGCGCGCGGCTGACCCAGGCCGTGGTCGAGGTCCGCGACCGCGAGCTGCGGCAGCTCGACTCGGTGTGCCTGGAGTCGCCGACGGGGCTGTCGTTCGTGGTCGTGCTCGGCCCCAAGCGCCGCCGCAACACGCCGGTGGCGATGGCGGACGTGCGCCAGGTGCGACAGCGGCTGCTGGCCGCGCTCGGCCCCGCGCTGCCGCGCGCGGTGTTCCCGTACCGCAAGTCGCCGCCGCGGCTCGACGTGGGCATCGCGATCGCGCTGCACAACCCGCTGCTGCGGCCCGAGCGGGTGGTGGCCCGCGCGCTCGAGGCCGCCCGCCGCGCCACCCGCCACCAGCGCGAGGCGGACGAGCTGATCCAGCTCGACCGCCTGCACGACCTGATCGCCGGCGAGAAGGTGGTCACAGCCTACCAGCCGATCGTCGGGCTGATCGACCGCCAGGTGATGGGCTTCGAGGCGCTCTCCCGCGGCGCGCGGGGCACCGGGCTGGAGGCGGCCGACGAGCTGTTCGGCACCGCGGAGGATCACCACCTGCTGGTCGAGCTCGACCGCCTGTGCCGGCTGCGGGCGCTGCTCAACTCGGGCAAGCTGGCGGCCAACACGCGGCTCTTCGTCAACACCCTGCCGGCCACGATCCGCGACCCCGGCTTCCGCGGCCGCACGCTGATCGACTCGCTGGAGAAGGCCCGGGTGGCGCCCAACCGGATCGTGATCGAGATCACGGAGCGGCTGGTGATCGAGAACTACGCGTTGTTCCAGGAGACGACCGCCTACTTCACCGACCTCGGCATGTCCTTCGCCGTCGACGACGTCGGCGCCGGCTACTCGGGACTGGAATCGATCGCCCGCCTCAAGCCGGCGTTCCTGAAGATCGACATGGCCCTGGTCCGCGACGTCCACGTCAGCCAGGTCAACCGCGAGATGGTGAAGGCGATCGTCTCGCTGGGCCACGGCATCGGCGCCAAGGTCATCGGCGAGGGCATCCACTCCGAGGAGGAGTCGGTGTCGCTGGCCGCCGCCGGCGTCGACTACGGCCAGGGCTTCCACCTCGGCCGGCCGATCGTCGCGGAGCCCCAGGCCTAGATCGACGACTCGGGTGCGCCCTCCGCGGGCGGCTCGGCCGGAACGGCGGGCCCGCCGGCGACCTCGGGCTCGGGCAGTGCAGGCGGGGCCTCCGGAGTCGCCGTGGCGTCGCGGTAACGGCACACGGCGCGGCCGAAGCGGATCTCGTCTCCGTCGCGCAGCGGCGCCTCGGTCACGATCGCGCCGTTGACGCGCGTCTTGTTGGTGGAGTCGAGGTCGAGCACGTGCCAGCCGTCCTCGCGTCGCTCCAGCCGGGCGTGGCAGCGCGAGACCAGCGGCTCGTCGACCAGCAGCTCGACGTTGTCGCGGCCGACGTGGAGCGGACCGTCCCCCTGCAGCACGAACTCCTGCGGCTGGCCGTCCGGGCGCAGCCAGACCAGCCGGGGAGAGTCGGGCCGCTCGCTCACGGCTTCTCGGTCCCGCCGCTGGCGCGGCGGGCGGCCAGCGGCGCGACGGGTGGGCCGTCGTTGTCGAACAGCGTGGCGTCGGTGACGGCGGCGGCCTCGCGGTAGGCCGCGATCGCCTCCTGCTTGTAGCCGAGCCGCTCCAGCGCGACGCCGACGTAATAGAGCGCCGTGCCGCGCGAGAGCCCGGGCCGCTTCGGCAGCTCCGCCGCCGCCCGCGTGACGTGCTCGTGGGCCGCGGCGAAGTCCTCGAAGTGCCAGGCGCACAGCGCCAGGTTGAGCCGCGCGAAGGCGGCGGCCTCGGTCCCCGGGTAGCCCTGGACCTGCTGGCGCAGGTCCATCATCAGCTTGTTGTAGAGCAGGCCCGGGTCGTACAGCGGGATCTCCTGCGGCGTGCTCTCCAGCGTCAGGTCGACGGCGCGGGTGGCGCCGTCGGCGCCGCGCACGTGGAGCGAGATGCGCTGGCCGGCCTGCTTGCGCTGGGCGGCCGCCTGGAGGTCGGCGGTGCGGCGCACGGCCTGGCCGTCCACCGCGTAGACGATGTCGCCCTCCTTCAGCCCGGCCCGCGCGGCCGGGCTGTCGGGCACCAGCCGCAGCACCGGCACGCCCTCGTGCAACAGCGTGTCGACGGTGATCAGGCCGGTCCACGGCCGGTACAGGGTGACCTTCTGGTCGATCGCCCCGATGAAGCGCAGGTACGACGCGCTCTCTGAGAACACCACGTCCCACTGGTCCGCGGTGGCGTTGCCCGCCGCCAGCAGGTGCAGCGTCGCCGTGCGCAGCAGCCGCTCGTCCGGCAGTTGGGCGATCAGGAAGCCCTGCACTTCCAGCCGTGCCGCCAGCGCCTCGGTCACGCGCCGGATCTGGTCGGGGGTGGCGCCGCCGGCCGTGACCAGGCTGGCCCGGGTCAACTGCTCGGCCGAGAGCAGGTTGTCGACCAGCTCGCGCGGCGCCGTCAGCACGTTCAACGACTGGATGCGAGCCAGGTTCTGGACCAGCTTCTCCTCGACCTCGCCGACCAGGCGCTCGCCGGCGGCCGAGGCCGCGACCACGCCGAGGAAGGCGAGGCTGGGCCGGATCGGGCAGTCGAGGCTGAGCGTCTCGCCGCGGGCCAGGGTGATCTCCTGGACGAACTTGCCCGCCTGGTGCTTGACCTCGAGCCGGTGCTTGCCGGAGCAGACGCCGGTCAGCTCGCGCGGGGTGAGCCCCATCGACTCGCCGTCGATGATGATGCGGGCGCCGGCCGGGTCGGAGCGCAGCACCAGCGTGCCGAGCGAGTCCTCCAGCTTGACCGGCTCGTAGTCGAAGTCGGCCGCCTCCGGGATCTCCAGCGTGGCCGCCACCGGCTCGTAGCAGCGCCTGCGGAACTCGACGCGGTGGGCCCCGATCGAGAGGTTGGCCACCTCGGTGCGGGCGGAGGATCGCAGCGGGTCGAGCCCGCGCGCGCGCGCGACCTCGTGCTGGTCGACGGGCAACGCCCCACCCGTGACGGCAGCCATCCTGCCGTCGACCCAGATCTCGACGCCCGCCGGCTCGGTGATGAAGAACGTGCTGGCGGCGGTGCGGGTCAGCGGCACCTGCAGGGTCTGGGTCGCGCGCGGCGCGACCGTCACCTGGCGCGTCTCGGGGGCGTAGCCCTCGCGCGCGATCTCCACCGTGTAGTCGCCGGCCAGCACCTCCATCGGGAAGAAGTTGGTCAGGCTCAGGAACTCGCCGTTGAGCGAGACGCGAGCGCCGGCCGGCGTCGACTCGACCGCGATGAAGCCGACCAGCGACTTCTTCACGGAGTCGAAGAAGTCGACCACCTTCGGCGACACCTTCTCGCGCGAGAGCTGGTACTGCGGGACCAGCCGCACCAGGCTGCCGAAGTCCTCGGTCGCCTTCTCGGACAGGCCGATGCCGTAGTAGGCGCGGCCGCGCAGCTCGAAGGCCTGGGCCAGCAGGTCGCGGCCCCGCTGCGGAAGCTGGCCCTGGCGCCGCAACGACTCGAGGCGCTCGATCACGCGATCGAAGCCGACGATCGAGCGACTCTGCTGGGTCCCGTCGAACTCGGCCTGGGCGGCGACGAACATGTTCTGGACGTCCTGCAACTCGGCCTGCAGGGCGGGCGACTCGGCCGGCGCCTGGGCGGCGGCGGGACCGCCGGCCAGCGCCGCGCCGGCGAGCAGCAGCAGGACCGCCAGGGTGCGGGTCTTCACTTGAACCTCACCACGCGTTGGCCGCGTGCGTCGTAGACCAGGATCGCTCCAGACGGATCGAGCGCGACCGCCTGCGGGCGCTTGAGCTCCTCGCCCGAGAGCGTGGCCAGGAGCTGCCCCGCGCGAGAGAGCACCAGCACGCCCAGTTCTTCGTCCGCGACGTACAGGTTGCCGTACGGGTCGATCGCCACGTCCGCCGGCTTGCGCAGTTCGTAGCCGCCACCGCGCGGCCCGTAGGTCCGCAGCAGCTTGCCGCGATCGTCGAAGACCTCGATCGCCTTCAGGTTCTTCGACAGCGCCACCACCTCGCGCTCGGTCGACAGCGCGAGACGCGTGACCTCGCGCTCCTTGGCGTCGCCGAACACGCCCTTGTAGGCACCCGCGGCGTCGAAACGGTGCATGCCCTTGCGGCCGGCATCGGCGACCAGCAGGCTGCCGTCGGCGAGACGCAGCCCGGCCCGCACTTCTTCCAGCGGCTTCATCTCGCCCGGCTTGTTGCCCGGCACGGCGAAGGTCTTGACGTCGCGCGGCCCCAGTCGCAGCCCCAGCTTGCCGGCGATCACCAGGTCGCCATCGGCCGCGAAGGACAGGCTCTGCACGTCCGGCCCGGGCAGGCTCGGACCCATCTTGCCCTGGGCGTCGAACGGCACGACCGACTTGGTCTTGCCGGAGGCGATCCACAGCGTGCCGTCGTGGGCGACGGCCAGGCCGGCGACGTCCTTCAGCAGTTCGCCGCCGCCCACGGTCCAGGCCGCGTCGACGGTGAACACGGCGCGGCCGGCCCCGTGCAGCCGCCACAGCGACGTGGTGCGCAGCAGCGCAGCGGCCGCCGCGGGCGACTCGGGAAAGCGGTTGCGGACCTGCTGGAACTCCTCGATCGCGCGGCGCGCCTCGCCCTGCAGGGCGAGGCAGTGGCCGACCAGGTACTGGGCCTCGGGAGCGGCGTCGGAGGCCGGGTACTCGAGCGCCACGCGCCGGGCCAGGAAGGCGGCGTCCTGCAGCGCCCCGATCCGGCGCTGGGCCTCGGCCGAGGCGCGCAGCGCGCGCGGCACCCAGTCGCTCTTCGGGTACAGCCGCGAGACGCGGTTGAACTGGGCCATCGCGTCGTCGATCTCGGCGCTGCCCGTGGCGCGCTCGAGCGCCAGCAGCCCGAGGTAGTAGTAGGCGCCGGGTGCCGCGTCGCTCTGCGGATACTGCTTGGCGACCTGGTCGAAGGCGGCGCGCGCCTTCTCGAAGTCGCGTTCGACCTCGAGGTAGAAGCGGCCGATCTCGAGGATCGCGTCGTCCACCGACGACGTGGCCTGGAAGCCGGTCGCGATGGTGTTGAAGTTGTCGAGCGCCTGCTTGTTCTTGCCCTGCTGTCGATACGCGCGGCCGTCCTCGAGCAGACCGCGGGCCTGCTCTTCCGGCGAAGCCTGCGCGAGGCACAGCGGGGCGCTGCCGGCGACAGCGAGCGCGAGAGCCAGAGAGCGGAGTCGGACCTTTCGGGACATGTCGCCGCGATTCTACCGCCCTGGGGGTTTGGGGGCGGAGCCGCGTCCGTATCGCGGCGTGAGCCCCCATGGGTCTGGCGACGGGTTCACCCCGGCGCCAGCCACCCGACCCGACGCCCTAGTCCTTGCGGCCCGTGACGTAGGCCGTGGAGCCTGCGGGCACTTCGACCGTCTGCTCGCGACGGGTGCCGTCCGGCCACTTGAAGGCGACGGTGTGCTTGCCCGCCGACATCGCGCGGTTGAGGATCGGCGGGTAGTCGACGAACGTGCCGTCGACGAACACCTCGCAGTTGTCGGGGTTGGCGTTGACGCTCAGCTTGCCGGCCTCGGGCGCGCGCAGCGACGCTTCGCCGCCCGCGGCGATCTCGACCTGCACGGTGTGGCGCAGGAACAGCGCCTCGGACACCAGCGTCACGCTGTGGCGCCCCTGCGGCAGCTTGACCGTGGGCGAGGTCTCGTTGCGGGCCAGGCTGCGGCCGCGGAACACGACATCGACCGGATAAGCCGACGTGACGCGCAGCGTGCCCGGCGGTCCGGCCGGCTCCAGCTGCGCCGTCACCTTCTCCGGCAGCTTGCCGGCGGCGAGCCTGGTCTCGTACGGCTCGTGGCCGGCGAGGGTGACGACCAGCTTGTGGTCGCCGGTCGCCGGCACGTCGATGGTGAGCGGCGTGGTGCCGAGCTTGCTGCCGTCGAGCGCCACCGTGGCGCCCGCGGGCTCGCTCTCGACGGGCAGCCGCACGGCCGCGGGCCGGGCCGGCCCCGCCGGGACGGTCGTGGGGGCCGGGCCCGCGTCGGGCGGCGGCGTGACGTTCGGCACGCCCTGCAGCGTCGAAGGGGCCTGCGGCGCGGCGCCGCGGCCGCCGAAGAGCAGGAAACCGCCGGCGGCGACGGCGACGGCCAGGCCGATGCCCCCGGCCAGCAGCAGGCCCCGGCCCGGCGTGACCATCGTCGGCACGGGGGCCGGCGACGTCGCGGTCGGCTCGCCATGCCGCGCCGTCGCGGCCTCGCCCGACCCGAAGGTCGCCTCGAGCTCGGGGAACGAGTCGGGCGCCGAGGCCGGCGGCTGCTTGTGGCGGCTGAGGTCGCGCAGCGCCGACCGCAGCGCTCGTCGCGCCTCCACCGAGCTCGGGTGGGCCTGGGCGATCTCGCGCAGGCCGCGGGCCGACTCGTCGAGCCGCCCGTCGCGGGAGAGCCGGCGCGCCGCCTGCACCGCCTCCTGCACCGCACCCGGGGTCTGCTGCGCGAACTCGGCGAGCAGCGCCTGCAGCTCGTCGGCCAGCCGCGCGGCGTTGGGCCAGCGCTGATCGGGGTCCTTGGCCAGGGCCTTGTCGACGATCGCCTGCAGCGGCGCCTTGAAGTCGCCGAGGTCCGAGCCGAGCGGGGGATGCGGCTCGTTGACGATCTTGTACAGGATCTCGGGCGCGTCCTTGCCGCCGAAGGGCCGCTTGCCCTCCAGCATCTCGTGCAGGATCACGCCCATCGAGAACACGTCGGAGCGGCCGTCGAGGTCGCGGCCGCGGATCTGCTCCGGGCTCATGTAGTAGACGGTGCCGACCATCATGCCCGTGCGGGTGACGCCGGTCGCGCCCAGCTTGGCGATCCCGAAGTCCATGATCTTGGCGGTGCCGTCCTCGAGCAGCCGGATGTTGGACGGCTTCATGTCACGGTGGACGATGCCGTGCTCGTGGGCGAAGGCCAGCCCGCGCAGCACCTGGATCACGATCTCGAGCTTCTCCTGCAGCAGCATCGCCTCGCCCGAGCGCAGCAGCGCCTCGAGGTCCATGCCGGGCAGCAGCTCCATGGCGATGAACGGCGTGCCACGGCTCTCGCCGAGCTCGTAGACCGTGACGATGTTGGGATGCTGCAGGCGGGCGGCGGCCTTGGCCTCGATCTCGAAGCGGCGCCGGCTCTCGTCGTCGAGGGAGCCCTCGAGGTGCAGGGTCTTGACCGCGACTTCGCGCTCGAGCGCCTCGTCGAGCCCGCGGTAGACCATGCCCATGCCGCCCTTGCCCAGGCGGCCGGTGACGACGTAGCGGCCGACCCGGGGACGCGAGTGCGGCGTGGCCTCGGCGGCGCCCGCCAAGACCGGCTACTCCTCGAAGCGGAGCAGGACGACCGTGATGTTGTCCTCGCCGCCGTGGCGGTTGGCCTCGTCGACGAGGACCTGCGCGGCCTTCTGGACGTCGCTCCGGGACTCGCACATCAGCCGCGCGATCTCGTCGTCGGTGACCATGGTGGTCAGCCCGTCCGAGCACAGCAGCAGCGTGTCGCCCGCCAGCAGCTTGGACTCCTGCAGGTCCACCTGCAGGTCGGCGCGCCCCCCCAGGGCCCGGGTGACCACGTTGCGCAGTGGATGCGAGCGCGCCTGCTCCGCCGAGATGATGCCGTTCTGGAGCTGCTCGTTGACCCACGAGTGGTCCGAGGTGAGCTGCTCGAAGTCGTCGCCGCGCAGGCGATAGATGCGGGAGTCGCCGACGTGGCCGATCACCGCGGTGTCGCCGTCGACCAGCACCGCCGCCACCGTGGTGGCCATGCCCTCGTACTCGGCCTTGTCGCGAGTCGCATCGAGCACCTTGCGGTTGGCGAAGCGGATCGCGGTCTTCAGCCGGTTGCCGTGGAGCGAGATCTCCTCCTCGAAGCCGAACGGCCAGGTGACCTCGTCGTCGCTGCCGGTCAGCTCGATGAACTCGTTGATCGCGTCGACGGCCACCTTGGAGGCGACCTCGCCCGCGGCGTGGCCGCCCATGCCGTCCGCGACGACGAAGAGCTTCTGCTCCTCGTTGACGAGATGGCTGTCCTCGTTCCCCTTGCGCTTGCGGCCGACGTCGCTGATCGCCTGATACGAGATGTTCATCGGGCTCCCGAGTTTGCGGTGGCCCACGGCCACCCCGCTCCGCGGTGAGTAGAACCGAAAAGTTCTCGCCGGGCAAGCGGTTGGGGGTCGTGGCGCATCACTTGCGCCGCAGCAGTCCGGACAGCCCACCCGGGGCCGGCGCGGGGGGCTCGGGATCGAGGGCGAGCAGTTCTTCGCGGGCGGAGGCGTCGTCGGGGGCCACGGCCAGCGCCGCCTCGAACGCGCGGCGGGCGCGCAGCTTCAGGCCCTGCGCCGCCAGCAGCCGACCCAGCTCCACGTGCCACGCCGCGTTCTTCGGCGACATCTTCAGCGCGGTTTCCCAGGCCGTCGCGGCCTCGCGCGCCCAGCGCGGGTTGCGGGCCAGGGCCTGGGCCAGGGCGGCATGGTGGAGCGCTTTCGCCGGCTGGCGGTCGGCGGCAACCTTGAACAACTCGACCGCGGTGTGGAAGTCCTTCTGCTCCATCGCCGCCTGGCCGCGCTTGAACGCGTCCTCGGCGATCCGCTCGGGAGTGTCCAGCCTGGGCCGCGAAAGCGACAGGTCGTACTCGCGGCGCTGCGTGTCGCTGGCGAGGGTGTTGAACGCCGAGGTGGCGTCGGTGAAGTAGGCCTGAGCGGCCTTGCGCTGCTCCGGGTCGGTGAAGCGGTCGGGATGGCGCTCGCGGGCGATCACCGCGTAGGCCTTGCGGACCTCGGCCGAAGAGGCCGTGCGGGCGATGCCGAGGATCTCGTAGTAGTCGGCCACGTCAGCGCTGGGGCTGGGTCGACTTCACGAAGCGCTGCGCGGCCTTGCGCACCGCCTCGGAGACGTTCTTGTCGACGGCCAGCAGCTTGATGTCGCGCGGGTTGAGGCGGCTGACGAGACCCAGCGAGATGCCGATCGGCGTGCGCGGGTTCTTCACCAGGTTGGCCACCACGTTGTACTTCTTGGTCCACTCGCGGTGCTTGCCGATGCGGCGCAGCACCTCGTCCGACACGTTCTTCATCGCGGCGAAACCTTCGACCTCGGCGTCCGTCAGCTTGGGGCTGCCGAGCACCGCGCCGCACACCAGGCGGTTGGGGTCGCGGATCAGGATCGAGCGCTCCTCGCGACCGGACTTGAGGGCCGTGATCACCTTCTGCGAGGTGGACATCTTGAAGATGCGCTTGACGACCGAGATCGGGCCCTCCTGGGTGCGCTCGGTCGGGTCCAGCAGGTTCATCGCCTCTTCTTCGCTGATCTCGATCTCGGCCAGCGCGGCGGCGGCGGGCTCGGGTTCGGGCTCCGGCTCGGGGGCGGGCGGCGGCGCCGGGACCGCCGGCGGCGCCTCGACCGCGCCGATCCGGAACGACTCGCGCAGCTCGCGCAGGCGCCGGTTCTGGTCGCGATTGAGGTTGGGGTTGCGCTCCAGGGTCTCCAGCAACGACGTGCGCCGGAGCAGCCGGACCTGGTTGATCACCACCAGCTCGGCCAGCGACTCGGGCAGCTCCGCGGCCACCTCCTCGATCGCCTCGTCGGGAGTCGCGACGTTCTGCAGCGCGAACTCGCGCAGGTCCGCCTCGGTCCGGAACTTGACCGCCCAGCCCAGCACGGCGGGCGGCGTCGAGCGGTCCTTGAGCAGCGGCCGCAGGTCCGCCGCGGGGTACTTGCCGAGGCTGTCCGTCGCCGCCTGGCGCACGGCGTCGTCGCGATCGCCGATCAGCAGCAGGTAGAGGTCGAGCAGGTCCTCGGACTTGAGCGGGAGCGCGCCCTGCGCCGCCATCAGCCGCAGCTCGCGCGGCACGCTGCCGACGCGGAACTGCTCGACGAGGGGGTTGGAAACGCGGGCTTCGGACATCAGCGAGCCGGGCGGCCGGGCGGCCTGCTCAGGCGCCGGGCGGCCGGGCCGCGGCGGCGTCCTGCACGAGCGCCGGCAGCGTCTTGCGGGAGATCACGATTCCCTTCTTGACCTCGCCGCTCTTGCCGAGCGGCAGGCCGGGTCGGTCGTTGACGCTGAACGAGAGGCCGCCGGCGTTGCCCACCGAGAGCACCAGCTCGTCGTGGGCCTCGATCGTCTGGCGCTCGCCCGCGGCCAGCTCCCGCGACAGCCGGATGTCACCGTCCGCCCGAACCTCCACCCAGCAGTCGGCCGCGGCGGAAACCTGCAGCACGAGGCCCTCGGGCGCGGGCGCGGGCGTGTAGGCGGGCGCGGGCGGCAGCGTGGTCGGCGGCGGCGCGGGGGCCACGTCGGTGACGGTCACCTCCGGGCCGGTCGAGCGCCGGTCGGTGCCGGGGCTGGCGAGCCAGGCGACGACGGTGACGAGGGCCAGTCCGCCCGCGGCCAGCGCGCGCCACGGCACCCCCTGCTCGGAGCGGCTCGGCGCGGCCGGCGCAGGACGCGGGTCCTGCAGGCCTGACGAGTAGAGGAAGTCGGCCACCGCGCGGTCCGGGTCCAGCCCGAGGAACTTGGCGTACTGGCGGACGAACGCTCGCGGGAAGAGTCCGCCGGGCAGCACGTCGAGCCGCCCCTGCTCCAGCGCGTCGAGGAAACGAATGGAGATCTTGGTGGCGTCCGCGACGTCGCGCAGGGAAATCCCACGCAGTTCGCGCTCACGCCGGAGGTTCTCGCCGAAGGAACCCACCGCGCCCTCTCGTCCTCGTTACCGTAAGTCCCGAAAAGCCAGACAGAGTGAAACTGAAATCGAAAGATGCTAGAGGGAAGCTCGAGGGGGTGTCAACTGCCGGTCGCCAGCCGGCCCGCGGCGACCCGCACCAGCCGGTGCAGGCCGGGATGGGCGGCGACCTCGCGCAGGTCGAGCCGGGTCAGCCGCGAGAGCTGGGCCAGCGCCACCGGCAGCGGACAGCGCGGCGCCAGCGCCAGGGCGCGCCTTATCGTGTAGTCCTCGCGGAACCGCCAGCACTCCGCGGCTCGCTCGGCCAGGCGCGGGCTGGCCTCCGGTGCCGTCAGCAGCACGGCCAGACGGGACGCGTGCAGGTGCCGGCTCTCCAGCGCGGCGTCGACGATACGCACGTCCGCGTGGGCGAGCAGCGACTCGAGGACGCGGCCGGTGGCGAGCCGCGCGATCGCCAGCAGCTCTCCCGCGGCCAGCTGGCGCAGTCGCTCGAGCAGCGCCCCGTCGGCGCGCTGGCGCACGGCCGCGGCCAGCCGCACGTCGCCGGCGGCGTGGGCGAGGTCGAGGTAACGCAAGACGGGCATCAGCCGCAGCGCCGCCGCGCGCGGCGTGCGCGGATTGCGGACCAGGGCGCCGGCCACCCGGGCGTCGCGCGCGCACGCGTGCTGCGCGGCGGTCTCGAGCAACGGCGCGGGCAGCGGGTGGCGCAACACCGTCGCCAGCGCGACCAGGTCGGTCGCTTCGTCGAAGAAGGTCCGCGCCGTGGCGACTCCGGGAGCGAGGCGCCGGGCGCGATCGAGCAGCGTTTCGGCGGTCGCGCTCAATCCCTTCGCAGCAGGTCGTGGACCTCGGCGGCGGCGAGCACGAGGTTGACCAGGCCGAGGCCGCTGACGGCCCCGCGCAGGAACGGGTTCATCAGCAGCGCGCGCAGGACCGTGTGGGGGGCGAAGAGCTGGTGTGCCTCCCACAACGCGGTCCACGGCGCCACGGTCAGGATCAGCCCCACCAGCACGGAGCTGGAGACGGAAAGCACGTGCGCCAAGGGCTCTTTCGCCCCTAGCCGCCGAGCTCCCTCACCTTCGCGGCCACGTCGCGGAACGTCGCGTCCTGGCCGAACAGCTCGGTGAAGAGAGCGAGCGCGCGGGCGTTGTCGCCGTCGGCCTCGTACGCCGTCGCCAGGTCGTAACGCAACCCCTGGTACTCCTCGGGCGAGCGCCCGGGCACCGCGAGGCCCTTGTCGAACCACTTCACCGCCAGCTTCGGCATGCCCTTCTCGAGGAAACAGATGCCGAGCATGCTGGAGCACTCGAGCAGCCGCGTCTCGTCCTTGGCCGCGAGCTGGAACTCGGCGATCGCCTCGTCGATGAGGCCCATCTCCTTGTAGGCGATGCCGAGGTTGTAGCGAGTGTCGTAGTCCTCCTTGCCGAGTTGCTTGTCGACGCCCTTCCTGAACTCGCGGAAGATCTCCGACAGCCCCGCGTCGCCGAGATCGGTGCCGGAGTCGGCAGCCGGTGGCGGCTCGGGCTCGACGGCGGACTGCGCACCGAACAGGCCGGACAGCTCGGCCCCGAGGTCGATCATGCCCTCGTCGGCGGGCGGCGGCTCGGGCGCGGGCGGCTCGGGTTCGGCCAGGCCGAGACCCGCGAACGCGTCCTCGGGTTCGGGCGGCGCGAGATCCTCGAAGGCCGGCGGAGCCGCGACCGGGGCCTGCAGGTCGATGCCGAGCTGGGCGATGCAGGCCAGCAACGCGGGGTGATCCGGGAAGCGCCCCGAGGCCTGGCGCAGCGCCTCGCGCGCGTCGTCGACGAAGCCGAGCGACAGGAACTCTTCGGCTTCCGAGATGCGGCGCGCCAGCGCCTCGGGCACCGCGGGCACCGCGGGGGCAGCGGGCGCCGCCAGCTCGCCGAGGTCGAGGCCGGGCTCCTCGGGCGGGGCCGCGAAAGCGCCGAGGTCGAGACCGGCGTCCGCCGCGGGCGGCTCTTCGCCCACCGCGGGCAGTTCTTCGCCGAACGCCGGGAGTTCTTCGCCCAACGCGGGCAGCTCTTCGCCGAGGGCGGGCAGTTCCTCGCCGAGCGCGGGCAGTTCCTCCCCGAACGCCGGGAGCTCCTCGCCCAGCGCGGGCAGTTCTTCGCCGATCGCCGGCAGCTCTTCGCCCAGCGCGGGCAGTTCCTCGTCCAGCGTCGCGGGCTCGGGCTCCGGGGCGGCGAAGGTGGGCAGCTCCTCACCGAACGTCGGCTCCGCCGACGCGCCGAGGTCGAGGCCTTCGCCGGCGTCGAACGGGATCTCCACCTCTTCTTCCGGCGGCGCCGGGGCGGGCTTCGGCGCGGGAGCGGGCGCCACCGGCTCCTCGTCGAGCGAGAGCGGCAGATCCTCCTCGACGGCGACGCCGAGGGCCAGCTCCTCCTCCCCGGTGCCGAGGTCGCCGACGACCTCCTCTTCCATCGGCGCCGGAGGCGCCTCGACGGGCACGAGGTCCGGCGCCACGTTCTTCAGGTACTCGAGGTTCTCTTCGGCGAGCGCCGCGTCGCCCGACAGCTTCGCGATCTCGATCAGTGCCAGCGCCTGTTCGCCGGCCTGCTGGGCCTGGCCCTTCTCCTCGTAGACGTCGCGCAGCTCCTTGCGTGCGTCCGCGTTGTCGGGGAAGCGGGCGACGACCGACTCGAACTGCTCGACCGCCTTGTCGATCAGGCCGTACTTGCGGAACACCCGGCCCTCGGCCAGGTGCTCCTCGACGAACTCGCGATCCTCGGGGCCGAGCGGGCCGGAGGGCTGGATCGAGCCGCCCGCGCGCGGAGCCGACACCGGCGCCGTGTGCTCGTCGAGCGAGACGTCGAACTCCTCCACCATCGGCGCCGCGGAGGCCACGGGCGTCGCGGCGCGGGCGGCGGGCGCCGGCGGTGGCGGCGCGGACGAGGGCGCCGTGCGCGCCTGCTTGTCCTTCACGAACTGCAGCTTCGACTGGTACTGCTGGCTCTGCGGCTCCATGCCGACGAGGATCTCGAGCACGGACGTGGCCTGCTCGAGTTCGCCCTTCTGGATGTAGGCCTCGGCGAGCTGCGAGTAGGCCTGGGCCACGGCGCGGTCGTTCTTGGCCTGGCGGTGGACCTCCACCAGCTTGACCAGGCTCTTGATGTGGCCCGGGTTCTTCTGGACCAGTTGCTGCAGGATCGAGGCGGCGCGGTCGTGCTCGCGCTTCTCGACCAGCCCGTCGATGACCGGGCCCAGCTCGTCGAAGGCCTTGTCGAGATGGCCCTGCATGACGTGGACGCGGCCCATCTGCAGGCGGGCGTCGTTGTCCTTCGGGTTCAGCTCGAGCAGCCGCCTGAAGATCGCCTCGGCCTCCTCGATCTTGCGGGCGCCGAGGTAGGCCTCGCCGAGGCGGGACAGGATCGAGGCGTCCTGCGGGGCGGAGCGGGCGGCCTCTTCGAGGAAGTGGGCGGCCTTGTCGTAGTTCTTCTGGACGAGGTGGATGCGCGCCAGCTCCTCGCGCAGGCGCTGGCTCTTGGGGTCGAGCTTGAGCCCCTTCTCGAGGACCTGCAGCCCCTCCGCCAGGTGGCCCTTCTTGTTGAGTTCGTCGGCGATCGCGACGTACTCCTCGACGGCCTTGGCGGTGCTGCCCTCGCGCGTGTACAGGTCGGCCAGCTTGGACCGGGTCTTGAGGTCGGAAGGGTCGATCTCGACCATCTTCCGCAGCACGTCGGCGGCGTCGCGGGAGCGACCGCGCTTGACGTACTCGTCGACGACGACCTGGTACTGGCCCTTGGCCTCCATCATGAGGCCCTGCTTGGCGTACAACTCGCCGAGGTTGACCTTGGGCTCGAGGGCGGTGGCGTCGAGCTTGTCGATCTTCTTCCAGATCGCGATCGCCTTCAGCAGGAAGCCGTCCTTCGCGTAGAAGTCGGCGACCTTGGCGTACTGCTCGGAGGCCTCCCGGTTCTTCTGCAGGCGGGCGTAGAGGTCCCCGATCTTGTTGATCGTGTTCCAGTCGCGCGGGTTGTCGTCGACGAGCTGCTTGTAGAGGTCGATCGCCTGGTCGATGCGACCGGCCTTCTCCAGCTTGTCGGCGTCCTGCTTGACCTTGACCGGATTGATCTTGGAAGCCACGAAAGGACCCCTGCGATTCCGCTTGAGATACCGGAGCGGAATTCTGCATCAGACCGAGCCAAAAGGCGAGGCTGCCCCGGCCGCCCCCAGCCCTACTCGAACATCTGGAGCTGGTGGCCGCCGCCGAAACTGCGGCGGTGCTCGGGGCTGGGACCCAGCCGACGCAGCGCGTCGAGGTGGTCTGCCGAGCCGTAACCCTTGTTGCCGGCGAGGCCGTAACCGGGGTGGCGGCGGTCGAGTTCCTGCATCAGCGCGTCGCGCTCGACCTTGGCCAGGATCGAGGCGGCGGCGATCGAAACCGAGCGCGCATCGCCCTTGACGATCGCCCGCTGCGGTGCGGGCAGGCCGCTGACGGGCAGGCCGTCGACGAGCAGCAGGTCGGGCTTGAACGGCAGCGCAGCCACCGCCCGCCGCAGCGCCAGGTGGGTGGCGCGCAGGATGTCGAAACGGTCGATCTCGGCGGCCTCGGCCCGGCCGAGTGCGAAACCACGGGCGCGCTCTCGAACCCGCTCCGCCAGGCGCTCGCGCTGCAGCGCGGTCAACCGCTTCGAGTCGTCGAGCCCCGCGGTCGGGAAACCCTCCCCGAGCACCACGGCCGCGGCGAACACGGGGCCGCAGAGGGCGCCGCGGCCGACCTCGTCGAGGCCGGCCACGGCGACGAAGCCCTCCGCCTGCGCGGCGTCCTCGAAGGCGCGATCGCAGGCGAGGGTCTCGCCCTTGTAGAGGATGGGCTTGCGGATGGGACTAGGCCTGCGGGGTGAGGCGCTTCTCCTTCATGCGGCTGGCCTTGCCCTTCAGCTCGCGCAGGTAGTAGAGCTTGGCGCGCCGCACGTGGGCGCGCTTGACGACCTCGATCTTCTCGATCGTGGTCGCGTGCAGCGGGAAGATGCGCTCGACGCCCTGGCTGTAGGAGACCTTGCGCACGGTCATGGTCGCCCGCGTGCCGGAGCCGCGCAGGCCGATCACGATCCCCTCGAAGACCTGCACGCGCTCGCGCTCGGTCTCCTTGGCCTTGCGGCCCTTCTCCTCCTTGATCGTGGTCTCCTTGACCTTGACGTGCACCTTGACGGTGTCACCCGGGAGGATCTGGGGCAGGCCCTTCTTGAGCTCCCCGGCTTCGATGTGGTCCAAGCGGTTCATGGTCTCTTCGTCTCTCTTCCTCGAAAGTTCGCTTCGTTCCGTCCGGGGACGCACCGCTTCGCGAAAGCGGGCGCCGCGCGCTCTCGCCTACGAGTGCGCCCCCGCCAATCTGTCCTGTCCGTGCGCCAGCAGCGCCCGGTCCGATGCTTCGAGTGGCGCCGTCGCCAGCAGGTCCGGCCGGCGCTCCGCCGTCGCCCGCAGCGCCTGCTCCCGCCGCCAGCGCGCGATCTCGCCATGATGCCCCGACAGCAACGCCTCGGGGATCGCGTGGCCGCGCCACACCGCCGGCCGCGTGTAGTGCGGGTGGTCGAGCAGCCCGTCGCCGAACGAGTCCGCGGCCGCCGAGCCTTCGTCGCCCAGGGCCCCCGGCAACAGCCGCACGGCCGCCTCGATCACTGCGGCCGCGGCCACTTCCCCGCCGGTCAGCACGAAGTCGCCGAGGCTCAGCTCCTCGGTCGCCACGTGCTGCGCGACGCGCTCGTCGATGCCCTCGTAGCGGCCGCACAGCAGCACCAGCCGCTCGAGCGACGCGAAGCGCCGCGCGGTCTGCTGGTCGAAGCGGCGGCCGCGCGGCGAGAGCAGCACCACCGCGTCGCGCGGACCCGGGCCGCCGGGCAGCAGGCTCTCGACGGCGCGCGCGAAGGGCTCGGCCTTCATCACCATGCCCGGGCCGCCGCCGAACGGGGCGTCGTCCACGCTGCGGTGCTTGTCGTCCGAGTGCTCGCGCAGGTCGTGGAGCACGATCTCCACCAGGCCCTTGTCGACCGCCCGCCGCACGATGCTGTCGCCGGTCGGGCCCTCGAGCATGCGCGGGAAGATGCTGACGACGTCGATCTTCAGCATCGCGCCGCCTGCGGCCCGGCCTCGACTTCGTCGGGCAGGGTCAGCTTCAGCACGCCGGCGGCCAGGTCGACCTCGGCGACGAAGCTGGCGGCCAGCGGGACCAGCGTCTCGCCCGCGCTCCCGTGCAGCACCAGCACCACCGCGCCGGCCCCGGTCTCCATCAGCGATTGAACGGTACCGACCTCGCCGCGGCGGGCGTCGACCGCGCGCAGGCCGATCAACTGGTGGTGGTAGTAGGTGTCGGCCGGCAACGGCGCCAGCTCCTCCTCGCCGATGCGCAGCTCCTGGCCGCGCAGCGTCTCGGCGGCGTCGATCGAGTCGACGCCGGCGAGCTTGACCACGAAGCGGCCCTTGTGGGGCCACGAGCGCTCGACGGCCACCTCGCGCGCGCGCCCGGCCGGCGCGGGCAGGAACGCCCGCGACAGTTTCGGGAAGCGGTCGGGTCGGTCCGACAGCAACTCGACCGCGACCTCGCCATGCCGCCCCTGCGGCTTGACGATGCGGCCGATCGCCACCAGCCCCGCCCACTCGCGCGAGGTCATCAGTCGAGGATCTCCAGCTCGACGGCGACGCCCTTCTCGTGGCCGACGGCGTCGAGCAGGGTGCGCAGCGCGTCCGCGGTCGCCCCGTGGCGGCCGATCACGCGACCGCGGTCGCTCGCCGCCACCGACACCTCGAGATACACGACGTCGCGGTCGCGGCTCTCGTCGACGGAGACCCGCCCGGGCTCCGACACCAGCCCGCGCACGATCTCCGTCACCAGTTGCCGCACGAGCGCTTCTCCCGTGACCGTTGCTACTGGGCCGCCGGGGCGGGCGCCGCGGCCGGTGCCGCCGCCGGCTGCTTCTTGAGCAGGCTGCGCACCGTGTCGGACGCCTTGGCGCCCTTGGTCATCCAGTAGTTGGCGCGCTCGGCGTCGATGCTGACGGCCGCGGGGTTCTTGCGCGGGTCGTAGTGGCCGAGCACTTCCAGGAAGCGGCCATCACGCCAGTTGCGGGAGTCGGCGACGACGACGCGGTAGAAGGGGCGCTTGGCCGAGCCCATGCGGCGGAGGCGGATCGAGAGCATTGTTCTTCCTTCGACTTTCTAGCGGAACTGCGGGAGGCGTCCGGCGAGGCGCTTCATCGCCTTGCCGCCGGGACCGCCCAGGGACTTCATCATCTTGCGGGCCTGCACGAACTGCTTGAGCAGGCGGTTGACGTCTTCGACGCCCGTGCCGCTGCCGCGCGCGATGCGCTTGCGGCGGCTGCCGTTGAGCACGGACGGGTCACGGCGCTCGCCCGGCGTCATCGAGTCGACGATGGCGATCGTGCGCTTCATCTCGCGCTCGCCCTGTGCCGTGTCGAGGCCCTTGACCTGGCCCATGCCGGGCAGCATCGACAGGATCTGGTCCAGCGGGCCCATCTTCTTGAGCTGCACGAGCTGGTCGCGGAAGTCCTCGAGCGTGAAGTCGTTCTTGCGCAGCTTGTCGGCGAACTGCGCGGCCTGCTCGAGGTCGACCGCCTGCTCGGCGCGCTCGATCAGCGCGATCACGTCGCCGAGGCCGAGGATGCGCGAGACCATGCGCGACGGGTCGAAGGCCTCGAACTCGTCGACCCGCTCGCCGACGCCGGCGAACTTGACCGGGGCGCCGGTGACGGCGGCGACCGACAG
>JAMPXO010000254.1 GCA_023701125.1 Vicinamibacteria bacterium | reverse complement strand
GGCCGTCCCACGCCCTGCGCTGGCTGTTGCACATGTGCAGCAGGACCACGCCCGGCCCGGGCCGCTCCGCGGCGAAATACGTCGCCTTCAGCGTCGTGCCGTCCGGGGCCTTCAGGTCCAGTTCGCTTCGCAGCGCCTGGGCTTCGGAGGAAAGCGCGCCGAGGGCCGCCACGGCAGCCACAGCCAGCATCCGGGTCATTGAACGAACTCCTCGCCCCCGCTTGCGCTTTCGGGCAGCGTAGCACGCGGCCCGTCCCCGGGTTGACCGATCGCTGATGCGGCGCATAGCCTGCGGCACGTGCGGCTCGACGCTGCTGGAGATGCCGCAGGGTGACGGCCTCGGCCTGCGAGGCGCGGGCCAGCTCGTCGTGGACGTCGGCGCCGGCACGGTCACCGTGCGGGGCGGCGTGCCGCCTCGCCGACGCTACAGCGAGTGGCTCCCGTACAGCCTGCGCACGACCACCGCGGGACGTCTGCGCCGGATGATGACCCAGAACCTCGACGAGAATGCCCGCTTCTCGTTCCCGCTCGGCGACGTGGGGGGAGTCCGTCGCACCGGCGCCTCCGTCGAGTTCGACGTCACCCACGGCAGGGCGCGCCGCACCGCGCGCTTCAACGCGCGGAGCGAAGCCCACGCGGAGGAGATCGCGACGCTGCTGCGCCAGGAGCCGCTGCCCGCGGGCATCGCCGCGGGCGCGGCCGAGGGTCACGGCCTCGAGAGGTTCCAGCTCGTCCCCGGGCCGGACACCTCGACCCAGGCCTACGCCGGCGTCAGCGCGGTCCGTTACGCGGCGATCGCCTTCGCGGTGTTCGTGGCGGCGTGGCTCGTGTCGCGACCGATCGAGCTGGCCTGGCGGCTGCAGCAAGAGGTGACGACCCTGAAGGTGGACGCGCGCACTCGCGAGCCGCTCGCCCGGCCGCTGCCGGAGATGCCGCCCTCCGTGATCAGGCTCCTGGCGGACGCCTTCACCGTGACGGCCGCGATCGAGGTGTCGCCGGAAGGGCGCGTCACTCGCGTCACGCTCGGTTCGGCCGTGCCCGGCAGGACGAAGCCGGACCCCATCTTCGTGCGGAACGTCGATCGCGCCGTGCGCGCCTGGCGCTTCGCGCCCGAGGCGGAGGCGTGGACGGGCAGCATCGACTTCACGATCGAGCCGGCCCTGGACAAGGCCGCGGCGAAGATGGGCCGGTACTGACTGGCTCGCGAGTCGGCCCAGGACAGAGGGGCCCCAGACGAGGTCGGGGTCCCGTGGGAGAATGAGGCCATGGACGACGGGGGGTCCGTCCTGGCTCCGGACAATGTCAGCGCCCTGCGCGAGCTCGCCTCGAAGTTCGGCGTTCGCAATCTCCGCGTGTTCGGATCCCGTGCTCGCGGTCAAGCCGGCCCCGATAGCGACCTGGATCTGCTCGTCGACGTCGACTACGGCCGTGGCGTGGCGATGCGGCTGGTGCGCTTCTCGAGGGAGGCGCAGGCGCTGCTCGGGGTTCGCGTCGACCTGGTGACCGCCGACGGACTCGACAAGGTGCTTCACGAGGGCATCTTCCGCGAGGCCCGACCGCTCTGATGACGGACCGCGAGTATCTGGCCCACGTCGCCCACGCGATCGAGGAGATCCAGGCCCACACGGCCGGCATGAGCCAGGAAGAGTACGAGGCCGACAGCAAGACCCAGCGCGCCGTCGAACGAAACCTCCAGATCGTGGGGGAGGCGGTCCGGAAGCTCTCGGCGGAGCTGAAGTCGACCCACCCGGACGTGCCGTGGGACGACGTGTACGCCGCGCGAAACGTGATCGTCCACCAGTACTTCGGCGTCGACCAGAAGATCTTGTGGGATGTGCTCCAAGAGGATCTCGGCCCGTTGCTGGCACGCGTGCGCGAGATCCTGGCAGGCCCGATCGAGCCCGCAGCGACCGCCGACAGCTAGTCGTCGACGCGGAGGACCGCCAGGAAGGCTTCTTGCGGGATGTCGACGGTGCCGACCCGCTTCATCCGCTTCTTGCCTTCCTTCTGCTTCTCCAGCAGCTTGCGCTTGCGGCTGATGTCGCCGCCGTAGCACTTGGCGATCACGTTCTTGCGCAGCGCCTTGACGCTCTCGCGGGCGATCACCCGGCTGCCGATCGCGGCCTGGATCGCGACCTCGAACATCTGGCGCGGGATCAGCTTGCGCATCTTCTCGACCAGCGACTTGCCGCGCTCGTAGGACGAGTCCTTGTGCACGATCAGCGACAGCGCGTCGATCGGATCGCCGTTGACCAGGATGTCGAGCTTGACGAGCGGCGAGGTCCAGTGGCCGGTGAACTGGTAGTCGAGCGAGGCGTAGCCGCGCGAGGCCGACTTCAGCTTGTCGAAGAAGTCGAGCAGGATCTCGTTCAGCGGCAGCTCGTACTCGATCATCACCCGCGTCGGCGTGATGTAGTGGATGCCCTTCTGGATGCCGCGCTTGTCCTGGCACAGCTTCAGGATCGGGCCCACGTACTCGTCGCCGGTGAGCATCGTCGCGGT
>JAMPXO010000253.1 GCA_023701125.1 Vicinamibacteria bacterium | reverse complement strand
TCGACCGGGGTGGACAACTTCGGCTGCGCGGCGGTGACGACGACCCTGACCGACCACGACGACTGGGCCAACATCCTCTTCGCCGGGCTGATCGACGGCGACGCCCTCCTGCCGTCGCCGCGGGAGATCGTCGACTGCGAGAACCCGACCCTGCCGAAGGTGGTGCCAGGCCGCGAATAGCCGCGCCCGCCGTTCGTCCTTCTCTGACCATGCCGGCGCGGCGCGACTTTTCGCGGCCGCGCCGGTCCGCATCAGGGGGCTCGATGTTCGGACGACGAGTAGCGGCGGCCAGCGTGGTCGGCGTGTGCCTGGCGGCGGCGGCCGCCGCCCAGGAGACGGTCGAGGTCAGCCAGCCCGACAACATGGCCGTGACGCGGCCGATTCGGGAGTTCCAGCCCGGGTGGCAGCCGTACGCGGACAACCGGTCGATCCACGAGCCGTTCCGCGTGCCGGCGCTGCAGCCGCCCCCGCGGCGCGCGGGGTTCGTCGACCCCGCGCAGCAGGCCGCGGGCGGCTCGCTCGAGCCGCTGGCGGCCTCCGCGGTGATCGCGGGCCCGAGCTTCGCCGGCATCGGCAACGGTATTGCAGGCCACTTCGTCGGCAACGCCCCGCCCGACACGGTCGGGGCCGTGGGCCCCAACCACTTCGTCCAGTGGGTCAACGTCCATTACGCGATGTACGACAAGAACTCGGGGGCGCTGGTCGCCGGACCGATCAGCGGCAACCAGCTCTTCTCGGCGCTGGGCGGCGTCTGCGCGACGGAGAACTCCGGTGACCCGATCGTGCTCTACGACCGGCTGGCCGGGCGCTGGCTGCTCAGCCAGTTCGCCTTCGTGAACTCGGCCACGACGTTCTACCAGTGCGTGGCGGTGTCGCGGACCGCCGACCCCACCGGCGCCTACAACCTCTACTCCTACGCCTACGACGCGCTGAACGACTACCCGAAGCTCGGCGTCTGGCCGGACGGCTACTACGTCACGTACAACATGTTCGCGGCCGGCACTTTCGCCTACGCGGGGCAGAAGGTCTGCGTGTTCGACCGAGCGGCGATGATCGCGGGCACGGCGGCAACACAGGTCTGCGTCAACCTCGGGACGACGGAGTTCGGCTACCTGCCGTCCGACCTGGACGGCACCCGGTTGCCGCCGACCGGGACGCCCAACTACCTGCTGACGCTGGGCAGCAGTGGCTCCGCGCTGCGGCTCCGCGAGTTCCTCGTGGACTGGAACCAGCCAGCCAACAGCACGGTGAGCGCGGCGAAGTCGATCGCCGTCCCGGCGTACGCGGAGCCGGCCTCGGAGGCGATTCCGCAGCCGGGGACCGCCCAGTTGCTCGACTCGCTCGGCGACCGGCTGATGTACCGCCTCGCCTACCGCAACTTCGGGACCCACGAGTCGCTGGTCGTGAACCACTCGGTGACGACCGGCGGCCGCACCGGGGTCCGCTGGTACGAGCTCCGCAGCCCCGCGTCCGCGTCGCCCACGGTCCAGCAGGCCAGCACGTTCGCGCCGGACGACTCCCACCGCTGGATGGGCAGCGTCGCGATGGACCGGCTGGGGAACATGCTGATGGGCTACAGCGTCTCGGCGGGCTCGGCGGCGCGCAAGCCGTCGTTGTTCGTGACCGGGCGGCTGGTCGGCGACGCGGCGAGCCAGATGCGCGACGAGGTCCAGGTGCTGGCCGGGACCGGGGTCCAGACCGACGACCGGAGCCCCCTGAGCCGCTGGGGCGACTACTCGTCCGTCAGCCTGGACCCGACGGACGACTGCACCTTCTACTTCACGTCGCAGTACATCCCTTCGAACGGCACCTTCAACTGGCGGACCTGGATCGCGTCCTACCGCTACGCGGCGTGCATGGTGCCGGAGATCACGAGCCATCCCGCCAGCACCACGATCACCGCGGGCAACACGGCGCAGTTGACCGTGACGGCGACCGGCAGCGGCCTCGCCTACCAGTGGTACCAGGGGACGTCGCCGAGCACGGCGACGCCGATCTCCGGCGCGACGGGGAGCACCTACACGACGCCGGCGCTGACGACCACCACCAGCTACTGGGTGCGGGTGTCGAACGGCTACGGCGCGGCGAACTCGAACACGGCGACGGTGACGGTGACCGGGGGAGTGCCGACCCTGACGTCGCAGCCCGCGAGCCAGATCGTGCTGCCGGGGGCGACCGCCACGTTGAGCGTCACCGCGACGGGGTCGACGCCCTTCACCTACCAGTGGTACCAGGGCGCATCGGGCAACACCGGGAGCCCGATCTCGGGCGCGAACGGGAGCTCGTACACGACGCCGGCGCTGACCACGACCGCGAGCTACTGGGTCCGGGTGACCAACGGCTTCGGCTCCGGCGACTCGGACACGGCGACGGTGAGCGTCGGCGCGGCGGCGGTCTGGACCAACGTCGTGGCGGCGACGGCGAGCGGAGCCAGCCTGACCAAGAGCGCGACGACCAGCAACTGGGACTCCGGTGCGGTGTCGGTACAGACCCTGGCCTCGGGCGACGG
>JAMPXO010000149.1 GCA_023701125.1 Vicinamibacteria bacterium | reverse complement strand
CCGCGGCGAAGAGGTGAAGCGGGCGGCGTTGCGCGGCCTCGCGGTCGGCTACCAGGACGCCGCGGCGATCGCGCAACTGCAGAAGGACCTGAAGGGCGGCTTCGGCAAGGACGACGCCGACAAGGCCTATGCGGGCATCTCGCTGATCCAGGCGGGCCAGGCCGCGGGCTTCGACTGGGCCCGCGAGTACCTCGGCAAGCCGAAGAAGAAGGGTTTCTTCAGCGACAAGGACGCGGTCGACCCGTCGGCGGATGTCGTAGAGGCCGTGATCCTCGAAGGCGGCGAGCCCGCCCGCGGCGTGCTCGCCGCCGGCATCGCGGGCCACAAGAGCGACGAGTGGCTCACGGCCTACATGGCGATCGGCCTGCTCAACCTGGGCGACGCGAGCCGCGTCGACCTGGTCCAGGCCGCGCTCGCCAACCCCGAGTGGCCGCGCACGCGGGTGCTGGCGGCCATCGCCCTCGCCGGGCACGAGGACTACTCCGGGATCCCGGTGCTGGCGGCGATGTGCAAGGACGTCGGCCTCGGCAAGAAGGTGCTGCAGCTCGCAGGCGGCACCTACAAGGACCCGGAGTCGGCGCGGATCGCGGTGGCTGACGCGCTGGGCAGGATCGACCACGCCGACGGCGTGCCGATCCTGCTCTCGCTGCTCGCCGACGGATCCGCTCCCGTGCGGCTGACCGCCGCCTACGGCCTGGCCCGGATGAAGGACCCGGCGGCGCTCGACGGCCTGGCCCAGGTGCTGGCGACGGACTTCGGCGTGATCGAGGGCCAGTCGCGCAGCCCCGAGGTGCACGGCCACGCGTTGCGCACCGCCTCCGCGCGTTTCCCCGCAGAGGCACGCACCACGGCCCTGCTCGAGAAGGGCCGCGGCTCCGCCAGTCCGTCCGTGAAGTTCCTGGCCCTGGCCCTCGGAGCGCACTAGCCCCAAATGGGACCGGCGCCGGGCTCTGCCCGGTGCCGGAACCCGTGCTCCACCGGACTTTGTCTCCGACTCCCTCGGGTGTTCGCCCGATGTGCGCAAGGCCGTGGCGGCGCACATTACAGGCAACAAGGAGAACGAAGATGGCACGCAAGAACGCAGGCGACACGGTCAAGGCGGGGTTCTACTGGCGGATGGCGCAGTGGCAGATCCTGACGGTGGCGGAAGACGGCGAGACCCTCCCCGGCAACCCGGGCGAAGGCTTCCACCGCATCCCGGCGCTGGTGATGCTCGGCCTGGCCCCGATCATGGGCGCGCTGTTCGTGATGTTCCTGCCCTTCATCGGCATCGCGATCGTGCTCCAGCACGCGCTGCGCGCCGCCGGCCGCGCGCTCCACAAGACGACCCCGGCCGAGCCGGTCCACCAGGAACAGCGGCGCTAGTCGACGACCTGCTCACGAGCGGGACAGCGGAGGACGAGATGGCGAAGCAGTACGCGGGCGACACGGTGAAGGCGGGCTTCTACTGGCGGACGGCGCAGTGGCAGATCGTGACCATCGCCGAGGATGGCGAGACGCTGCCGGGCCACGCCGGCGACAACTACTACCGGGTGCCGGCGCTGCTGCTGCTCGGCCTGGCCCCGATCATGGGCGCGCTGTTCGTGATGTTCCTGCCCTTCATCGGCATCGCGATCGTGCTCCAGCACGCGCTGCGCGCCGCCGCCCGCGCCCTGCGCCCCGTGCCGGCCGGCCTGGAGCCGCTGCCGCAGGAGCGCGAGCGCTAGCAGGAGACTCCCGCCCGGGCCGCGACGAGCGCCCGGGCGGTCGGAGGACGAAGGCCTGACGCCGCTACCGTGCCGGCGCGCCCTTCACGTACTTCTCCAGCCAGTCGTGAGTCTCCGCCAGCATGTGCAGGATCGACTCCCGCGCGCGGTAGCCGTGACTCTCGTTCGGCAGCATCACCAGCCGCGCCTTGCCACCCAGCCCCTTGAGCGCCGCGAACATCCGCTCGCTCTGGATCGGGAAGGTGCCGGAGTTGTTGTCCTGCTCGCCGTGGATCATCAGCAGCGCGTCCTGGATCCGGTCGGCGTGGTGGAACGGCGACATCGTGTCGTAGGTGTCGGCCGCCTGCCAGTAGTTGCGCTCCTCCGACTGGAAGCCGAACGGCGTCAGCGTGCGGTTGTAGGCGCCGCTCCTGGCGATGCCCGCCTTGAACAGCCGGGTGTGGGCCAGCAGGTTGGCGGTCATGAACGCGCCGTAGCTGTGGCCGCCGACGGCGATCCGCTCGCGGTCGGCGACGCCGCGGCGCACGATCTCGTCGATCGCGGCCTGGGCGGAGGCGGTCAGCTGTTGCACGTAGGTGTCGTTGGGCTCGGTGTCGCCCTCGCCGACGATCGGCATCGCCGGGTCGTCGAGCACGCCGTAGCCTTGCGCCAGGAACGGCAGCGGGCCCCAGTAGCTGACCGCGTTGAAGCGGTAGGGCGAGTCGGTGACCTGGCTGGCGGCCGCCGCGGACTTGAACTCCTGCGGGTACGCCCACAGCAGGAACGGCAGCCGCCCGTCGCGGGCCACGTCGTAGCCCGCCGGCAGGTACAGGGTCGCCGTCAACTCGACGCCGTCGGCGCGCTTGTAGCGGATCTGCTCCTTGCGGATGCCCTCGAGCTCGGGCGTCGGGTGCGGGAAGCGGGTCAGCGTCAGGGGCGGTCCGAAGCGGCCGCGCTTGTCCGCCACCCGCAACTGGAAGTTGGCCGGCTCGGCCGGCGACTCGCGGCTGGTGACGATCCGCCGCGCGGCCGGGTCGAGCACCAGCACCGGCCGCTCGTACCACGGCGCCTCGGAGCGGAACAGCCGCTCCGTCTTCTTCGTCGCCAGTTCCAGGCGATCGAGGAACGGGCGATCGCCCTCGGCCGACGCGCCGGCGCCCGTGAAGTACACGGAGCGCCCGTCCGGGCTGAACAGCAGGCGCGGGTTGCCAGCGGCGTCGGGCGCCTGCACCGGCTCGCCGGGGTCGGCGTAGCGGTCCTCGGTCGAGCCCGCGTGCAGCTTCTCGGGTGCGCGCGCCGGGGCGTCGGGGGCGACCCGCCAGCGCACGTAGCTGCGGTCCTTCCACCACGACTCGGTGACGAGCGCGACATCGCCGCGGCCCCAGTGGATGCCGTCGACCCGCCGCGACAGCCGCGCCAGCACCTGCGGCGCGCCGGTGAAGGGCGCCGCCAGCATCGACACCTGGTCGCGGACCTCGGCCTTGACCGCGGGGTCGCCGCCATCCTGGGCTTCGACCCAGGCGAGCGTCGCCGGCGCGTCGGCCCGCCACTCGACATTGCGCACGCCGGCGCGGACCGCGTCGTTGCCGTTCGGCAGCCCCTCGACCAGCGGCAGCTCGGCGACCGTGTGGACGCGCTCGCCGCGCAGGTCGATCACCTCGACCCGGCGCGGGAACCAGGACGCGGGCGAGAGGTACGAGAACGGCCGCAGGATCTGGTCGGTCAGGATCAGCCGGCCATCGGGGCTGGGCGTCGCCCGCAGGTACATCGCCGGCGCGCCGAGCGGCGTCACCGCCCCGGCGAGGTCGACCATCGCCAGTTGCACCTGCGCGAAGTGCTCGAACGTGCGCGCGTCCTGCTCGTTGCGCAGCAGGTCCTGGAAGGTGCGGATCTGGCGCTGGCCCGCGTCGACCTCGGTCTGCTGGCTGTTGGGGCCGGTGGGGATGCCGTCGGACGCCGGCGGAGCACCCTGCCCCGCCGGCCGCAGCCGGACCAGCAACCGCGCGCCGTCGCCCGGCCCGGGCAGCCACTCGAAGCCGGTGCCGAACACCGCGTTGAGCGGCGGCAGCTCCAGCCGGCGCGCGGCGCGGGTCGCCACGTCGACGATCCACAACTGCAACTGGCCCGAGGCGGCGTCGAGCCGCGAAAGGGCGATGTGGCGCTGGTCGGGCGACCAGCGCAGGTCCGCGAGGTCGAGCGGCTGGGGCAGCCCGGACAGCCGCAACTCGCGGCCGTCGGAGGTGCCGATCAGCCACAGGTCGTCGACGTAGTTGAAGCGGCTCTGCGCGTAGGTGCGCGGGTTGATGCGGACCCCCGCCAGCCGCAGCTCGGGCTGGGCGACGAAGGCGATCCCGGGCAGCGCCTGCGGGCGCAACAGCGCGGCCAGGTCGCGGCCCGGGCTGGCCACGAGCCGCGGCGGCCGCGGCGCGTCGACGATCTTCTGCAGCGCGGGCGGCGGCAGTCGGTAGGCGGTGTCCTCGGCCCGCAGCAGCGGCGGCAGCGCGAGGACAGTGGCGACGACGAAGAACAGCGAGCGAGCGGTGATGCGCACGGGGCCTCCCTGGTTGCAGGCGGAGCATATGCCTGCGACGGAGCCCATGGGACCAGCGCCGGGCAGAGCCCCGTCGCTGGAACCCGTCGGGGGTGCGGGGGCGGAGCCGCGTCCGTGTCGCGGCGTGAGCCCCTGCGGGACCGACGGCGAATTCACTTCGCCGTCGGAATCCGTCGGGGAGTCAGGCCAGGCGCAGCACCTCGTCGGCGGTCAGCGTGCGCCACTCGCCTTCCGGCAGGTCGCCCAGCTCCAGGCGGCCGATCGCGACCCGCACCAGGTCGCGCACGTCGTGACCGATCGCCGCGCACATGCGGCGGACCTGGCGGTTCCGGCCTTCGGTCAGCACGATCTCCAGCCACGCACCGCCGTCGCGCGACACGCCCAGCGAGCGCACCTGCGCGGGCCGCGTCCGCGTGCCGTCGTCGGGCAGCGTGATCCCGCGCCGCAGCACCTCCAGCGCGTCGTCCGCCGGCACGCCCGCGACGTGGGCGTGGTAGGTCTTCGGCACGTGGTGGACGGGGTCGGTCAGGCGCTGGCCGAGGCGGTGGTCGTCGGTCAGGATCAGCAGGCCGCGGGTGTCGCGGTCGAGGCGGCCGACGGGGAACACGAAGCGGCCGAGCTCCGGCAGCAGGTCGTAGACCGTGGGCCGGCCGCCGGGGTCGACGCGGGTCGTGACGTGGCCCGCGGGCTTGTGCAACGCCAGCACGAGGTGGGTCCGCCGCTCCACGACCGGCGCGCCGTCGAGCTCGAGGTGGACGCGGCCCAGCTCGACTCGCCACGAAGGGTCGCGCACGACGCGACCGTCGACCCGCACCCGGCCTTCTTCGATCCGCCGCATCGCCTCGCGCCGCGAGCAGGCGCCGCACTTGGAGAGGGCCCGGGCCAGCGAGACGCGGCCGGCGCCGGCGGGGTCGCTCAGGCCTCGGGCCGGTCGGCCAGCGCGAAGTTCATCCGGCCCTCGCACACGACCTTGCCGTCGACCTTCGCGCAGCCGCTGAGAGTGCCGAGCTTGCTGCGCAGGCGCACCACCTCGCCCTCGAGGTAGACGGTGTCGCCGGCCACCACCGGCTGCCGGTAGCGGACCTTGTCGATGCCCATGAACAGGATCAGCTTGGAGCGGAACTCGGGCTTGGTCAGCACCAGCACGGCCCCGACCTGGGCCATCGCCTCGGTCAGGATCGAGGCCGGCAGCATCGGCTTGCCGCCGGGCCCGGCAATGAAGTAGCGCTCGTTGGAGGAGACGTTCTTGATCCCCACGACCCGCTTGTCCGCCTCGATCTCGACGATCCGGTCGACCAGCAGGAACGGGTAGCGGTGGGGCAGGATCTTCTTCAGATCCTCGAGCTCGAGCGGCAGCTTGAGTGCGTCGGTCATCGCGGGAACGGAGTCTAGCAGGGGCCGCGTGCTACGATCCTCACCCCTTGCCCCGCGCGCGCAAACCCCCGCCAGCACTGCCGTCGAGCCTGCTCTCCGAGGTGCTCGAGATCGCGGCGGAGATCAACCGCGTGCTCGACCCCCAGGCCCTGCTGCCGACCATCGCGCAGCACGTGCGGCGGCTGGTCGACTACAAGATCCTCGACATCTTCCTGCCCGAGCCGGACGGCTCGCTGCGGCCTGCCTTCGTCGACGGCTACGCGCCCGAGGCCGCCCGCGCGTTCCGGCTGCGGCCCGGCCAGGGCATCGTGGGAGCGGCGGCGCAGCGGCGGGAAACGGTGTTCGTGGCCGACGTGACCCACGATCCGCGCTACGTCTCGCTGTTCCCCGGGGTCAAGGCCGAGCTGGCGATCCCGTTGATCAGCGGCGACCGGCTGATCGGCGTGCTCAACGTCGAGGGCCCCGACGCCGCCGCCTTCACCGAGCAGGCGCGCACCCTGCTGCAGGTGCTCGCCACCCACCTCGCGATCGCGATCGAGAACGCCACCCTGCACGGCGAGACGCGCTGGTACGCGGGCCTGCTGGCCACGCTGTACGAGATCGGCAAGGAGACCGCTTCCATCCTCGACCTCGACGCCCTGTTGACCCGCGTCGCCGAGGTCGTCAAGCGGGTGATCGACTACGAGATGTTCGGCATCCTGCTGCTCGACGAGCGCGCCCAGGAGCTCGTCATGTACAAGCAGGTGCGCTTCGGGGAGTTCAAGGAGAAGACCCGGATCGCCATCGGCCGCGGGCTGTGTGGCACCGCCGCCGC
Organism: Vicinamibacteria bacterium; assembly: GCA_023701125.1. Taxonomy (GTDB): domain Bacteria; phylum Acidobacteriota; class Vicinamibacteria; order Fen-336; family Fen-336; genus WYBL01. The sequence continues at coordinate 5,734 of JAMPXO010000149.1, read as the reverse complement.
CACCAAGCAGCCGGTGCTGGTGGGCGACGTGACGAAGGACCCGCGCTACGTCTCGATCGTGCCCGAGACCCGCTCCGAGCTGGTCATCCCGCTGATCCACAAGGACAAGGTGATCGGCGTGTTCGACCTGGAATCGACCGTGCCCCACCGCTTCACCGAGGAGCACGTCAAGGTGTTGACGCCGCTCGCCAGCCAGGCCGCGATCGCGATCGAGAACGCGCGGCTGTACGAGGCGCTGCGGCAGAAGGAGGCGCGACTGCAGCGCGAGCTGGCGGTCGCGCAGGCCGTGCAGCACGGGCTGTTCCCGGAGGAGTGCCCGAGCGGTCCCGGCTGGGAGGCCTCGGCCCACTTCCTGCCCGCGCGCGAGCTGGGCGGCGACCTGTACGACTTCTACGAGCTGGAGAACGGCCGCCTCGGCCTGTCGATCGGCGACGTCGCCGGCAAGGGCGTGGCGGCCGCACTGTACGGCGCGTTCGCGTCCGGCACGGTGCGCGCCCGCGCGTTCGAGAAGCGGGAGCCGGCCGACCTGCTCCAGCGCGTCAACCGCGCCTTGTGGAATCGCGGCATCGAAGGTTTCTACTGCACGCTGACCTACGCGGTGTTCGACTTCCCGCTGGCCCGGCTGCGGATTTCCGGCTCGGGCATGCCGCACCCGCTGCACTACCGCGCCGCCACCGCCGCCTGTGAGCGGATCGAGATCGCGGGTCTGCCGCTCGGCACCTTCGAGGAGGCCTCGTACGAGGAGCTGGGGGTCGAGCTCGCGACCGGTGACGTGTTCGTGTTCTTCTCGGACGGCGTGCAGGAGGCGACCCGCGGCGACAACGAGGAGTACGAGACGTTGCGCCTGGTCCGGGTGGTGGAGGCCCACGCGGGCGCCCGCGCGCCGGAGATCGGGGCCGCCATCCTGGAGGACCTCGAGGCCTTCACCGGCGGCGCCCCGCAACGCGACGACATCACGCTGGTGGTGGTGAAGATCGTCGCCTGACGGCGGAATGAAACGCCGACCCGGACCGTATTCGGGGTGACGGAGCGGATGGACGCGACCGACGAAGCGGCGCTCGTGGACCGGGTCCGGGACGGGGATGCCTCCGCCTTCGAGACGATCGTGCGCCTGCACCAGCGACGCGTGTACGCGGTGGCGCGGCGGATCGTGCGCCGTCACGAGGAGGCCGACGACGTGACCCAGGAGGCCTTCCTGAAGGCCTGGCAGGCGCTCGACCGCTTCGAGCGCGGGCGCCCGTTCGGGCCGTGGGTGGCGCGGATCGCCGCCAACCTGGCGCTCGACCGGGTCCGCGCCCCGCGCTGGCGCGAGCAGCCGTTGCCCGAGGACCACGACCGGGTGCCGTCACGGGCGCGCTCGCCGGAGGGCCTGGCCCGCGACGCCGAGGCCGCCGCCACACTGGAGGAGGCGCTTGCCGCCCTGCCGGCCGAGCAGCGGGCGGTGTTCGCGTTGCGCACGCTGGAGGAGATGACCTGCCCCGAGATCGCCCGTGAGCTGGGGCTGCCGGAGGGCACCGTGATGAGCCGCTTGTTCCGCGCCCGCGACAAGTTGCGGGCGTTGCTGGGGCCGCGGTTGCGCGGGGAAGCGGGGCAGCGGTGAGCGGCTGCGATCCGCTGCGCGTCCACGCGCTGCACGACGGCACGCTCGGCGCCGAAAGCCGCGAAGAGGCCGTGCGCCACGTGGCGCAGTGCGCGGAGTGCACGCAGGCGCTCGTGGAGCTGCGCGCGCTCGACGCGCTGGCCGCGGAGGCGCCGGCGGTTCCGGAGGGCTACTTCGAACAGCTCCCGGCCCGGATCACGGTCCGCGCGGGGCGCCCGCGGGCCTCGTGGTCCCGCCCCACCACCTGGGCCGGCGCGCTGGCGGCGGCCCTGCTGCTCGCGGTGGTGACGCCGCGGCTGCTGGATCAGTCCTCCGTTCCCGACCGCGAGCGCCGCGAGCCGTCGCTCGCCGCCCCGACCGCGAACGCGCCCCGACCGCCGGCGGCCGAACCCCCGCCGCCGGCCACCCCGACCGAGGCCATCCCCGACCGTCCGCCGGCCCCGACCGCGGCGCCGGCCCCGCTCCGACCGCAGCCCCGGCGCGAAGAGGCGGAGACGAGCGCCGAAGCGCGCCTCGCGGAAGCAGCCTCGACCGCACCCGAGGTGGCTCGCGAGCGCTTCGTCGGAGCCGCCACGCCGCCGCCGCTCACGCCGCCCGAACTCGAGCGCGCCGCGCCGGCGATCGCCGCCGGAGCAGCCGCTGACGTGGCGGCCCAGGCCGCGCCCGCCTTCGCCGATGCCGCCGCCCCGCAGGTGGTGCAGAAGAGCGCCGCGGCTCCACGCGCTGCCGGCCGGGCCGCCGCGTCCGCCCCGGCGCCGGGCGTGTCGCCGCAGCTGGCACGGGCCCGCGCCGAGCGCGATCGATACCTGCAGGAGGCGAAGCGGGAGGGGGCCGGTCTCGCGCCGCTGCGGCGCGGGTTCGACGCCGCCGTCGAGGCGATGCGCGCCGGCGGGGACGAGCACGACCGGGCCGCGCTGCGGCGGATCGCCGCGACCTATCTCGCCGCCCTGGGCGACGCGAACGAGAAGGCGCGGGTCGCGCGGGTGCTGGCGGAGCTCGGGCTGCGCTGAGCTTCGGAGACGATCAGGAGGCCGCGCTGCCCTCGGCGACCGCGGCCACCGGCGGCGCCGCGGGCGGCTCGTCGAGGCGGGTGATGGTGAAGCCCGTGAAGCCGTAGATCGCCGACACCAGCGGGTTGATCAGGTTGAAGAAGCAGAACGGGAGATAGACGCTGGTCGCCACTCCCAGGGTCGTGGCCATGAACGCACCGCAGGTGTTCCACGGCACCAGCGGCGAGGTCAGCGTGCCGGCGTCTTCCAGGCAGCGCGACAGGTTCTTCGGGTGCAGGCCGCGGCGCTTGTACTCGGCGCGGAACATGCGGCCCGGCAGCACGATCGCGATGTACTGGTCGGAGGCGATGGCGTTGGTGCCGATGCAGGTGGCGAGGGTGGCGGCGATCAGCGAGCCGGTGCCGCGGACCAGGCTCAGTACCGCGGCCGCGATCCGCTCCAGGGCGCCGGTCGTCTCCATCACCGCGCCGAACGTCATCGCACACAGGATCAGCCACACGGTGTTGAGCATGCTGCTCATGCCGCCGCGCGAGAGCAGGGCGTCGAGCGCCTCGTTGCCCGACGCCAGCTTGAAGCCGCTGCCCAGCGCGGTCCACACGCCCTGGACCAACGCCACCGACTGCGGCTGGGTGGTCTCGCCCACGAACTTCAGCACTGCGGCAGGCTGGAAGGCGATCGCGAAGACGCCGCCGAGCAGGGCGCCGATCAGCAGCGCCGGCGTCGCCGGCATCCGCCGCCACACCATCAGCAGCACCAGCGCCGGCGGGATCAGCAAGTGCGGGCCGATGGCGAAGCTGTCGTGCAACGCGGAGAGGATCGACCCCAGGTCCGCCGCGGCGGCCGGGGTGCCGCCGAACAGCCCGGCCAGCGCGAACAGCAGCAGGGCGAGCACGATCGACGGCGTCGTGGTCCACGCCATGTGCTTGATGTGGTCGAACAGCTCGGCCCCGGCCATCGCCGGCGCCAGGTTGGTGGTGTCGGACAGGGGCGACATCTTGTCGCCGAAGTAGGCGCCCGAGATCACGGCGCCCGCGGTCAGGCCCATGTGCAGGCCCTGCGCCGTGGCGATCCCCATCAGCGCGATACCGACCGTCGACGCGGTGGTCCACGACGAGCCCGTGGCCAGCGAGACCAGTGCGCAGATCGCGCAGGCCGCGGCGTAGAAGACCGTGGGGTTCAGCAGTTGCAGGCCGTAGTAGATCATCGCCGGCACGACGCCCGACAGGATCCAGGTCCCGATCAGGGCGCCGACGATCAGCAGGATCAGCACCGCCGCGGTCGACAGCGAGATGCCGTGGACGATGCCCTGCTCCAGTTCCTTCCAGCTCCAGCCGTGACGCAGGCCGACCAGCGTCGCGACGCCCGCCGCCAGGATCAGCGCGATCTGGTTGGGACCGGACGCGGCGCCGTCGCCGTAGATCCGCACCGAGGCCCACAACAGGACGATCAGGGTGACGACCGGAAACAGGGCCTCCGTCAGGCCCGGGGAGGTCTTGGCGGCCGTTTGGCCCTGATCCATTGCATCTCCTTGCCGGCCCGCGGCCCGCCGGGGTCACCCCGTTCGCGAGGCCCCGGCCCGCGGAATCCGGGGATCGTACACCGGCGATTCGCGCCGCGACGGGGTTGTGCCGGACAATGGAGCGTTTCGGGTCGCCCTGATCGACCCGGGGGAGGGTGTGGCGTGCTGGTGGTGATGCGCAAGGACGCGACGGCGGACCAGGTCGCGGGCGTCGTCCGCGCCATCGAGTCCCGAGGCTACAAGGCCCACGCGATCCCCGGCGCCCAGCGCACCGCGATCGGCATCACCGGCAACAAGGGCGCGGTCGAGGCGCCGGCGTTCGAGAGCCTGCCGGGCGTGTTCGAGGTGATCGCGGTCTCTCACGCCTACAAGCTGGTCTCGCGCGAGGTCAAGGCCGACGACACGATCGTCGACATCGGCGGCGTCAAGGTCGGCGGCGACGCGCTGGTGCTGGCCGCCGGGCCGTGCGCGGTCGAGTCGCTGGAGCAGACGCTGATCGTGGCCCGCCGGGTCAAGGCCGCCGGCGCCCACCTGCTGCGCGGCGGCGCCTACAAGCCGCGGACCAGCCCGTACGCCTTCCAGGGCCTGGGGCTCGACGGCCTCAAGATCCTGGCCGCGGCACGCGAGGAGACGGGGCTGCCGGTCGTCACCGAGGCGCTCGACCTCGAGGGCCTCGACCACGTCGAGGAGTGGGCGGACTGCATCCAGATCGGCGCTCGCAACATGCAGAACTTCTCGCTGCTGCGGCGCGCCGGCCGGGCCCGCAAGCCGGTGCTGCTCAAGCGCGGCATGTCGGCGACGCTCGAGGAGCTGCTGATGTCGGCCGAGTACATCCTGGCCGAAGGCAACTACCAGGTGATCCTGTGCGAGCGCGGGGTGCGCACCTTCTCCGATTTCTCGCGCAACACGCTGGACCTGGCGATCGTGCCCGCGGTCAAGGCGATGACCCACCTGCCGATCATGGTCGACCCCTCGCACGGCACCGGCCGCCGCGACAAGGTGGCGGCACTGTCGCGGGCGGGCGCGGCGGTCGGCGCCGACGGCCTGCTGATCGAGGTCCACCACGACCCGGACCGCGCCCTCTCCGACGGCCCGCAGTCGTTGACCCCGGCGGCCTTCGAGGCGCTGGTCCAGGACTTGCGCCAGATCGCCCCGGTGCTCGGCCGCAAGCTGTAGCGGGCTCCTGGGGCGAGGTCTCCGAGCGCTAGAAAGAAACCCTTGCGCCCGCGCTATCAGGCGGCGGGGCTGACGGAGACCTCGACGCCGAGGCCCTTGAGACGGCGAAGGAGCCTGGTGACCTGGGTCTGGTTGTCGCGTTCGAAGTGGAGGGGCCCGAGGTCTCGGTATTCGACGCCGTGCTTGAGCATGTGGTAGGCGGCGGTGAGCATCGATGCGGCCACGGCCAGGACGGCCTTGGTCGCCACGTCGCGCCTTGATCCGCAGGTACTGGGCCCGGTGGTAGGAGTCTCTCTTGTTGGCGGCGGCACGTGCTGACTGGACGAGCACGGTCTTGAGCCAAGGCGCCCCCTGACGGACACGGGTCGAGCGCTTCTTGCCAGCGCTCTCGTCGAGACGCGGACACAGGCCCGCCCAGGAGATCAGGTG
>JAMPXO010000021.1 GCA_023701125.1 Vicinamibacteria bacterium | reverse complement strand
GGGGTCGAGCACGTGCTCGACCAGCCACTGTCGCGCCACCGCGGCGCCCGGACGGCGGGCGAGCGCCGCCAGCAGGTCGAACTCCACCCGCGTCAGCTCGACGGCGGCACCGTCGACGGCCGCGGTCCGCGCCTCGAAGTCGACCCGCAGTGCGCCGTGCACGACCACGCTCTCGCGCTGCAGCGACGGCCGCCGCAGCCGGGCCTGGACCCGCGCCAGCAGCTCTTCCGGCCAGAACGGCTTGGTCACGTAGTCGTCGGCGCCCAGTTCCAGCGCGCGGACCTTGGTCGCCGTGTCGTTGCGGGCGGAGAGCACCAGCACCGGCGTCTCGGCCGCCGCCGCGCGGTAGGCCTTCAGCACGTCGAGGCCGTGAGCGCCGGGCAGCATCAGGTCGAGCACCACCAGCGCGAAGCCGGACGGGTCGACGCCCAACGCGGCGCTGCCGTCGCGCAGCCAGGTGGGCTCGAAGCCCGACTGGCGCAGCCGCGCCTCGACCTGGCGGCCGAGCGCCTCGTCGTCCTCGATCAGCAGGATGCGCGCGCTCATCGACCCAGAGCCTGACGCCCGATCCTTAAGCCGCGCTGAAGCGCCGCCGGTGCGGGGAAACTCGCGCCGCTTAGGGTTCTCGCAAGGTCGGCTGTCGTCTCATGTACGGGAAGCGGAGGAGAAGAGATGGCACGCACCAGGGACATTCTCGCCGGGCTGCTTGGCGCCGCGCTTGCACAGGGCGTGCTGGCCGCGGACGCGGCGCCGGCGATCACCGGGCCGTGGGTGCTCGACGCGGAGCACAGCGACGACCCGGCCGCGAAGCTGCGCGAGGCGATGGAGTCGATGCGTGGCCGCGACAGGGGCAGCGAGGGTGGCGGCCGGGGCGGACCGGGCGGCATGGGCGGTGGCGGCGGCATGGGTGGACCGGGCGGGATGGGCGGCGGCCGTGGCGGCGGGATGGGCGGTCCGGGTGGCCCGGGCGGCCGCGGGACCGGCTCCGAGCGCGAGAGCTTCGACGAGCCGCCACTCGACGGCGTGCGGCCGCGGGCGTCCGGCGCAGAGGGCGAAGACGGTCTGCGTGGTCCGCGCGGGCCGGTGCCCTCGCCGCAGTTCGTGATCGAGGAGCACGAGGGCGCGCTGATCTTCAGCACCGAGCGCGGCTCGCGGCGGCTGCGCGCCGACGGCCAGAAGCACAAGAGGGACGGCGCCGACGGTCGCGCTCGCGAGGTCGTGGCGCGCTGGCACGAGGGCGGCCTCGAGGTGAAGACGGGCGGCCTTCGCGGGGCGATGAAGGAGCGCTATCGCCTGCGCGAGGACGGCCGGCTGCAGGTCGACTTCGAGCTGGGCGGCGGGCAGGGTCCGATGCCGGCGGTGAAGTTCCGGCTGGTGTACGCGCGGCCGGCGCTGGGCGCGGCAGAGCCGCGTTGAACGGGACTGTGGAGCGAGGGGCGAAACCAGGGCGACGGAGCCGTCGCCAGGAGGAAGCGATGAAGGCGATGCGACTGACGATGGCGGCCGCGGTGGTCGCGGCGATGGTCGGGGCGGGCGTGGCGACGGCCCAGGGGCCGGGCGGGCACGGCCCCGGCCACGGCCACGGCGGGCCGGGCTTCGGCATGGGCCCGATGGCGGGGCTGGACCTGACCGATGCCCAGCGCGAGCAGATGAAGGCGCTGCACGAGAAACGCCGGGCGGCGCTCGAGCCGCTGATGGAGGAGGCGCGCACCACGCGCGAGGCGTTCGAGCGAGCGCTCGAGGCGGAGAGCCCCGACCCGACCGCGGTCGGCGAAGCGGCGCTGGCGATGAAGGCGGCCGGCGAGAAGATGCACGCGGCCCACGAGGCGACCCGCACGGAGGTCGAGAAGATCCTGACCGACGAGCAGCGCGCACAGCTCGCGCAGCGCGGCGGCCGCCACGGCGGGCGGGGATTCGGCGGGCACCACGGCGGCCCGTCCGGCCCGCCGCCCGTCGAGCAGTAGCCGAGGACGGGTCCCGGCGCCAGGGGCGGCGCCGGGGACCGCCGACCTGCTAGCATCCCCAGTCGCACATTCGATCGGGGGTGCAGCGCGTGGCCGAAAACGCCGGGGACCCGCTGAGCGCCGAAGACAGCGCCGCCCGCCGCGTGCTCGTCGTCGACGACGAGCCGGACATGCTCGGCGTCGTGGCCGAGGTGCTGACCGAGGCCGGCCTCGAGGTCCGCACCGAGACCGACCCGGTGGCCGCAGTGAAGGCGGCGACCGAGACCGAATACGGCGCGGCGGTCGTCGACCTCGTGATGCCGGGCCTGTCGGGACTCGACGTGGCCACCCGCATCCAGGAGGTCCACCCGCTCACCCAGGTCGTCGTGCTGACTGGCCACGAAGGCATCGAGTCCGCGGTCCAGGCCCTGCAGCGCGGGGTGTTCGACTACATCCGCAAGGGCGAGTTCGACGCCCACCACCTGGGCAAGGTCGTCCGCGGCTCGCTCGAGCGGCGGGCGCTGCTGCGCAGCAACCAGGAGCTGCTCGACCGCGTGCTGGAGTCGAACGAGTTGCTGCGGGTGCTGGTCGAGCGCGGCACCGGCATCGCCCGCGCCGAGCACGTCGACCGCCTGCTCGAGCTGCTGGTCGACGCGGCGCGGCGGCTGACCGGCGCCGAGCTGGTGCGCGTGCTGCTGCTGCGGCCCGGCCGCGAGGTGCTGATCGAGGAGGCCGCCGGCGACGCGATTCAGGGCCTGGCCGGCGTGCGGCTGGCGCCGGGCGAAGGACTGGCGCCGCTCGCCGCCGAGTCCGACGAGGGGGTCAGCGTGGAGGCCGCCGAGGCCCACCCGCGCTACTCGCGCCGCTGCGACGCGATGCCGACCGCGCGCCCGGGCTGGATGGCCGTGCCGCTGCACCACGGCTCCGTCCACGGCGTGCTGGTGGTGGCCGGGCGCAAGGGTGGTTTCCACGCCCAGCACCAGCTCCTGCTGCGCGGGCTGGCCCGCCAGGCCGGGGTGGCGCTCGACCGCACTCGCGCGCTCGAGCAGGCCGACAACTTCTTCACCCACGTCTCGCAGTTGCTGGTCGCGATCCTCGACCGCATCGACGCCGGCGGCCGCGGCCACTCGCGGCGGGTGGCCGCGCTGTCGGACATGGTCTCGCGGCGGCTGGGGATGAGCGAGGACGAGCGCCGCGACCTGCACTTCGGCGCCTTGCTCCACGACATCGGCAAGATCCAGATCGCCCCCGAGGTGCTCACCGCGCCGCCGACCGAGGAGCAGCAGCGGGTGATGCGCGAGCATCCGCGGCTCGGCCTCGAGTTGCTGCGACCGATCACCCGCTTCGAGCGGCTGCTGTCGACGGTCCACGCCCACCACGAGCGCTGGGATGGCGGCGGCTACCCGCTCGGCCTCGCGGGCGAAGAGATCCCGCGCAGCGCCCGCGTGGTCGCGGTCGCCAACGCCTTCGACGTGCTGACCCACGAAGTGGCCCCGGGCGCGATGCCGCTGACGGAGGACCAGGCCCTGGAGCAGGTGCAGGCCGGGACGGGCACGGCCTTCGATCCGCTGATCGTCCGCCTGTTCGTGGCGGAGTACCGCCTGCACCGACACCTGCTGGTGGACTGAAGGCCCCCGCCCCGGCGCGCCGAGTCAGTCCGGCGCGGGTTCCCACTGCCGCAGCGGGATGTCGCATTCTGCGCACGCCGGGCGTGGTTCGCGATACTCGGCGTCGCAGCCGGGGCAGAAGGCGCGGGCGCGAAAGTCCTGCCGCGGGCGTTCCAGCAGCCGCTCCTTCGAGCCGAGGTCCGCCTCCCGCAGCAGTGCCTCCAGCGCACTCGTCCGCGCCGCCCAGTAGCCCGCGAGGTCCGGGGTCGTGGTGCACGAACGGCCGATCTCGATCTCCAGCCACTCCTCGAGGGCGCACGCGCGGGCGGCTGCGGGCGTGCCGAGCGCGGCCGCCACGGCGCTGGGGGCGAAGTCGGTGTACACCTCGCGAGTGGCGAAGGACGCCGCATGGGCGGCCAGCGGCGGGTAGAACGCCAACGGCTCGAGCGCGCGTCGACGGGCAGCGCCGGTGACCCCGCAGGCGGCCAGCATCGTCCAGGCGACCCGCACCGCCGCGGCCGTGGCCCCCGCGGCCAGCAGCAGGAACAGCAGGGCGAGTGCGGAGGGCAGCTCCCCGGCGTAGAGCGCGAGCGGGAGCGCGACGAAGCCCGCAGCGAAGCAGCCCGTGGCTGCCCCGCGCAGCCGGAACAGGCCCGGAGCCTGGCGCGCCCGCTGCTCGCGCACGAGCGGGAGCGAGCGCCTCTGCGCGATCCAGTCGGCGACCTGCCGTGCTCGACGATCCGGGGCGAGGATCGCCCACTCGCGCAGCCGGGTGGCCATGGCCTCGGCTTCCTGCGGTGAATGCGCCCGCCACACGCCGTCGCCGACCACCACCTTGCGGCCCGCACACCGGGCAAGGGCGACCGCGCTCCACGCCAGCGGCACCATGTCGGCCGGCGCGGTGAAGCGGTTGGCGGGGGCGTCGTGCCGCGCCAGGTACAGCGCGTCCGTGCCCAGCCACATCCGCGGCTCTTCGAGGCGCACGACCTCGCAGAGCGGTGACAGGCCCGCCAGCCACACGCCGTCGCGACAGGCGGCGTGCGGCTCACCCCGCCAGGAGAGCAACAGCCAGCCGCGGCCGTGCGCGCGCACGACCGAGTTGGCGACGAAGAACAACAGGGCCCAGGGAAAGAGCTCGTGGAGCAGCGCGACCACAGGCCTGGCGCCCCGGGCGTTCCGGGGGTCAGCCTTCCTGCCGGCGGCCGGCGATGGCGCCGAACAGACGCTTGAGGCCGGCCAGGGCGCCGACCACGAGGAACACCGCTGCCTTGCCGAGCTTTCCGAAGAACTTGGCGAGCACCGCGAACAGGCCCAGCTTCGACGCGGCCGCTCCCGCCCCGCCCGCCACGAGCGCCACCAGCCCGTACTCGGCGACCTTGTCGCCCGAGACGAACTCGGCGTAGCTCTTTCCCTTCTTGTAGGCGAACTGCTTCAGCAGCTGGGCCACCTCGTTCTTGGAGTGCGCGAGATTGTCCGGCGCGTCGACGAGGGTGGCCGACATGTATCCCTCGCGCCCCAGCAGCCGCACGTTGTAGTTCACGACCTCGCTGCCATCGTCGCTCTTCGCGCGCAGCGCCCAGACCAGGTTGTGGGTCCGCTCGTCGTAGCGCGGCTCTTCGAACCAGCCGCTGACGTGCAACCCCGGGATGCCGTGCTTCTTGCGCTCGGCGTTGGCTTCTTCGGTCCCGCGTCGATAGGTCTCGAGCAGGGCGTCCTTGTCGATCTCGTCCCTGTCGTCGTCCTTGACGTAGCCCTCGGGGTGGTACTCGAAGACGAGGAACCAGTCCTGGTCCTCTGCCGTGGGCGTCACCAGGCCGACCTCCGTGTTGTCGACCGTGTTGCCCAGCGCCTTCATCAGCCGACGGGTGCCGGCGGCGTCGGCGAAGCGGTACCCGTCGGGCAGCGCGAGTTCGGCCACGTCGCGGCCGAGGTGGGCCGTCGTCGGGCCCGGTTCCCACGTCACGGCTTCGTCCTGGGCCGACACCGGCAACGTGCCGGACGTCACAAGACACAAGAGAGCCGTGGCCGCAATTGGATGGCGCTGCATGGTCACCTCGATCGATTGTGAATGAGAAGCGCGCGGATCCTGACACGGCGGCGGACACCCGGCAAGCAAAAAGTCGGCCGTCGAGGTGTCAGTCGTGGCGGAGGGCGGTCGCGGGGTCGAGGTGGGCCGCGCTGCGGGCGGGCCAGAAGCCGGCCGCGATGCCGGTGCCGATCGACGACAAGAGACCCGCGACGACGACCCACGGCGCGGGCACCGCGGGGAACGTCGGCGCCGCCAGCGACACGGCGAAGCCGAGGCCGCTGGCGAGCGCCACGCCGGCCGCTCCTCCCGCCAGCGACAGCAGCGCGGCCTCGATCAGGAACTGCATCAGCACGTCGCCGCGGCGAGCGCCGAGCGCGCGACGCAGGCCGATCTCGCGGGTGCGCTCGGCGACGCCGATCAGCATCACGTTGGCGACGCCGATGCCGCCGATCACCAGGCTGACCGCGGCCAGCGCGAGGGTGACCAGGCCGATCACCGCGGACAGCCGGTCGAACTGGGCGATGATCTGGTCCGCGGTCGAGAGGTTGAAGTCGTCCTCCGCACCCGGCCGCAGCCCGCGCAACTGTCGCAGCAGCGCCCGCGCCTCGTCCCGGGCCCGCTCGCGCTGGCCGGGCACGGCGCGGATGTAGAGCACCGTCTCCTCCGCATCCGGGAACAGCCGCTGCGCGGTGCCGCGCGGGATCGCGATCACGTTGTCGCCGCGGTTCTCGCCGAAGAAGCCGCCGCGGCGCTTCTCCTGCACGCCGACGACGCTGAAGGCGTAGCCGCCCAGGCTCAGCTCGCGGCCGACCGCGCCGCGGATCCCGAACAGCGCCTTCTCGACGTTGGCGCCGATGATCGCCACCCGCGCTGCGCTGCGCTCCTCGAGGTCCGTGAACGGCCGGCCCGCCGACAGTTCGCCGCTGGTGACGTCGAGGTAGTTGGCCGACTGGCCCTCGACCAGGATGGTGTCGGACTCGTTGCCGGCGGCGCGCGCGGTCAGCACCCGCGTGCCCTGCACCGCCGGCACGATGACCTGCACGGCGACGTCGCGCACGGCGGGCGCCGCGACCGCGATCGCCGCGGCCAGGTCGGGGTCGAGCGGGCGGCGGTTGGCCTCCGCCTCGCTCGGCCGCTGGTAGGGATCGCCCGTGCGGTGGTACGCGAAGATGTTGTCGGTGCCGAACTCGCGGAACAGCAGCGCGACCTGGTTGCGCAGGCCGGTCAGCACCGAGGTCACGAACACCAGGGTGACGATGCCGATCACGATCCCGAGCACGGCCAGCGCGGCCCGCAGCGGCTCGCGCCGCACGGCGTCCCAGGCCAGGCCGGGGGCGGCTCCGAACGAGCGCAGCGCGCGGTTCACTCCAGCCTCAGCGCGGTGGCGACGTCGATCCGCGACGCCCGCAACGCGGGGTAGAGGCCCGACAGCGCTCCGGCCAGCGCCGACGCGACCAGGCCGTGGGCGATGCCGCTCATCCGCACGTGCAGCGGGAAGTTCGCGCTGGCGGGCACCAGCGAGAGCAGCGCGGCGGCCGCGGCCAGCCCGAACAGCCCGCCGGCCAGCGAGACGAGGGTCGACTCCGCGAGCACCTCGCGCCGCACCTGTTCGCGCGAGGCGCCGATCGCGCGGCGCACGCCGATCTCGTGGATGCGCTGGGTGACGGAGACGAGCGTCGTGTTGGTGACGACGACGACCGCCGCCAGCAGCGCCATGGCGGTCAGCGGCAACGCCGCTCCCGACACGCGGTCGGCGAGGTTGGTGACGAAGCCGCGGGCCGAGGTCGGGGTCAGGATCTCGAAGTCGTCGGCCGCCCCCGGCCGCAGCCCGCGGCGCGCGCGCAGGGACGCCCGCGCGTGATCGACCGCGGCGTCGAACGTGCCGCCCGGCGTGGCCCGCCCGGACACCTGCAGCGTGCGCGGCGCGCCCAGCACGCGCTCGAACGCCGGCAGCGGGATCCACACGTAACGATCGAGCGAGGTGCCACCCGCGGTGCCCTGGCGGTCCTGCACGCCGACCACCGTGAAGCCGCGGCCGGCGAGGCGCAGCGTAGCGCCCAGCGGGTCGCGGTCGGGGAACAGCGCGGCCGCGACGTCGAAGCCGATCACCGCGACGAAGGCGCCGCGCCGCTCCTCCTCGGGCAGGAAGAAGCGGCCCGCGTGCACGTCCAGCTCGCGGATCTCCGGCAGCGCGGCGCCGGTGCCGGCGATCGCCGCGTTCTCCAGCTTGCGCCCGAAGGCGGAGACGTCGGCCGCGGCCTGCGCGGTGGCTGCGTAGATCACTCGATCGTCGGCCAGCTCCGCGAGCACCTTGAGGTCGGTCCGGCGCAGCGGCCGGTTGCGCTCCAGCATCCGCGACAGCTCGCGGCGCGAGACCTGGCCGGGCGAGGCGACCTGGGCCAGGACGAAGGTCTCCGCGCCGAACGCGCGCGCGGTCGACAGCCGGGCGAACTCGGCCAGCCCGCCGACGGCCGCGTCCACCAGCACCGCCGTGCCCACCGCCACCGCGATCGCGAGCGCGCCCAGCGCCGAGCGCAGCGGGTAGCCGAGCACGGTGTCCCGCGCCTCCCGCAGCGCCTCGCGCCAGGCGTTCACCCATCGCAGCCCGAGCATCGGTAGGATCATGCGACGGTGCGGCCCGAAGCGGAAGCGTGGCGCCTCGCGCGCCGGGGCCGTGCCGGTCGAGACAAGGTAAGCAGGAGCGTCCCGTGAATCGCCACCGCGTCGTCGTCCTGGTCCTGGTCCTGGCCGCCGTCGCGGCCGTCGTCTCGCTGCGCGGTCGCGGCCCGCGCCCGACTGCGGTCGAGGTCGCGGCGGCGCGCGTGCAGCCGGTGTTCCGCTCCTGGGTCACCGCCTCCGGCCAGGTCGTGGCCAGCCGCTACGTCGACCTCGGCTCGTCGGCGATGGGCCGCGTCGTCGAACTGCGGGTCAAGGAGGGCGACCGCGTGCGCGCGGGCCAGTTGCTGGCCCGGCTCGACGCGGTGCCGGCCCGCAGCGACGAGGCGGCCGCGGCGGCCGGGGTGCAGTCGCTGGGCTCCGACGCGACGGCCGCGGCGGCTCGCGAGCAGGAGGCCGAGAGCGCGCTGCGCCGCGCGGAGCAGCTCGCCCGCGATGGCCTGCTGCCGCCGTCGGAGCTGGAGAGCGCACGGGCCGCGCGCGACGCCGCGCGGGCCCAGGCCCGCGCCCTGCGCGAGCGCGGCAGCCAGGCCGAGGCCCAGCGCCGGCGCGCCGCCGACGCGCTGTCGAAGACCGAGATCACCTCGCCGATGGACGGCACCGTGACCCGGCTGGCCGTGCGCGAGGGGGAGATGGTCGTGATCGGCGTGCAGAACCAGCCCGGCACCATCCTGATGACCGTCTCGGACCTGGCGACGCTCGACGCCGAGGTGCGGGTGGCCGAGGCCGACGTGTTGCGGCTGAAGGTCGGCCAGACGGCGACGGTGACGCTCGAGGCGCTGCCCGAGCGCGAGATCCCGGCCCGCGTGATCGAGGTCGGCTCCAGCGCGCTGCCCGTGGTCGGCCAGGGCGCCGCGGCCCGCGAGTTCCGCGTGCTGCTGCGGCTCGACCCCGGCGACGTGCTCAAGCCCGGCCTGACCTGCGACGCGAAGATCCTGGCCAGCGAGCGCAAGGACGCCGTCACCGTGCCGCTGCAGTCCGTCGTGCTGCGGCCGGGCGAGGGCGGCGGCGAGCGGACGGGCGTGTTCACCTTCGACTCCGGCGTGGCCCGCTTCCAGGCGGTGACCGCCGGCGTGATCGGCGGCCTCGACATCGAGGTGGTCGGGCTCGAGGCCGGCACGAAGATCGTGGCCGGCCCGTTCCAGGCCCTGCGCGAGATGAAGGACGGCGACCCGGTCCGGGAGACCGCCGCGGCTCGCTGAATCCGTCCTGGCATTGGCCTTGCTCTAGGGACCACCCTGCGGGCCAGTCCCGCGTCTAAGGAGGGGGACGACATGTCCCACGATCTCGTCATCGGGATGGCCGGGTCTGGAGGAGACGGGATCGTCTCCGCCGGAGAGTCCTTGATCGCGGCCGCGGCCGGAGCCGGCTACGCGGCGATCATGACCAAGAGCTTCGGGTCGCAGATCCGCGGTGGCGAGTCGTCCTGCCGCGTGCGCATCTCCACCAAGCCCGTGCTGAACCCGGGGGGCACGCTGGACGTGGCCGTAGCCCTCAACTGGGAAGACTTCCTCAAGTTCGGAGCGGAGCTGCCGGTGGGCGGCAACACGGTCGTCATCTACGACAGCAAGACCGGGGTCGACCCCGACAAGCTGCCGCTGGGCGCCGTGGTCCCGCACGAGGTGATGCCCGTGCCGATCGACGCCCTGGCGCGTCAGACCGCGGGCACCGACAAGGCCAAGAACACCGTCATCCTCGGCCTGCTGGTGGGCTGGTTCGGCCTGGCTCCCGACGACTTGCTTGCCGGGATGCGCAAGAAATTCGCGAAAAAGAGCGCCGAGCTGGTCGCGGCGAACGAGCGGGCCTTCGAGGCCGGGCGCAACTACGCTGCCGAGCACCCGTTGCGCGAGCCCCGCACGATGGAGCCGGCGCCGCCGGGAGAGCCCAAGCTGCTGACCGACGGCAACGACATGTGCGCCGCCGCCGCGATCTTCGCCGGCTGTCGCTTCTTCGGCGGCTACCCGATCACGCCCTCGACCGAGGTCATGCAGTTCTTCACCCGCGAGGTGTGGAAGCACGGCGGCGCGGTGCTGCAGGCCGAAGACGAGATCGCCGGCATCGGCGCGGCGCTCGGCGCCAGCTTCGGCGGCGTCAAGGCGATGACCGCGACCTCGGGCCCGGGCATGTCGCTGAAGAGCGAGATCATGGGCCTGGCCACGATCGCGGAGCTGCCGCTGGTGATCGTCAACGTCCAGCGCGGCGGTCCCTCCACCGGGCTGCCGACCAAGTCGGAGCAGTCCGACCTGTTCCAGGCGGCGCTGTCCGCCCACGGCGACGTGTTGCGGCCCGTGCTGGCGCCGGTCTCCGTGCGCGACACCTTCGGCGTCACCGTCGAGGCCTTCAACATCGCCGAGCAGTACCAGACGCCCGTGATCATCCTGTCGGACCAGGAGATCGCCCAGCGCAAGGAGTCCTGCGACAACATCGACACCCGCGCGTTCAAGATCATCGACCGCGCGGTGCCGACCGCGGCGGACCTCGAGAAGTACGCCCGCTTCCGCTTCACCGAGTCGGGCGTCAGCCCGGTCTCGGCGCCGGGCATGCCCGGCGGCAACTACCTCGGCTCGGGCATCGAGCACAACGAGCACGGCGACCCGACGGCCAGCGGCGCCATGCACTCGAGGATGAACGAGAAGCGGTTCAAGAAGCTGGAGCCGCTGAAGCGCCGGCGCGACCTGTTCGAGATCCACGGCGACCCGCGTTCGCCGCTGGCGCTGGTGGCCTGGGGCTCGATCGCCGGCGTCTGCATCGAGGCCCTCGAGCGCGCGCGCCAGCACGGCCTGCGCGCGAAGCTGCTGGTGCCCAAGCTGCTGTGGCCGATCTCCGAGGAGGTCTACCGCGAGTTCTTCGCCTCGGTCCAGGCCGGCCTGGTCGTCGAGCAGTCGCACCAGGGCCAGCTCTACCGCCTGCTGCGGATGCAGATCGACGTGCCGAAGGGCGTGCAGAGCTTCGCCCGCTCCGGCGCCAACCCGTTCCAGCCCGCCGAGGTGGTCGCGCGCCTGCGCGAGACCGCCATCGTCATGCAGAGTCAGGGCGCCGAGACCCTGACCCCCGTGGAGTAGCGCGATGAACTGCCAGCCGAAGGACTTCAAGAGCGACCTCAAGCCGATCTGGTGCCCGGGCTGTGGCGACTTCGGGGTCGTGCAGGCGATCTACCGCGCGCTCGCCGCGGTCGGCCGCCTGCCGCACGACATCGCGTTCGTTTCCGGCATCGGCTGCTCCAGCCGCATCCCCGGCTACACGACCGCGTACGGCTTCAACTCCGTGCACGGCCGCGCGCTGCCGATCGCGCAGGGCCTGAAGATCGCCAACCCCGACCTGCTCGTGCTGGTCGCCGGCGGCGATGGCGACGGCTTCTCGATCGGCGGCGGCCATGTCGCCCACGCCATCCGACGCAACATCGACCTGACCTACATCGTAATGGACAACCAGATCTACGGGTTGACCAAGGGCCAGCTGTCGCCGACCTCGAAGCAGGGACTGCAGACCGTGACCTCGTCGCTGGGATCGCTCGAGCAGCCGGTCAACCCGCTGCTGTACGTGCTCTCCTACGGCGCGCCGTTCGTCGCCCAGGGCACGCCGGCCGACATGGCGGGGCTGGCCGCGGTGATCGAGGAGGCGATCCGCTTCCCCGGCTTCTCGTTCGTCAACGTGCAGTCGCCGTGCGTGACGTTCGGCGAGGACGACTGGCAGCTCAAGCAGCACAAGGCGGTGATGAAGTCGCTGCAGAGCCTCGGCCACGACCCGGCGGACGTGATCGCCGCGATGCGGCTGGCCCAGGGCTACGGCCACGAGCTGCACACGGGCGTGTTCTACCGCGCGCCGCAACCGCCGCCGACCTACGACGCGCTGGTGCGCGCGCGCCAGCAGGAGCAGGCGGGCAAGGCGCTGCCGCGGGAGCGGGTGCTGGAGCTGTTCGCGGCGAAGAAGAAGGAGACGGCGGCATGAGCGTGCAGGGTCTCGACTACGGCAAGCTCTCGCTGCAGGACGCGCTCGACCTCGCGGTGCTGATCGAGGAGGAAGCCAAGGAGCGCTACCTCGAGTTCGCGGACCAGATGCAGGTCCACCACAACCCGGAGGCGGAGTCGTTCTTCCGCTTCATGGCCGGCAACGAGGAGAAGCACCGCGCCGAGCTGGCGGGCCGCCGCCAGCGGCTGTTCGCGGACGCGCCGTCGAAGGTCAGCAGCGCCATGCTGTTCGACGTCGAGGCGCCCGAGTACGACGAGGCGCGCGCGTTCATGACCCCGCGCCAGGCGATGGAGTCGGCGCTCGGCTGCGAGCGCAAGGCCCACGAGTTCTTCGCCGGCCTGCTCGACCAGATCAAGGACCCGTCGGTCAAGGAGCTGTTCCAGGAGCTGCGCGACGAGGAGGTCCACCACCAGGCCCTCGTCAAGCGCGAGCTGCTGCGGCTGCCGCCGGACTCCGGACTGAATCCCGACGACTTCGCGGACGAGCCCGTCGCCCAGTAGGGCTCTGCGCTACTCCTCGCCCAGCGCGAGGCGGACCAGGCGGTCGAGCAGGTCCCCGAACGGGATGCCGGCCGCCCGCGCCGCCTTGGGCAGCAGGCTGTTGATCGTCATCCCCGGCAGCGTGTTGACCTCCAGCACCACCGGGCCGCGCTCCGGCGACAGGATCAGGTCGGTGCGCGACAGGCCGCGGCAGTCGAGCGCGCGGTGGGCGCGCAGGCTCACCTCCTGCACGGCCGCGAGTTCACCCGCCGTCAGGTCCGCGGGGCAGAGCTCCTCGCTCTGCGCCGGGTCGTACTTGGCCTGGTAGTCGAAGAACGCGCGCTTCGACACGATCTCGACCGGCGGCAGCGCCTGCAGCGTGCGGCCGCCGATCACGCCCACCGTCAGCTCGCGGCCGCGCACCCGCTCCTCGACCACGACCCGCGGATCGAAGCCGAAGGCGAGGTCGATCGCGGCGTCGACCGCCGCCGCGTCATCGGCCAGGCTCATGCCGACGCTCGAGCCCTGGCGCGAAGGCTTGACCACCGCCGGCGCCAGCGCCCGCGCTCGCGCGCGAGCGTCGGCCTCGTCGTCGGCGCCTTGCTCCACGACCACGCCGCGCGGGATCGGGATGCCTTCGGCGCCGAACATCTTCCGCGCCATCGCCTTGTCCATCGCCAGCGCGGAGGCCAGCACGCCGGAGCCGACGTAGGCGATGCCGAGCAGCTCCAGCAGGCCCTGGATCGTGCCGTCCTCGCCGTACGCCCCGTGCAGCGCGATGAAGGCGACGTCGATCGGCCGGCGGCCGTCGGCGCTGACCACCAGCGCCTCGGTGGCGGGCGCGGCGGCGGCGGCGGCGTCCTGGACCTGGCGCTGGAGGGCCGCGGGCAACTCGCGGTCGCGCCCGGCCAGCCGCTCGGGGCTCGCGCGGTGGGCGATTAGCGAAGCGGCCTTCTCGCGCAGTGCGGGGTCCAGCTTCGGGTGGCCGGCCATCAGCGCCAGGGTGTCGAACAGCACGACGTCGTAGCGCTCGCGCGGCAGGTGCTCCGCGATCATCCGGCCGGAGGCCAGCGAGATCTCGCGCTCCGAAGACGCCCCCCCCAGGAACACCCCGACCCGAACCCGCGCCACCGCAGCCTCCCTCGTTACGAGGCGGCGATGATACGCGCCGGCGGGCGTTTGCGTGGTAATCTGCTTCCCCTGCAACACGCCTCGCGGAGAGGTGCCGGAGTGGCCGAACGGGCCAGGTTGCTAACCTGTTGTGCGGGGTTAACCTGCACCGGGGGTTCGAATCCCCCCCTCTCCGCCATACTTATTGGGTTCCGACGCCGGGAGACCCGGCGTCGGTCCCGCGGGGGCTCCGTCGGACAACGCAGCCTCCTCCGCCCCCGCACGAACCATCGGGTTCCCGCGCCGGGGTGAACCCGTCGCCGGTCCCGCGGGGGCTACGTCGGAGGCGTAGCCTCCTCCGCCCCCGCCCCCCCATGGTCTTCCCCGTCGGTGTCGACGCACCGGCTTGCCCCAGTCGGGCTAAGATCCGGCAACTTCGGTGGGCAAGGCCAGCACTCGCGCCGGCAGCGTCGGCCGCTCCGTGCCCCGTCTCGAGGGCGCGGCGAAGGTCGACGGCCGCGCGCGCTACGTCGACGACCTGAGCTTCCCGGGCATGCTCCACGGCCGCACCATCCGCGCGCCGCACGCCTGCGGCCGGCTGCGCTCGGTGCGGCTCGGTCCCGGCGGCCTGCCGCTGGGCCTCGTGGTCGTCGGCCCCCGCGACATCCCCGGCGACAACGTGATCGCGGTGATCGAGGACGACCAGCCGGCGCTGGCCTGGGGCGAGATCCGCCACGCCGAAGAGCCCGTGCTGTTGCTGGCCCATGCCGACCGCGAGGCGCTGTTTGCGGTGCCGGCCGAGGTCGAGATGATCCCGGGCGCGCCGGTGTTCGACCCGCTCGCTTCGCCGCGGGTCTTCAAGCACATCCGGATCGCGCGCGGCGACGCCGGCGCAGCGCTGCGCAAGGCCCCCGTGGTGGTCGAAGGCGAGTACCGCACCGGTGCCCAGGAGCACGTCTACATCGAGCCCAACGGCGTGATCGCGGTGCCCGAGAACGGTGGCATCACGGTCCACGGCTCGCTGCAGTGCCCGCACTACGTGCACAAGGCCCTTTGCCGGCTGCTCAAGCTGCCGGCCGACAAGGTGCGGGTGGTGCAGACCGAGACGGGCGGCGGCTTCGGCGGCAAGGAGGACTACCCGTCCGTGATCGCGGGCCACGCCGCGCTGCTGGCGCTGAAGGCGCGGCGCCCGGTCAAGATCGTCTACGACCGCGCCGAAGACATGCGGGCGACGACCAAGCGCCACCCGTCGATCGTGCGCCTGCGCACCGGCTTCAGCCGCGACGGTGCGCTGCTCGCGATCGAGGCCGAGGTGGTGATGGACGGCGGCGCCTACGTCACGCTGTCGCCGGTCGTGCTGTCGCGCGGCGTGCTGCACGCCACCGGCCCCTATCGCTGCCCCGCGGTCGCGATCGACGGCCGGGTGGTGATGACCAACACCCCGCCCAACGGCGCCTTCCGCGGCTTCGGCGCGCCGCAGACCCAGTTCGCGATCGAGGCCCACATGGATCGCTGCGCGGAGCAACTGGGGATCGACCCCGTCAAGCTGCGCGAGAAGAACGCGTTCCGCCCCGGCGACGTGACCGCGACCGGGCAGAAGCTGCCGAAGGACACCTCGGCGCTGCCGGTGCTGCGCGAGGCGGTACGGCGCAGCGACTTCCACCGCAAGCGCAAGGCGTGGGCGGGCACGGGCAAGGGCATCGGCCTCGCGCTGTTCTTCCACGGCTCGGGCTTCACCGGCGCGGGCGAGGTGCGGCTCGCCTCGCGCGCCTCGCTGGAGCTGACCGCGAAGGGCGCACGCATCCTGGTCGGCTCGACCGAGATCGGCCAGGGCACGCGCACGATGCTGGCCCAGATCGTCGCCGACACGCTGCGCTGGCCGCTGTCGGCGATCGAGGTCGCGCCGGCCGACACCGGGCTGGTGCCGGACAGCGGCCCGACCGTCGCCTCGCGCACCTGCATGATCGTCGGCGCCATCCTGCAGCGCGCCGCGCGCGAGCTGAAGCACAAGCTCGGGCGACTCACGCCCACGCAGTACCTCGCCCGCCACGGCGCGCTGGTGGTGACGAAGCAGTACGAGAAGCCGGCCGAGATCCACTGGGACGAGGAGCGCTACAAGGGCGACGCCTACGGCACCTACGCCTGGGGCTGCGACGTGGTGGAGCTGGAGGTCGACCCGGTCACGCGCGAGGTGCGGCCGCTGAAGCTGACCGCGGTGCAGGAGATCGGCAAGGCGATCCACCCCGGTCACAGCCGCGGCCAGATCGAGGGCGGCAGCGCGCAGGGCCTCGGCTGGGCCTTGTCGGAGGAGGTCGTGATGCGCGACGGCAAGATGGCCAACGCGCAACTGACCAACTACATGATGCCGACGACGAAGGACACCCCGGAGTTCGACGTCGCGATCCTCGAGCAGGCCTACCGCCACGGGCCGTTCGGCGCCAAGGGCGTCGGCGAGCTGCCGATGGACGGGCCGGCGCCGGCGGTCGTCAACGCGCTGCGCCACGCCGGCTTCGACGTGCGCGAGGTGCCGGCCACTCCCGAGAGGCTGTTGAAGTGCGCTTCACGCTGAACGGCAAGCCGGTCGAGCTGAAGGTCGCGCCGATGCGGCGGCTGCTCGACGTGCTGCGCGAGGACTGCGGGCTGACCGGGACCAAGGAAGGCTGCGGCGAAGGCGAGTGCGGCGCCTGCACGGTGCTGCTCGACGGCGCGCCGGTCAACAGTTGCCTGGTGCCGGTCGCGCAGGCCGAGGGCACGAAGGTGACCACGATCGAGGGCCTGCGTGGACACACGAAACTGCAGCAGGCGTTCGTCACCGAGGGCGGGGCCCAGTGCGGAATCTGCACGCCCGGCTTCCTGCTCGCGGCCTCCACGCTGCCGCGCGCGGCGTCGCTCGAGGCCGTCAAGCAGGGTCTCGCGGGCAACCTCTGCCGCTGCACGGGCTACGCGGGCATCTACCGCTCGGTCGCCGTCGCCCGCGGTGGCGCCAGGGCCGCGCCGAAACCGAAGCCGGCGGCGCGCGCGAAGGCCACGCCACGGGCGAAGACGAAGCCGAAGGCTCGCTCGGCGGCGGCTCGGCGGTCACGATGAAGACGGCCTTCTCCACGCTCGCACTGCTGCGGCCCGAGCGGCCGGACGAGGCGCTGGCGCTGTTGCGCGACGGGCCGCTCACGCCGATCGCTGGCGGCACCGACCTCTACGTCGCCCTCAACGCGGGCCTGTGCCCGTCGCGCCGCTTCGTCGACCTGTCGCGGCTCAAGGCGTGGCGCGGGATCGCGGCGACGAAGGATGGCGGCCTGCGGATCGGGGCGCTGACCACGTTCGCGCAGATCCGCGACGACAAGCGGGTGGCGAGGGCGCTGCCCGCCTTGTGCGCCGCGGCGCGCGAGATCGGCGGCGTCCAGATCCAGAACCGCGCGACCGTCGGCGGCAACCTCGCCAACGCCTCGCCCGCGGCCGACTCCGCGCCGGTGCTGCTCGCGGCCGACGCGGAGCTGGAGCTGGCCAGTACCGCCGGCGTGCGCCGCGTGCCGCTCGGCGAGTTCTTCGTCGCCTACCGCCACACCGCGTTGCGCGCGGACGAGCTGATCCAGGCGGTGCTGATCCCGCCCCAGCCCGGGCCCTCGTTCTTCCGCAAGGTCGGCACCCGCGCCGCCAACGCCATCTCCAAGGTCGTGTTCGCGGGCGTGCGTGCGGCGCGGCCACGGATCGCGCTCGGCAGCGTCGGCCCGGTGCCGCTGCGGGCGAAGCGCGCGGAGGCCGCGCTGGCCGCGGGCGCGGATCTCGAGTCGGCGGTGGACGCGCTGCAGCAGGACATCGCCCCGATCGACGACCTGCGCTCGACGGCGGAGTACCGCCGCTTCGTCGCCGCCGGCCTGCTGCGCCAGTTCTGGCAGCAGACGGGCGGCCGCCGCCCGGCCCCCTCGCGTCGGCGTTGATCGCGGCGGCCCTCGCCGCGCTGCTCGCGGCGACCGCGCCGCAGCCGGGGCGGATCGTCGACGGCCTCGCCTGTCCCTCCGATCCGCGTCAGACCTACGCGCTGTACCTGCCCACGACCTACACGCCCGAGAAGAAGTGGCCGCTGTTGTTCGTGTTCGACCCGCGCGGCGCCGGGGCTGACGCGGCCGAGGTGTTCCGCGCCGCGGCCGAAGAGCTGGGTGTGATCGTCGCCGCCTCGAACGACACGCGCAGCGACGGCCCCTGGGAGCCGAACGCGCGGGCGGTGCGGGCGATGTGGCCCGACGTGCGCGCGGCCTACGCGGTCGACGAGCGGCGGATCTACGCCGCCGGCTTCTCGGGCGGCCACACCGTGGCCTGGTTGCTGGCGAAGGACTCAGGCGCGGTCGCGGGCCTCGTCGCGGTCGGCGGCCGGCTGCGGGCGGAGACGCGGGCCGATCCGCCCGCGACCGCGTGGTACGGCCTCGCCGGCGACGCCGACTTCAACCACCTCGAGATGAAGGCGATCGCCGCGGGGTTGCAGGCCGCGGGCCGCGACCACCGCCTCGCGTCCTTCGCGGGCGAACACGAGTGGCCGCCTCCCGGGGCCGCCACCGACGCGCTGCGTTGGCTGGAGCTGATCGCGCTGCGGGACGGCCGGCGTGCTCCCGACCCCGCGTTCGTCGAGCGCGCCCTGGCCGCCGATCTCGCGCGGGCGCGGGCTGAGGAGGAGGCCGGCGCACTCACCGCCGCGCTGCGCCAGCACGAGTCGATCGTCGCCAGCTACCACGGCGTGGCCGACACCGCGGCGTCGGCCGCGGCCGCCGCCCGGTTGAGGGCGTCGAAAGAGCAGCAGCGCGTCGCGAAAGACGAACGCAAGTGGGACGCCTGGGAGCGTGAGCAGGTGGCCGTGACCGGCGCGGCGCTGGCCCGGGTCGCGGCCCGCGAGGAGGCCGTGGTCGTCGCCGCGGCTGCAGCCGAGGTCGGCATCGACACCCTGCTCGGTCGCGCGCGTCGGAGCGGCCCCGAGGGCGCAGCGGCGCGGCGGGTGTTGAGCTGGCTGCGCGTGCAGTCCGCGTTCTACCTGTGGCGCGACCTCGACGGGTCCGGTGCGCTGCGGCGCGCGGCGCTGATGCTCGGCCTCGCTTGCGAGATCACACCCGAGCGAGCCGTGCTGCACGTGCGCCACGCGACGGCGCTGGCGAAGGCGGGTGACCGCAAGGCCGCGCTGGCCGCGCTCGGGCGCGGCCTCGACGCGGGCTTCGCCGATCGCGAGCGGCTGGCCGCGGAGCCACTGCTCGCCCCGCTGCTCGACGCCCCGGAGATCCGGCGCCGGCTCGACCCGCGCTGATTCAGGGCGGGTCCCCGGGTCCCGTGGCGAGCCAGGCGAGGATCGGCGCCGGTGCCTCGAGCCCCGGTACCGTGAGCGGATGGCACGGCCCGCGTGAACGACACACGCCCTTGACCAGCAGGGCGTAGTCGAGCGGCAACGCCTCTGCCACCAGCGGCTGCTCGCGCAGGGTCAGCACCAGGGTCTCCAGCGCCGGCTCGTAGTGGCGGGGCCCGAACGGCACCCGCAGGTCGCGCTGCAGCCAGGCGATGTGATCGTGCCGCAGGTGGCTCAGCAGCCGCCCGAACGGGGCAAACTGGAACAGGAGCAGCAGGCCCAGCGCGAGCGCCGCCAGCGCGGGTCGCGTCCGGCGCAGGCGCGCGTCGAGCTCCACGCCCGCGACCAGCGCGACCAGCGCGACCAGGATCAGCCCGCGGCGCAGGCCGGGCAGCGGCCACACCAGCACGGCCTGGGCGGCGGACGCGAGCGCGGCGAGGGCGATGCCCGGCAGCAGCGGGTGTCGGCGACAGCGCCACGCTCCCGCCGCCGCGAGCGCCAGCACGGCGGCCCCGGCGTAACGCAGGTCGAACGCGCCGGCCGGCACCGGCCACGACAGCAGGTAGGAGCGGCCATGCAGGAACAGGTCGTCGGCCAGCGCCTCCACGGCCGCGGCGAGCGCCGCGCCACTCGCGACCAGGGCCTGGCCGCCGCCGGTGAAGCCCGACACCTCCGTGTAGTAAAGCCATGGCCACGCCGCCAGCGCGAGCGTCGCTGCGCCGACGGCGGCGAGCAGGGCGACACCGCGCCCGCCGGGTCGCTCGCGCAGCGTGGTCGTCGCGTGGCCGACCGCGGACGCGGCGACCAGCACCATCGCCGCTCCGTACCAGTGGAGCGCGACGACGGCGAGCAGGACCCACGCCACGACCGCTGCCGGCTGCACGCGGCCGGCCCGCACGAACGGATGGCTGACCGGCGACAGCAGCAGGGCGAGGCCGAGGGTCACGGTGCCCGCCATGTCGATCTGGCCCGTGGCGAGCCAGGCGAACGGGGGGCAGGAGGCGAGCACCAGCACGGCGGCCAGCGGGGCGACGATACCGGCTCCCGGCGCGAGCTCGCGCGCGAACCGCGACAACAGCGGGAAGGCGAACGAGCAGACGAGCAGGCTCCACAGCCGCGTGGAGTGGAGGCCGACGGGGAACAGCGCGTTGACCGCGGCGTAGAAGGCGTGGACGGAGTAGGTCGTCGCGTAGGAGTCGGCGACGAGGTGGTGGGCGAAGTAGACCGGGGCGCGGTAGCCGAGCGCCAGTTCCTCGCCGATCAGGCCCGGGTCGCCGGCCATGCGCGCGCTCCAGACGGCCCACAGCAGCAGCGAACCGAGCGCCCAGGAAACGAGGTCGAGGCCCGTGAAGCCGCGGGCTTCACGGGCCTCGGGTGTCGCGTTCGACGCGGGCGTCAACGCGGACACGGGTGGAACCGGCCTACGGCTTGCGCACCCGGACCGGGAACGGCGGCCGCTTCGGGGTGACCACGGGGTTGGCCTTCAGCTCGGCGAGAGCGATCTCGATCGCCTTCTCGAGCTGCGGGTCGCGGCCCGCGATCACGTCCTTCGGCGTCTGCTCGACCTCGACGTCGGGCGGCACGCCCACGTTCTCGACGATGAAGCCGTCTTCGGTCCAGATCGCCAGGTTGGGCGCCGTCATCACCGCGCCGTCCATCAGCGTCGGGAAGCCGAGCACGCCGACCAGGCCGCCCCAGGTGCGCTTGCCGACGACCTTGCCGAGCTTCAGTTGCTGGAACATCCACGGCAGCATGTCGCCGCCGGAGCCCGCGGTCTCGTCGGCGAGCATCACCTTCGGCCCGTGGATGCCGGCGATCGGCGTCTTCAGGTCGGCGCCGTAGCGGAACGCCCAGTACGACAGCCGCGGTCGCCGCATCAGGTCGATGTAGTAGTCGGCGACCTGGCCGCCGCCGTTGTGGCGCTCGTCGATGATCAGCGCCTCCCGGTTCGACTGCGGGAAGAAGTAGCGCTTGAAGTAGGTGTGACCCGGGCCCGCCGTGTTGGGCACGTAGACGTAGGCCACGCGGCCGTTGGTCGCCGCCGTCACCTTGGCCAGGTTGCCCTCGACCCAGTCGCGGTTGCGCAGGTTGGCCTCGTTGTCGATCGGGACCACCTTGACCGTGCGCGAGCCGGTGCCGTCGGGGTTGGGGCCGACCGTGATCTCGACCGACTTGCCCGCGGTGCGCTCGAAGCGGGCGTAGATCTCGTCGGGGAACTTCAGGTCGCGGCCTTCGACGGCCAGCAGGTACTCGCCTTGCTTGACGTCGACGCCGGGCTCGGTCAGCGGCGCGCGCAGGTCCGGGTTCCAGTTGAGGCCGCCGAACACCTTCTTGAAGCGGTAGCGGCCGTTCTCGACCGCGTAGTCGGCGCCGAGCAGGCCGCCGGGCACGTTCTCCAGCTCCCACGGCGTGTCACCGGGGCTCTGCCGGTGGTGGCCGACGGCCAGCTCCGAGTGCAGCCAGGTCATCACCCGCTGCAGGTCGTTGCGGGTGGCGAGGTGGGGCAGGAACGCCGCGTACTTCGTCTTCAGCGCCTTCCAGTCGGCGCCGTGCATGCCCGGGTCGTAGAAGTAGTCGCGGTTGACGCGCCACGCCTCGTCGTAGATCTGCGTCCACTCCGCGAGCGGCTCGACCCGGACCTGGACCTTGTCGACGTCGAGCTTGAACTTGGCCAGGTCCAGCTTGTCGGCGATGTCGACCAGCGACCAGCTCTCCTTGACCCGGACGAGAGCCCGCTTGCCGTCGGCCGAGAGCTGGAAGCCGTCGGCCTTCTCCAGCAGCGTGTCTTCCTTGCGCTTGCCGAGGTCGTAGCGCAACAGCGCGGCGTCGCCGCCGGGGACGCGGCCTTCGAAGGAACCGCGGCGGTAGAAGATCTGGCCGGCGGGCCCCGCCGTCAGGTCGCCGTAGCGACCTGCCTTCGCGGGCAACGCCAGGATGCGCAGCGCGAGGCCGTCCTCGTCGACCGTCACCTTCACCGGCTCGTCCTTCTTCTCGGCGGGCTTGTCGCCGGCCTTCGCCTTGTCGGTCGCCGACTTCGCGGTCTCGGCCGGCTTGTCCTCCTTCGGCTTCTCCTCGTCGCTCTCCTTCGCCAGCGGGGAGGTCACGCCCTTCGCCAGCACGGCGAGGTAGAGCTGCTCGTTGATCTCCATGTCGGCGTTGGCCTGCGAGAACCAGTCGACGACCGGACCGGCATCGGTCGAGGCCTTGAAGAACAGGTACTTGCCGGAGGCGTCCCAGACCGGCCGCCGCGCGTCGGACAGGCCGTCGGTGACCGCGATCTCCTGCTTCGTCGCCAGCGAGTACAGGAAGATGCGGTTGAAGAAGACCTCGTTGTTGCGGGTGAAGGCCAGCCACTGCGAGTCGGGCGACCAGGCGTGGTCGAGCGCCTCCAGACCGTTCGGCCCGTAGATCTTGTCGGCGGAGATCTTCGTCGAGACGCCACTCGTCACGTCCAGCATCCAGATCGCGCGCGAGTTGTCGGTGTAGCTGAGCTTCTTCGCGTCCGGCGACCACCGGATGTCGTAGTAGAAGCCGGAGCCCGAGAGCGGCAGCGAGCGGCGCGTGCCCTTGCCGTCCTGCGGCGCGATCACGAGCTGGTACTCGCCGCTCTGGTCGGAGAAGTACGCGATCGCGCGCCCGTCGGGCGACCACGACGGCGACTGCTCGTGCACGCCCGGGGTCTGGGTCAGGTTGCGCTCGTCGCCCTTCTCGCGCGGCAGGGTGACGATCTCGCCGCGGAACTCGAGGGCGACGCGGGCGCCGGTCGGCGAGATGTGGCCGCCGCGGACCCACTTCGCGCCCTTCGCCCAGCGCGGGCGGTGCTCGACGAGGTCGGTGGCGACGCCGACCTTCAGCCGGCTGGCCGTGCCCGACTTCGGGTCGAGGCGGTGCAGCGCGCCTGCCTGTTCGTAGACGAGCGAGCCGGCGCCGGCGCTCGCGGTCAGCACCGGGAAGTCCTCGTGGCGGGTCACCCGCGTGACCGCCTTCGTCGCCGGCTCGTAGCGATAGAGGTTGAACTCGCCGTCGCGGTCCGAGCGGAACCAGAGCGCGCCGTCGAGCCACATCGGGTCGGTGTCGTTGCACCGGCCCTCGGGCTGCGGCACCTGCACGACGTCGTAGGTCTTCGTGTCGAACAGCAGCAGGCGGGCGGTGGTGCCGCCGCGGTAGTTCTTCCACTGGTTGAACGCCTCGTACAGCGGCAGGTACGCGATCGTCTTGCCGTCCGGCGAGATCGCGGCCTTGGAGGCGTTGGGGATCGGCAGCTTGGTGGGGAAGCCACCCTCGACCGGGACCGTGAAGAGCTGCTGGTACCGCAGCGTGTGCACTTCGCGCGGCGAGGCGAACAGCACGCTCTTGCCGTCGGGCGTGAAGCCGAGCGCCGTGTCGTTGCCCGGGTGGTAGGTCAGGCGCCGCGGCACGCCGCCTGCCGCGCTCACCACGTAGACGTCGGTGTTGCCCTCGTAACGCCCGGTGAACGCGATCCACGCGCCGTCCGGAGAGAAGCGCGGCCCCGACTCGACCCCGGGGTGCGAGGTCAGCCGGGCCACGCCGCTGCCGTCGGGCTTCGCCGTCCACAGGTCGTTCGCGTAGGCGAACGCGATCCGCTCCGCGGAAACCGCGGGCTCGGAGAGCAGCCGGGTGTCGGCCGTGTCCACGGCCACAGCCGGCAGGGCGAGGGCCAGGCCGAGGGCCAGGCCGAGGCCCAGGCCCGCGCGGCTCCGCATCAACGTGTCAATGCTCACAGACATCGCAGTCCTTCCTTCCCCCACTACTTCACCCGTGCCAGCTCGGCCTCGGCGGCGATCACCGCAAACGGGGCCCAGTCCGGCAGCGACACCACGCGCTCGAACGCCGCGCGCGCTTCTTCCTCGCGTCCCGCCAGCAGCAGCCACGCGCCCGCGCCGTAGAGCCGGGTGGCCGCCTCCGTCGTGTCCGTCGAGCCGGCGAGCAGCTCCTCGACCGGCTTCACGCCCTTGTAGACGAGCAGCCGCTGCAGGTACACGTCGTTTTCGATCACCCGCGTTTCGGCCGTGAACGGCGCGAGCAGCGCCGCCGCTTCCGCGTCGCGGCCGAGCCGGCGCAACGCCAGGTACAGCCAGTCGCTGGTCGCGGTCAGCCGGTCGTTGCTGCCTTGCGAGAACTTCAGGCACTGCTGCCAGCTCGTGACCGCCGCCGCGAAGTCGCCCTTCACGTACTCGACCACCCCGCGGTGGTACCAGACGTTGAAATGGGTGGTCGAGACCGGGATGCCGGCGGCGTTGGGCGCGCCGTCCGGCTCGATCGCGTCGGGCACGCCGGCGATCAGCGCCGAGGCCTTCGTGAAGTCGGCCCGTGCTGCGTCCAGTTGCCGCAGCGTGAGCAGGCGGTGGCCGCGGTGGCGGTACATCCGATGGTCGCGCGGGAAGCGCTTGACACCGCGGTCGAGCACCGCGATCGCCTCGGCGTAGCGGCCGAGGTAGCCGAGCCGCCGTGCCAGCCAGATCACGTGGTCCGCGACGTCCGGGTCGCGCACGAAGTCCTGCGTAGCCGCATCGAGCTTCGCCTGCAGGGCGGTCGCCACCTCCTCGGGCAGCTCGCGCGCGAACAGCGGCCGGCCCAGCAGCGAGGTCGCGAGGGGCGCAGGCTTCTTCGTGTCTTCCGTGGTCGTTGCTGCTGTCTCGGGCCGCAGGTAGCGGTCGTACCAGGCGAGGTAGCGCTGCCAGCGGTCCTGCACGAACGAGGGCCGGTCGATGCCGTGGTCCTCGCCGGGGTAGACGATCAGCTCGGTCGCCACCCCCAGCCGGCGCAGGGCCTGGTAGAGCTGCTCGGAGTTGAGCAGCGGCACGTTCCAGTCCTCCTGGCCGCACAGGATCAGGGTCGGCGTCTTCACCTGCTCGACGTGGAAGAAGGGCGACAGCTTCAGGTACAGCTCGGGGTTCTTCCACGGCAGGCCGAGCTCCGTCTCCCACTCGTACTGGTAGTGGTCGGTGCCGTAGTTGGCGGTGTAGTTGACCTCGGACGCGCCCGAGATCGCGGCCTTGAAGCGGGTCGTCTGGGTGATCACGTAGTTGGTGAGGATGCCGCCGTAGCTCCAGCCGCCGACACCCAGCCGCTCGGGGTCGGCGACGCCCATCGCCACCACGTGGTCGACGGCGGCCATCACGTCCTCGAAGTCGACCCGGCCCCAGTTGGCCCAGATCGCGCGGCTGAAGGCGGTGCCGTAGCCGGTCGAGCCGCGCGGGTTGGCGGCGACCACGGCGTAGCCCTGGGCGGCCAGCATCTGCCACTCCATCTCGAACGCGGTCGAGAACTGCATCGCCGGGCCGCCGTGGATGCGCAGGATCGTCGGCAGCTTCTCGCCCGGCTTCGCGAACGGCGGCCGCACCAGGAAGCCGTCGATCTTCGTGCCGTCCTTCGACGTCGCCTGGAAGCGCTCCACGTCGGCGAGCGCGATGCCGGCCAGCCAGTCGTCGTTGGCCCGC
This sequence comes from Vicinamibacteria bacterium, assembly GCA_023701125.1. Lineage (GTDB taxonomy): Bacteria > Acidobacteriota > Vicinamibacteria > Fen-336 > Fen-336 > WYBL01. The sequence continues at coordinate 30,544 of JAMPXO010000021.1, read as the reverse complement.
GTCAGCCGCCGCAACGCACCGCCCGCTTCGACCGCGGAGATCTCGAACGGCTGACGCGGGCGGCTCTCGAGCACGACCCGCGTGCCCTTCGGCCCGAGCCCGAACGCCTGCACGTCGCGCTCTCCGGCCACGAGCCGGCTGACCGTGCCGTCGGCGAGCATGACCTGGGCCAGGTGCTGGTTGCCGCCGTCCTCGACCAGGAACAGCACCGCCGCGCCGTCGGCCGTGAAACGCGGCCCGACCACGTTGCGGTCGAGTGCCGCGGTCAGCGGCCGTCCCGGGCCGCCGGCCGCGGGCGCGAGGGCCACGTGGGTCGCGCCGTACCAGAGGTCCTCGACCCTGGCGCCCGCCACGTACACGATCCACTTCCCGTCCGGCGACCACGCGGGCTGGCTGTCGGTGCCTGGCCCGTCGACGACGCGCCGCGGCGTCTGTCCGGGCAGCGCGCGGACGACGAACACGTCGCTGTTCTGGTTGGCATCGGGGTCGGCGCTGCGGTTGGACACGAACGCCACAAGGCCGCCGTCGGGGCTCCAGGCCGGAGCGGAGTCGTCGAACGCGCCGTCGGTGAGCTGGAACGAGGTCTTCGTGCGCAGGTCGAAGACGTGCAGGCGGTCGCGGCGCTCGGTCAGGTAGCCAAGGCCGTCGCGCTTCATCTGGCGGCGGCGGACGACGATCGGCTTCGGCGTCGCATCGTCGCCCGGCTTCGCGGCCGGCTCCGGGTCGGGGTCCGTGACCACCAGCGCGAGGCGTTGGCCGTCAGGGCTCCAGGCGAAGTCGGACACGCCGCCCGCGAACGCCGTCAGCTTCGTCGCCTCGCCGCCGCGGCGGTCGAGCCGCCACACCTGCGCGCCCTTGCCATCGCGGTCCGCGAGGAAGGCGAGCGAGCGGCCGTCCGGGCTCCAACGCGGCCGGCTCTCCGCCTTGTCGCTCGCGGTCAGCCGCAGCGGCTCGCCGCCGACGAAGGGGACCATGTAGAGATCGCTGTCGTGGCGGTCGCCTTCCCGTTCGCTCCAGCCGAGCGTGTAGGCGACCCAGGCGCCGTCGGGGCTCAACTGCGGATCGGAGACCGAGCGCAGCGCGAGCTCGTCCTCGATCTTCAGCGGCCGGCGGCCGTCCGCGGCTGTCGCCGCAACGGGGAGCAGCGCCAGCAGCAGGCCGGCGAGCAGGGAGAGCGGGCGGAGAAGGCGCATCGGGGACCTCGAGCGGGGGTGATTCTGGGGTCGTGCGGCGGCCGCGCGCATCGTAGCGCGCGCGGACCCGTACAATCGACCACGTATGAGCCTGCGTGTCCGTTTCGCTCCCAGCCCCACCGGCTACCTCCACGTCGGCGGCGGCCGCACCGCCCTCTTCAACTGGTTGTACGCCCGCAAGCACGGTGGCACCTTCATCCTGCGCATCGAGGACACGGACAAGGAGCGCTCGAACGACACCAACACGAAGAGCATCCTCGAGGGGCTCGAGTGGCTGGGGCTTTCGTGGGACGAGGGCCCGTACTTCCAGAGCGAGGGCATCGAACGTCACAAGGCGGTCGCCCACGAGCTGCTGAAGAAGGGCTGGGCGTACCGCTCGTTCGCGACTTCCGCGGAGCTGGAGGCGCAGCGCAAGCAGGCCGAGGCGGACAAGCGGCCGTGGCTGCGCGACGATGCCTCGCGCGCGCTGTCGGTCGCGGAGTCGGACCGCCGCGCCGCGGCCGGGGAACCGTTCGCGATCCGCTTCAAGGTGCCCCTCGACGGCGGCGGCACCCGCTTCGAGGACGCGGTGTACGGGGTCCAGGAGCGCAAGCACGCGGACATCGAGGACTTTGCGCTGCTGCGCCCCGACGGCACCCCGCTCTACAACCACGTGGTCGTGTGCGACGACGTGGAGATGCGGATCACGTTCGTGATCCGCGGCCAGGACCACCTGTCGAACACCCACAAGCAGTTGCTGATCTACCGCGCGATCGGCAGCGAGCCGCCGCGCTTCGCCCACCTGCCGCTGATCAACGCGCCGGACCGCACCAAGCTCTCCAAGCGCAAGCACGGCGAGGTGGTGTCGGTGACGACCTACCGCGACCGCGGCTTCCTGCCCGAGGCGTTCCGCAACTTCCTGGCCCTGCTCGGCTGGTCGGCGGGCGGCGACAAGGAGATCTACACGACCGAGGAGCTGACCGCGGCCTTCACGCTCGAGGGCATCAGCCGCTCGAACGCGATCATCAACTTCTCCGAGTCCGATCCGCGGATGTGGACCGACAAGAAGGCGCTCCACCTGAACCAGGAGCACCTCAACAGGATGGCGGTCGAGGATCTGGCGCCGCGGGTCGAGCCGGTACTGCGCGGCGCGGGGCTGTGGGACGACGCCTACGCCGCGGGCGGCGCGAGACACGACTGGTTCCTGCGCGCGCTGGCGCTGCTGCGGACCCGCTTCGTCACGCTCTCCGACTTCGCCGGCCCGGGTCGCGCCTACTTCGCGGACGACTTCGAGACCGACGCAGCGGCGCGCGAGAAGAACCTCGGCAAGGAGCCGCGCCTCAAGGAGTGGCTGCCCGCGCTGGCAGCGCGCTTCGAGGCGGAGCCCGAGTTCACCCACGCGGCGCTGGAGCCGCTGCTGCGGGCGTACTCCGACGAGCTGGGGGTCAAGGCCGGCGTGCTGATCAACGCGGCGCGCACCGCGGTCAGCGGCCAGTCGGTCGGCCCCTCCCTGTTCGAGCTGCTCGAGCTGGTCGGCCGGCAGCGCGTCTGCGCCCGCATGCGGAGCGCCGCCGCGACCCTCTAGGCAGGACGACGCCCCGGCCGCGGCGCCTTTTTTCGCAGCGGCCTGCCCCTTTTCCTCCCGGACCGCGCGTCTTGGGTCAAGGGCTCTTCTCCGGAACGAACAGGCAGACGCAGGTGCAGGCCTGGCTGTCTCCCCGTCCGGCGGGCCCCGTGACTCGTGCGGGGGAGGAACATGGCCGAACTCACCGACTTGCTGGGGCAGGCGACGACGGAGGTCCTCGGCCTGAGCGAACAGGCCGATGCGGCGCTGGCGGCGGTGGCGGCGATCTTCGGCCATGCCCAGGGCGTCGCCGCCCGGGCGGGCGCCGAGGGCGCCGCGGCGCAGGCCGGCCTCGCGGCGCTTGCCGAAGGCCTCGGGCAGCTCGAGGACGACGTGCACGACCAGGCCGCCGAGGCCAGGTCTCGGCTCGACGCGCTGCAGGCCGAGGTCGAAGCCTCCCACACCGAGCTGCAGGGCCTGTTCGCGCGCATGGAAGGGCTGCTCGAGACCAGCCGCGCCGAACAGCAGCGGCTGGCCGAGGACTTCGACGACGACCCCGACCCGATCGTGGCAGCCGTCGACGAGGCGGTCGCGGCGATGCGCGAACTCGAGGAGGCCGCCGGCGGGCAGATGCGCAGCCTCGAGTCGGCCGTGGATGACTTCCGGGGCCAGGTCCAGCGCCTGCGCGACGACGTGAACGCACGGCTGGGCGAAATCATCGAGCAGGCGGAACGCTTCGAAGCCGCGATCCTCGACCTCGCCGAAAGGGCCGGCGAAGTCGCCGACAGCGCCGTGAGCCAGGCCCGCGAGCAGGTGGACGAGCTGCGCGCACAGGTGCCGGCGCTGATCGACGAGACGGCGCAGGAGATCGGACGGAAGTACGGAGAGGAAGCCGTGGAGCGGCTGCAGGCGCTCCTGCCCCAACTCGAAGGGGCACTCGAAGAGCTCGGCCAGGAAGCGGAACGGACGGTGAACGACCTGGCCGAGAGTCGCACTCGCGTCCTCGACCACGCCAACGGCATCCGCGGCTTCGTCGAGCACGTCGAGCAGGTCGCCCAGGCGGCCCAGGCGCTGGCGTAGACGGCGCCGGTCAGGAGCGAACCCATGTCGGCAGCAGAAGGCATCCAGGAACTCGAGCGCTTCAACCAGGTCATCGCCCAGAGCCGCGAGCGGCTCGGGCAGATGGCCGCCGACGCGCGATCGGCGGCGGCGGAGATGGCGTCCTCGCGCGAGCGCTTCGACGCGCGCGCGCCGGAGCTGGCTGCAGCCGCGCCGAAGCTGCGGTCCGCCCTCGAGACGGGCGGGGGGCAGCTGTCCGCCGCGATTCAGGCGCTCTCCGCGGCCGCGGAAGCGGGGGCCCCCGACGAGGTCGCGGCTCTCGTCACGCAGGTGGGCTCCGACGAACCGGCGGCCGTGGAGCAGGCCGTGCAGGAACTGGTGTCCAGCCACGCGGAGGTCCGGGCCCAGGGCCTCGAGCCGCTGCAGTCGTCGGCGGACGCGGCCGACGACGAGGCGCGGGAGATGCGGGCGCGGCTCGACGAGTCGATGGACGCGGCGTTCAAGTCGGTCACCCTCGCCATGGACGCGGTGCAGTCGCAGTCGGAGCAGCTCCTGCCCGGCCTGACCGGACACATGCAGCGCTACGCCGAACTCGTGTCCAACCTGTCGGTCGCCGGCGACGGGTTCGACCGTGGCGTGCAGGACGGCGTGCTCGAACCGCTGGGCCTGGGGGCCGAGGCAGGCGCCGCGACCTTCGCCAGCGCCTCGACCGCGGGAGCCGCCTTCGGGGGTTTCCAGGCCGGGGGCCTCGGGTCGGGCCTGGGCGCGGCCCCGCTCGACCCGGCGGGTGGCGCCGGCCTGGACGGCGGGGCCCTCTTTCCGCCGGGCGCCGGCGTGGTCGCCGCGAGCGGGAATCTGATCGGGATGGACGGCGGCAGCCTGATCGGGAACGACGCCGGCAGCCTGATCGGGAACGACGCCGGCAGCCTGATCGGCATGGACGGCGGCAGCCTGATCGGCATGGACGGCGGCTCACTCATCAGCGACGACGGCTCGACCCTCGTCGGCAACGACGGCGGCAGCTTGATCGGGATGGACGGCGGCAGCCTGATCGGCATGGACGGCGGCAGCTTGATCGGGAACGACGCCGGCAGCCTGGTCGGGCCAGACGGTGGTTCGTAGGTCGGGAGGAACACATGACCACGTTGCGCGAACTGTTGCCTGACCTCGAGTCCGAGGTACAGAAGGTCCGCGAGGAGCTGGAGCTGGAGACAGAGGCGGGCGAGCTGGTCGCGGCCGTCGTCTCCGACGTCGAGAACCTCGCCATGCACGTGAGCACGAGCGTCACCACGCTGGTCGACGCGGCGCGCGACAAGTTGCTCGAAGGCGGCGTCGGCGCCCTGCAGGAGGAATTGCTCGAGGGCGCCACCAGCATGGGCGGCGTGTCGGTCACGGTGCTCGAGCGCAAGTACCTGATCGACCAGTTGGCGACGTCCCGGCGCGTCCTCGAGCAGCTCGAAGAGGACCTCGGCGCCTTCCAGGTCTAGAGGAGCGAAAAGCCCATGTCGGAACTGGCGCAGCAGGTCTCGGAACTCGGCACCCTGATCCCGGACATTCCCGACCAGCTCGGCGAGCTGATCCGGTCGGCCCGCTCACTCGACGAGCGTACCGACGCTCTCGCCGACGAGCTCGACCGCGCCCACGAGCTGCTGGCGGAGCAGGGCCCGCGGTTGCACCAACAGCTCGCGGCCGTGCAGAAGGCGGCGGCCGACGCCGAGGACGGGGTGGCTGGCGCCCTGGCCCGGCTCGAGGCCTCGGCCCGGGCCGCGCACGAGGCCAGCGACACCTGGAGCGCCGAGCCGCTGCGCGAAGCCGCAGCCCGTCTCGACGACGCGCTCGAGAGCGCCCGCGACCACCTGGCGACCGGTGCCGAGCAGATGGAAGAAGCCCGCCAGCTCGTCTCGGGCGAGGTCGGAGGCTTGCGCGCCCGGGCCGACGAGGTCGCTGCCTCCGTGCAGCAGTCCGTCGCCGTCGCGGCCGCGGGCGTGGGTGAGATGAGCGCGGCCGTCGCCGAGGCCGAGACCGCGATCATCGCGGACGCCGAGCGCATGCAGGGCGCCCTCGACGAGCTGGTGGCGGCCATGGGCCAGCAGGCGACGGCGCTGCTCGATGCCGCCGTCGCCGCCCGCGACCAGGCCGTGGCCCAGATCCACGAGGCCTCGGCGACGCTCGACGGCCAGCGCGCCGAGGCGACGACCGAGGTCGAGCAGCAGGTCGCCGAGCTGGCGCGCACGATGTCGGACGCCGTCTCCCGGCTGCACGCCGTCGTCGACTCCGTCAACGGGCAGCTCGCCCAGGCCGCGGCCAGCCTGCGCCCGGTGCGCGAAGAGTACGAGCGGCTGTCGGAGGCGTTCGGCTGGTCCGAGCAACCGCTCAACACGATGATCGGCGAGGTCCGCCGGGCCGCGGACCAGGCCGGCATCCCGTTCGTGTAGGAGGTGAGACGTGGCTGATCTCGAAACCGCCGCCAGCGAGGCCGTGGAGCGCGTGCGCCGCCTCGTCGCCGACCTGGACCAGGCCAACCAGGAACTCGATCGCGCGCAGGGCGAAGGCGAGCGGCTGGGGGCGGAGCTGTCGTCCGCCGTCGACGAATTCGACCGCGGCGCCCAGCAGCTGTGGGACAGGCTGGTCGACGTCCAGGACATGATCACGACCGAAATGGCGCAGGCCGAGGCGCTGGTCAAGCTGCCGTCCGAGATCGACGACGCCACGATCGCGCTGCAGGGTTCTCGCAGTGGGTTCGTGCGCGAGCTGGCTTCCGCGCAGGAAGCGGTGACGGACGCCGACACCCTGCACCAGCAGGCGCTCGGGCGGCTGGCCGCGGCGATCGTGAGCCTGCGCCAGCGTGCGGACGAACTGGAGACCCGGCTCGACGAGACGGCCGCCGAGGTCGAGACCTTCCTCGGCGAAGAGCTGCCGCAGGCCCTGGACGCCGCTGAAGCGCGCATCGACGAAGCCCGGGTCCAGGCCGAGGCTGCCGCCGACCAGGCCGTGGCGCGGATCGAGGCCCTCGGCCAGGAGTTCGCGGCCGCGGTGGCCGAGTTCCAGGTCGAGCTGGAAGCGGCGTTCCTGCAGGCCCCGGACACCATCAAGGCCGCGGTGGACGAGGCCACGGCCGCGTACCTCGAGGCGCACCGCGAGTTGCTGACGGCACTCACCCAGCAGGCGACGTTCGTGGTCGAGACGCTGGAGACCACCGAGCGCGCTGCGGCGGACAGCGACTTCGACGACCTGGCCGAACAGGCGGAGGTCGACTCCCGGGCCGGGCTCGACGGCCTGCGGCGGATCGTCGAGCTGTACCGCTCCGCGACCGAGCACTGCGCCCAGTACGAACTCGACGGTGCGCGCCAGGCGCTGGCCCAGCTTCCGGCCTGAAGGATGTCGGGTTCCGGCGCCGGGATGAACCCGGCGCCGGTCCAGGGGGCCACGTCGCGAGACGGCCGTAAACTCGGCCGCAATGTCCGCTGCTCGTGCCGACGACGTCACGCGCCTGCTGAACGAGTGGAGCGAAGGCGACCGCGCGGCGCTCGACGCGCTGATCCCGCTCGTCCAGCAGGAGCTGCGCCGGAGCGCCGCCCGCCACCTGCGCCGCGAGCGCTCGGACCACACCCTGCAGGCCACCGCGCTCGTCAACGAGGTCTACCTCCGCCTCGCCGACCAGCGCTCCGCGCACTGGCAGAACCGGCTCCAGTTCTACGCCGTGGCCTCGCGGCTGATGCGGCGGATCCTGATCGACTACGCCCGGCGCCGCCGCGCCGCCCGCCGCGGCGCCGCGCCCCGCCGCATCGAGCTGGAGGACGCGGCGCTGGCGACCCGCGGCCCCGATTTCGATCTGCTGGCCCTCGACGAGGCGCTCGACGCCCTCGCCGCCCAGGACGAGCGGCAGGCGCGGATGGTGGAACTGCGCTACTTCGGCGGACTCTCGGTCGAAGACACCGCCGAGGCGCTGCAGGTCTCGCCGTCGACGGTCAAGTCGGACTGGCGCCTGGCCCGTGCCTGGCTCCGCCGCTTCCTGGCGGGCCGGGCCTCGGCCTAGGCCGGGCAGTCGGCCAGCGCCCGCTCGGCCTCGGCCAGCGGAAGAGCCGCCGCGTCCTTCTCGCCGGCGGCGTCGAGCCGCCGCCAGGCGTCGCGGCTGCGGCCCCACGCGGCGCACGCGCGAGCGCTCCCGCTCGTCTCCAGCTTCGCGACGTGGGTTTGGGCCTGGGCCAGCGTGCGCCACGCGGTCATGTTGCTCGCGTCGGCTTCGACCAGCCGCTGCGCGATGCGGATGCCGCGAAGGGCCTCGGCCCCGGACGCGGCGCGCTGCCCGCTCGCCAGCAGGTTCTGGGCGATCACGAGGTGGGTGAACGCGAGCTGGCGAGCGAGGAAGGCGCTGTCGGGGAACTCCGCCGTCAGCGCGGACAGCAGTTCGCGCGCCCGCTCGAGGTGTGGCGTGGCACCGCGCGGGTCGCCGCTCGCCCACAGCGCGCGGCCGACGTTGCGGTGGCCGAGCGCCAGGTCGCGCCGCGCGTTGTCGTCCTGTGGCGCGGCCTGGACCAGCGCCTCGTAGAGCGGAAGGGCGCGGCGGGTCAGCTCCAGCGCCTGGGCCGGCTTGCCGGCGGCGAGTTCCTCGGCGGCCAGGTTGCCGTAGCCGACCGCCAGCTCGCGGCGGTAGTGGGCGCTGTCCGGGTGGCGCTCGACGAGGCCCTCGGCGATTGCGATCGCCTGCAACTGGCGCTGCCGCGCTTCCTCCGGGCGACCCACGCGCACGAGCGCGGCGGCGCTGGCGTTGAACAGGACGCCGAGGAACCCCCGGGCGTCCGCGTCGTCGGGCGCTTCCGCGAGCAGCGCCTCGGCGAGGCCGATCGCCGCGTCGAGGTGCGGTAGCGCGTCGGCGGGGCGGCCGACGCCGGCCAGCGCGTCGACGGCGCCGAGCGCGGCCGCCATGTTGGAGTGCGCGCGCATCAACTGGCGCCGGGCCTCACGGTCCGCCGGTCGCGCGGCCACTTCTTCGCCGAGCAGCTCCAGCGCGCGATCGAGCAGTTCCACCGCGCGCGCCGGCCGCCCTCGCGCGCCTTCGTCCGTGGCCAGCGCGACCAGCAGCCGGCCCTGCTCGCGACGGTTCTCGGCGTGTTGGGGTGCGAGGCTCGCCAGGCGCTCGCGAAGCGCCACGGCCTTGTCGAAGCTGGCCCGGGCCCCGGCCTCGGCGGTGCCGGCGGACTCGCGCACGCCGGCCTGCACCTCGGCCAGCCGCCCATAGGCCGAGGCCAGCTCGTGGAGCAGCGCCGGGTCTTCGGGCACCTCGCGCGAGAGCGTGTCGAGGTAGCCCAGAGCGCGCGCGACCAGCAGCTTGCGCGCGGCCTGCGGTCCCTGGTCCATGCCTTCGAACAGCTCGAACAGCATCGCGTTGGTGAGCCGCAGCGAGTCCTGCTGGCGCCGCTCGGCGACGGCGCGCTGCTCGCGCGCGACCCGCGCCTGTTGCCAGGCGATGCCGGCGCCCGCGGCGAGGCTGAACGCGGCCATTGCCGCCGCGGCGACCGGCACCCGGTGGCGGGAGACGAAGCGGCCCGCGCGGTAGGCGACCGAGTCGCCGCGGGCCAGCACCGGCAGGCCGGCGAGGTGGCGCCGCAGGTCGTCGGCGAGGGCGTCGACGGAGGCGTAACGCCGCTCGGGCTCCTTGCGCAGGGCGGTGGCCAGGATCACGTCGAGGTCGCCGGCGAGGCGGCGGGAGAGCGCCTCCGGCCGCGCGGCGCGGGCCGCGGCCGCGCGCTCCGCGCCGTCGCCCTCGTGCACCGCGCGGCTCGCCCGCCGTGGCTCGCCGGAGAAGGTGGCCTCGAGCGCGCCCAGCGTCCCGGTCGCGGGACGGGGACGCTGGCCGGTCAGCAGCTCGTAGAGCAGCACCCCGAGCGCGTAGACGTCGGTCGCCGTGGTGATCGGTTCGCCGCGCACCTGCTCGGGGCTCGCGTAGTCCGGCGTCAGCAGCCGCAGCGAGTGGCCCGTGGTCGTCTGCCCGTCGGCTTCGGGATCGAGCAGCTTGGCGATGCCGAAGTCGAGCAGCTTGGGCACGCCTTCCGCCGTGACCAGCACGTTGCCGGGCTTGATGTCGCGGTGGACGACCAGCCGGCGGTGGGCGAGCGACACCGCGGAGCACACGTCGAGGACCAGCCGCACCCGCGCCTCGACGCCCAGGCTGCGCGCGTCGCACCAGGCGTCCAGCCGGTCGCCCGCGACGTGCTCCATCACCAGGTAGGGGCGGCCGTCGGGCAAGGAGCCGCCGTCGAGCAGCCGGGCGACGTTGGGGTGGACGAGGGTGGCGAGGATCTGGCGCTCGGTGCGGAACCGGCGCAGCACCGCCTCGGTGTCCATCCCGCGGTGGATGACCTTGATCGCGACCTGCTGGGCGTAAGCGCCGTCCTCGCGGGCAGCGAGGTAGACGCGGCCCATGCCGCCGCGGCCCAGTTCCGCGATCACCCGATACGGTCCCAGCGCCGTGCCGATCAGGTCGTCGGCGACCAGCTCCGCCGCCGCGCCGCCCGTGGCCAGGTCGTCGCCGTCGTGATCGTGGGCGAGCAGCGACTGCACCTCGCGCTCCAGGTCCGCGTCCCCGGCGCAGGCCGCAGTCAGCCACGCCGCCCGCTCTCCTTCGGGCCGGTCCCGGGCCTCCGTGAACAGGGCTCGCACCTGCTCCCATCGCTCCGCCTGCATGGGCGGACTCTACCGGACCTGGGGTCAGCGCTGAGCGGGCAACGTCAGCGGACGCTCCAGGCGCACCGTCAGCTCGGTGCCGGCCGGCAGCGTGACGTCTTCGCCCTTGCTGGCGACGACCGCGCCGCCGCCGCCCAGGATCGCGCCCACGACGGCGCCTTCGCTGCCGCCGAGGATGCCGCCGAGGATGCCGCCGACGACCGCGCCGATGCCGGCCTTCTTGGCCCGGTCTTCGGCCGGGCCACCGACCGCGGCCACCGTGCCGCGCATGTCGAGTCGCTCGCGGTCGAGGTAGAAGGCATCGAACTCCAGCACCAGGCGCCCGCTCTTGCTCGGCCGCTGGGCGGGCTCCACCTCGCGCACGATGCCGCGGATGCGGGTGCCGGCGGAGATCACCAGCAGCCCGCCCTCGCGCAGCGGTTGCTGCACCGAGGCCTCGATCCGGTCCTCCATCCGCGCGGTCAGCGACGACACCTCGTGGTCGAGGCGGACCTGGATCTGGGTGCCGGCCGGCAGCACGATCGGCCGCCCCGTGGACCGGCCCGCGTCGGGCGTCCCGAACGCCTCGTCGATGTCGACCAGCAGGTCGGCCACCTGGCCGCGCACGTCCTGGACCTCGTCGTAGCCGAGGCCGGTGCCGTCGCGCCCGCTGCGCTGGTGGTTGCGGGCCTTGACCTTGAGGTAGATGGTCTCCTCGCGGATCTCCTCGGCCCGCGCGCGGAAGCGGTCGGCGTCGGGGCCCTGCTCCATCACGGCGAGCTGGGCGTCGAGGTTGGCGAGGTCCTCCTCAAGCCGCTGCAGGTCGCGCGGTCGGGCGTCGTCGCGCGACTGCGCGAAAGCGGCGGCAGAGGGGAAGAGGGCGACGGCCAGCAACAGGCCGAACAGCGAACGCAAGCACATGGCGTTGACTCCGGAACCGAATCCGGCCGCGAAGACCGCGGGCCGGCAAAACCAGGGCGCGCGGCCACGGCGCGCCCCGGGGAGCGCCGCCCGCCTCTTCGCATACTGCACCGGCGGGCGTGCACGGCCAAGCCGCACCGAGGTTAGAGTGAGCGCTCTCACTCAGGAGGCAGGTGCTTGGGCTTCAGGGCGCTTCGGGTGTTCGAGGAGCAGGGGAGCGTCCTGGCTCGCCTGGTCGAGATGGAGGTCGCCGACCTGTCGCCGGGCGAGGTCGTGATCCGCGCCACCCACTCGGGCGTCAACTACAAGGACGCGCTGGCCGTCACCGGCCGCGGTCGCATCCTGAAGCGCTTCCCGCTCAACGCCGGGATCGATGTCGCGGGCGTGGTCGAGAGCTCGTCGGATCCCCGCTTCGCGCCGGGCGATGCGGTGCTCGTCAACGGCGCCGGCCTCGGCGAGAGTTGCGACGGCGGCTTCGCCGAGCGCGTTCGCGTCGCTGCCGAGATCGTCGTGCCGCTGCCGGTCGGGCTCTCCGCGTTCGAGGCGATGGCGCTCGGCACCGCCGGCTTCACCGCGGCGCTGTGCCTGCACCGCATGCTCGAGAACGGCCAGGCCCCGGCGGCGGGGCCGATCGTCGTGACCGGCGCGTCGGGCGGTGTCGGCATGGTCGCCGTCGCACTGTTCGCCGCCCAGGGCTACGAGGTGATCGCGGTCTCGGGTCGTGAGGAGCATCACCCGGCGCTGCGTGGGCTGGGGGCCCTGGAGACCGCGACCCCGGCCGGCCTCGGCCTCGGCAGCCGAGCGCTGGAGAGCGGCCGCTTCGCGGGCGTCGTCGACAACGTCGGCGGCCTGTTGCTCGCGGGCCTCGTCCGCCACGTGCGGCCGTGGGGCAACGTCGCGGCGGTCGGCAACGCCGGCGGCGCGGAGCTGCACACCACGGTGTTCCCCCTCATCCTGCGCGGTGTCAGCCTGCTCGGGGTCAGCTCCACGAACTGTCCGATGCCGCTGCGCAAGCAGTTGTGGGACCGGCTCGGCGCCGACTGGAAGCCGCCCGCTCTCGAGCGCATCGTCAGCCGCCAGGTGTCGCTCGCGGAGCTGCTGCCGGCGTGCGAGTCGCTGCTCGCGCGCCAGGCTCACGGCCGGGCCGTGGTCGTGATCTAGGAGAACGCATGTTCATCGGCCACCTCGGCGTCGCTTTCGGGGCAAGGGCAGCCGAGCCGCGGCTGCGACTCGGCACCGCCTTCGTCGCGGCCCAGTTGCCGGATGCGATCTGGCCCGTGCTGGTGCTGGCGGGCGTCGAGCGCTTCGCGATCGCGCCGGGCGACACGGTCGTCACCCCGCTGCGCTTCGAGCACTACCCGTGGTCGCACTCGCTGTCGATGGTCGTGGTGGCGGGCCTCGCCTTCGGCCTCGCGGCGGCGGAGCGCAGGTCGCGGTTGCGCCAGGGCCTGCTGCTGGCGGCGCTGGCGGCCAGCCACTTCGTCCTCGACTGGATCACCCACCGGCCCGACCTGCCGCTCGTGCCCGGCGCGGAGGCCGTCTACGGCCTCGGGCTGTGGAACTCGCTCTGGGCCACGCTGGTCGTGGAGCTGGCGCTGTTCGCCGCCGGCGTCGCCTGCTACCTGCGTGGCGCGGCCCGCCGCGGCCCGGCCCTGGCGCTGGCGGCGACGCTGCTCGTCGTCCACCTCGGCAACCTGTTCGGCCCGCCGCCACCGTCGACGACGGCCGTGACGTTCTCCGCGCTGTTGTTGATCCCCCTCTTGTGGTGGTGGGGCAACCGCGTGGACCGCGCGGCCCGCGCCGGGCGCTGAGGGAACTACAGCTCCTCGAACGGCAGATCCAGCAGCGGCCACTCCTGCCAGCCGGCGAAGTTGAAGTGCCACCACTCGTTGGGCTCGACCTGGAAGCCGACCGCTTCCATCGTCCTCCGCAGCAGGTCGCGCGCCGCTCGCTGCTCCGCGCTGCCGCCGGGCCAGTCCGGGCTCGCCTTCTCCGTGAAGTCGTCGTAGGCGCTGGGCATCGTCACCTCGCGGCCGGTCGCGAGCTCGAACAGCGTGAGGTCGATCGCGCAGCCGCGGTTGTGCTTGCTGCCCTTCGCCGGGTTGGCGACGAAGTCGCGCTTCTCTCGCGGCGTCACGTCCCAGAACAACTTCGTCACCCGCCACGGCCGATAGCCGTCGAACAGCAGCAGCCCGTAACCCTGCGCCGCCAGCGCCCGGTGCGCGCGGACGACCGCCTCGGCCGCCGGCCGCTGCAGGAGCACCCGCGGCTGCGAGTAGACCGCGCGGCCCGTGAAGTTGTTGGCCGTCGCGTAACGCACGTCCGTGCGCAACGTGGGCTCGAGCTTCACGAGCTCGACCAGGTCGGGTGGGCGGAAGGCGCGGGCGTCGACCGGAGGACCTGAGGGCTCCACCGCGAGCGCGGGCGCGGCCTGGAGCAGCAGGGCGAAAGCGAGGGCGTGCATGCCCTCGATGCTACCGAACGCGCCCCCGAACCGCGTGGGCGATCGCGGCCACGAGCGGGAGCGGGGCCAGGCCGAGGCTGGCGACGAGTGCGGCGAACGCGAAGAAGACGACGCCGATGGCCTCGATCGGCCCGTCGACGAGCAGCGAGTGGCGGCCGTGGACGACGGCGGCGAACAGCAGCAGCGAGCCCTGGCTCACCGCCACCGCGCCGGCGACCACCACCAGCCGCGCCCGGTCGCGGGCGAGCGCGGCGGCGGCGACCGCCCCGCACAGGCCGGCCAGAGTGGCGAACGCCAGCACGCGGCTGAAGTAGGGCACCAGCAGCGCCTCGTCGTTGATGCCCGAGAGCGACAGCCGCAGCCCGCTCCACTGCAGCAGCAGCGCCGCGCTGGCGGCGGCGGCCAGGCCGAAGCCCGCGCTCGGCAACGGCCCCGCGACGCTGACGCCGAGGGCGCACAGCCCCACCGCCAGCACGGCGGCGACCAGCGCCGTGGCCAGCCGCCCCGCCCGTGGCCCGCCGTTCGTGATCGGCCCCGCGGCTCGCGCCGCAAGCGCGGTCGGTGCCGCGGACACCAGCGCCTCCCACAGCACCCGGCCCTCGGCGGCCGCGGGCGCCGCGACGCCGAGCAGCACGGCCAGCGTCGGCGCCACGTCGAGATGGGCGCAGGCGCCGCGCGCGCCGGCGCGCACGCCGGCGCCGGCCAGCACCAGCGGCACCGCGGTGACCTCGGGCTCGTCACCGCCGTGACCGCCCTCGGCGACGTGGCCGTGGTCGGCGGTGACCACCAGCGTGCCGCCGCGCTCGAGCACGGCCGGCGTCAGCGCCTGCAGCATCGCGTCGACGTGGCGCAAGGCGTCGCGCTGCTCGGGCGAGCCGACGCCGTGGTCGTGGGAGGAGGAGTCGACGCCCAGCAGGTCGATCACGGCGAAGCCGAGGTCCCGGTCGAGCGCGGCTACCGCCTCGGCGACGGCGGCGCGCTCGGCGGCGAACAGCGCCTCGGCCTTGTCGCGGTGCTCGGCGTGCTGGATGTCGACGCGGGTGACGTGGGCGCCGCCACCGAAGCCGCGCGGGAACAGCCCCGGCCACAGCTTCGAACCCCACACCCGCGCGCCGCTCAGGCCGTCGAGCAGCGAGGGAGCGGCCGCCGGCCGGTCGGGGTGGAAGTTGGTCGTTGCACCGTGGACGTGTGGGCGCGCGCCGGTCAGCAGCGTGGCGCGGCCGGGGCGGGACAGCGACGGCGGCGACACGGCGCAGGTGAGCGCCGCGCCGCGCCGCGACACCGCGTCGAGCGCGGGCACCTCGCGGGCGCTGTCCACCCCGAGGCCGTCGACCAGCACCAGCACCACGCGTGGCGAGAGCGCGGGACCGGCCGCGCGCCCGGCCGTCGCGGCCGGCGGAGCGGGCGCGTAGTCGACGAGCGAACTCCAGGCTCGGTCGGCGCTCCAGCCGGTGATCAGCGCCGCCAGCAGCGACGCGCCCGCCAGCCAGGTCGTGGCGGCCACGCGGCCGCCCGTCGGGTTCCGGTGCCGGGCGAAGCCCGTCACCGGTCCCATGGGGGCTACGTCGCGAACGGAGCTCCTCCGCCCCAAACCCCCGTCGGCTTCACTGGCCGCGCAGCATCCGCAGGCAGCGCGCCAGCGTCTCCCGCATCTCGCGGCGGTCGACGATCAGGTCGAGCATGCCGTGCTCGAGCAGGAACTCGGAGCGCTGGAAGCCGGCGGGCAGCTTCTGGCGGATCGTCTGCTCGATCACTCGTGGCCCGGCGAAGCCGATCAGCGCGCCGGGCTCGGCCACGTTGAGGTCGCCGAGCATCGCGAACGAGGCGGTCACGCCGCCCGTCGTCGGGTCGGTCAGCACCGACACGAACGGGATGCCGGCGCTGTCGAGGCGGGCCAGCGCGGCCGAGATCTTGGCCATCTGCATGAGGGACAGCGTGCCCTCCATCATGCGGGCGCCGCCGGAGCAGGAGATCACGATCAGCGGCGCCTTCTCGGCCAGCGCGCGTTCGACCGCGCGGGTCACCTTCTCGCCGACCACCACGCCCATCGAGCCGCCGATGAAGCCGTACTCCATCGCCGCGATCACGATCGGCATCGTCTCCATCTTGCCGAAGCCGGAGACGAGGGCGTCGGGCGAGCCGGTCTTCTGCAGGCCGTCCTTCAGCCGCGCGGCGTAGGCCTTGGTGTCCTTGAAGGCCAGCGGGTCGGCGGAGACGAGGCCCGCGTCGAGCTCCTCGTAGCGGCCGTCGTCGAACAGCAGGGCGAGGCGCTCGCGGGCGGTGATGCGGAAGTGGAAGCCGCACTTGGCGCACACCGACTGGTTCTTCAGCACGTCCTTGCGGTAGAGGACGTCCTTGCAGGAGCCGCACTTGATCCACAGGCCCTCGGGCACACGGCTCGCCTGCTCGCTCGAGGTCAGCGGGGTGTTGTCGCGTCTGAACCAGGCCACGGCTTTGTTGGTCGTCCTTTCGGCCGCTCGACTGTGGAACCGGGGGGCGGGCCGACGTCAGGCCCGCACCCGGTGCGGCAGTCGGCGAGGGTACCAAGGCGCGCGGCGATACGAAAGCCGGGGCGCCCGGGCGCCGCCTACTCGGCGGCCGCCTCCTCTTCCTTCTCGAGGTCGTTCTCGACGCCGAGGATCTTGCAGGCCCCGTCGTAGATCTGCTTGGCAGCGTTCTTCGAGTTCTGCAGCTCCGCGAGCCGCTCCTTGACCTTGGCCAGCTCTTCTTCGATCTGCTGGTTGAGGTCGGAGATCTGCTTCCGCGTCATCTCCATGGTGGTCTGGTAGAACTGGGCCTGCTCCTTCGACAACGCCATCCTGGCTCTCCTTCTTGAATCCCGTGTTCGTCTCTACTTGATGCCGAAGTTCTTGAGGAACCTCTGGATCGCCGCCGGGTCCCGCGGCACCGAGGGTGCCGTGTGGTCCTCGTCGTCGCGAGGGCCCTGGTTGCCGGTGGGGTTGGTGTCGACCTCGACCGCCGGGCCCGCGCCGGCCGGGGCGTCGACGGCCTGGGCTTCGACCTCGCCGCGCTCCTGGTCGTCGAAGAGCTGGCGCATGAAGCGGGCCAGGTCGGCGGGGGTGACGGGCACGTTGCGCAGCGTGCGCTCCAGGTCCTGGAGGAACTCCGAGGCGTCCTGGTAGCGGTGCTCGTGGTCGCGCTCGAGCGCCTTCATCGCCACCGCGGCGAGGCTCGGCGGCACCTTGGGGTTGACGTCGCGCAGCGGGGTGATGGCACTCTTGCGCACCATCTCCAGCACGCTGACGTCCTGCGCGGCCGCCCACGGCTTGCGCCCGGTCAGCAGCTCGTAGAAGACGACGCCCAGCGAGAACACGTCGGAGCGGCGGTCGACGGGCTTGCCCCACGCCTGTTCCGGGCTCATGTAGAGCAGCTTGCCGCGCAGCGCCCCGCGGTCGGTGGTGGAGGCCTTGGCCGCGGCCTTGGCGATTCCGAAGTCGGTCAGCTTCACGTCGCCCTCGAAGCTGATCAGGATGTTCTGCGGCGAGATGTCGCGGTGGACGATCTGCAGCGGCTGGCCCTTCTCGTCCTTCTTGCGGTGGGCGAACTCGAGCGCTGCCGCCACCCGCGCGGTGATCAGCATCGCCAGCCCGACCGGGAACGGCGTCTCCTTCTCCCGGGCCCGCTTCTGGATCGTGCGCAGGTCGCGGCCGTGCACGTACTCCATGGCGATGAAGTAGCTGTGCTCCAGCTTGCCGAGTTCGAAGATCTGCACGATGTTCGGGTGGGTCAGGCCGGAGACCATCTTGGCCTCGTCCACGAACATCGAGACGAACTCCTGGTTGTCGGAGAGGTGGGGCAGGATGCGCTTGATCGCCAGCACCTTCTCGAAGCCCTCGACCCCCGGCCGCTTGGCCAGGAACACCTCGGCCATGCCGCCCATCGCGATCTTGCCCAGCAGCACGTAGGGACCGAATGACGAGGCGTCGGTGGCGGCCGGCGGCGCCGGAGCCGGCGGAGCGGGGCGTGGCGGTGGCGCCGCCGGCGCGCCGAAGGCATCGGCGGCGAGCGACAGCAGGTCGATTCCACCGTCGGTCGGGGCGGGCACGACCGGGGCGGCGATGCTGAACTTGGTGGCGGTGCGGCTGGTCGGCTTGTCGACGTTGCCGAGCACCCCCGCGAGCATCCGGTCCACCTCCGGGGTCGCCGGGCGGGCGGCCTTCGCGGCCGCCGGGGCCGGTGGCGGTGCGGTCGGTGGCGGTGCGGGCGCGGGCTTCGCCGCCACGGGCGGTGACGTCGGCGCCGGTGGCGGGGCTGGCGTCGCGCCCGCCTCGCCAAAAAGCCCGTCGAGCAAGTCGGCGGAGTCGAAGCCCTCCACCTCCGCCGGCCCGCCCGTCGGTTTCGGAGCGGGCTTCGGAGCCGGAGCCGGAGCCGGAGCCGGAGCGGCGGCTGGCGCCGCGGCGACCGTCGGTTTCGGAGCGGGCGGCGCGGCCACGGGTGGCAGAGTGGCCGGCGACGGCGCCTCGTCGAACGCCGACAGCAGCGCCGCCATCTCCTCGGGCAGCGGCGCGTCGGCGGCGGACCGGGGCTTGCCCGCCGAGCCGGGCTCGCGCAACTGGACCTTGATCGGGTCGTGGCGAGTCGCCGGCGGCGCCACGGGCTGGACGCTCGCCGGCACGTCGACGAGGTCGCCGAACAAGTCGTTGGCGGTGACGAGTTCGTCCTCTCCCGGCGCCTGAGGCGGGGGGCCGGGTGGATCCTTCGGTCGGCCCGTGGTCATTAGAAGCTGCCCGCAGCGTTCCCTTCGACGGCACGAGGAATAGGCGGAAGTGGAGACGGAATGAAGATATAGCGCCCCCCCGCGGGAGTCAACGAAAGGGCATACTTGCGGGCCGACATGAGTTGTCCACTGTGCTCGCGACGCAAGGGCAAGCGCCACTGCCCGGCCAAGGGCGAGGCGATCTGCGCCGCCTGCTGCGGCTCCAAGCGCCGGGTCGAGGTCGCCTGCCCCGACGACTGCACGTACCTGCAGGGAGCCCACGCCGGATCCTGGGACGGCCGCGAGACCGAGATGCGGCGCGACGCCCGTCGGGTCGGCCCTTTCCTCGAGGGCCTCGACGAAGACGAAGAGGCGCCGCTGGTGCTGATGACGATCGCCTCGCTGCCCGCGATCCGTGCCCGTGTCCGCGGCCTCGACGACGCCCTGCTGTACCAGGCGCTCGAGGTGCTGGCGAAGACCACGGCCACCCGCGAGAAGGGCATCGTCTACGAGCACCCGGCCGAAGACGCACTGACCCGGGCCGCCGTCCGCGAGCTGTCGGGGTTGTACGAGGCGAAGGAAGAGGACGGCTCGGTCGTGCGTCCGCGCGATGCCGCGCTGCTCCGCGTGCTGGGCGCGCTGTGCAAGAGCGTGGAAGCGACGCTGCGCGAGGCCGCCGGGCCGACCGCGTTCCTCGACACCGCCACCCGCCTGGCCGGCCGCATGCTGGCCGAGTCCGGCGGCGTGCCGGCGGCTGAGGAGCCCACCGGGCCGCGGCTGATCGTCCCGCCCGAGTGAAAAGGTGCGTTCGCCCTTGACAGCCGGCCAGCCGATGCCGCATCGTACTCATACCATGAGGGGGTATACGGCGCTCCGCAGCTGGATCGTGCTCGGCCTGGTGGCCGTGCTGATCCTGCCGCTGTTCGCCCTCTGCCCGTGCGGTCCCGACGCAACGCCGGTGGCCAGCGCCGACGGCATGGCCGCCGACCACTCGTGCTGCGCCTCGCGCGCCGGCTGGCAAGCCCAGGAAGAGGCTTGCTGCCAGCAGATGAGCGGTCCCTCGCGCGAGAGCGCGGAGGCCACCGCTCGCGCGGCGTCGCCCGCTTCGCCGGCCGTGCTGGTCGCTGCGGCGCTGCCCGCCGTCCCCGCCGCTGTCGCCCCGTCGCGCGCGGTCTCGCCGCGCCCGTTCGTCTCGCCTCCCGCCTCCGCGCAGCCCGCCGTCCTCCGCGTCTAGCGCCGCCTCCGCGCCGCGCCGCTGTCCAGGGCGCCGCGTGCGACTCGTCCCGTTCCGCCGTCGCGGTTCAGTCTTCGCGCCCGCGCCGGCTTCCCCCGAGTCCCCGGAGGTCTTTCCGATGTCGCGCTCCGTGCTTCGTATCGCCGTGCTCGCCCTTCTTCCGTCGCTGTCGGCGGCCGCGCAGGCGCCCGCGCCGGGCTTCGTCGACCCGTTCCCGCTGAAGGACGACCCCGCGCTGCAGGCGCTGGTCGCCGAGACCCTCGCCCGTCACCCGCGGCTCGCGATGGCGGAAGCCGAGCGCCTGGCTGCGGAGCATCGCGTGCCGATGGCCGGCGCGCTCGCCGAGCCGCTGGTCGCCCTCGAGGCCGAGGGCAGCGGCGAGCCGGGCTGGATCGGCGAGGACATGGACGCCGGGATCGGATTGAAGGTCAGCCAGGAACTGCCGTGGCCCGGCAAGCGGCGGGCCCGCGAGGCCGTCGCGAAGGCGGAGGCCCTCGCGCTCGCCCACCCGATCGTGCAGGAGCGGCGCGCGCTCGAACGCGCGGTGCGGAGGGCCTACACCGACCTGCTGCTGGCCCGCGCCAACCAGGCGCTGCTCGGCGAGCAGCAGCGCACCGTCGCCGACCTCGAGTCGCTGACCCGCTCGCGTTACGCGGTCGGCCTCGCCGAGCAGCCGGACGTGCTGCGGGCCCAGGCCGAAATGGCGCGGCTCGATCAGATGCGGGCCCACGAGCGCGGCAACGAGCGGATGGCGCAGGCCGCGCTCAACGCCCTGCTCGACCGCGACGCGACGGCCGCGGTCGAGACGCCGACCGTCCTCGGCGACGTCGCGAAGCACGAGTGGCTGCTGCCCTCCAGCGAGCAGGCCGCGGCCTGGGCCGTGGAGGCGAGCCCGTGGGTCTCGCTCGCCCGCGCGGGCGAGGCGGTCGCCCTTGCCCGCCACGGCGTCGCCCGCAGCGAGCGCAAGCCCGACCTCGAGCTGGGCGGGCGCTATGTCAACCGTGGCGCGCTACCCGACATGTGGGCGGTCGAGCTGGGCTTCCGGCCCACGCTGTGGCGCGGCCGCAAGCAGCAGAAGATGGCGGCCGAGGCGGAGGCGATGCTCGTGGCCTCGCGGGCGCGCACCCGCGCCGTCGCGCTCGAGGTGCGGGCCACTGCCCAGCGCGCGCTGGCGGAGTACGTCGCCGCGGTCGACGAAGCGCGCGCCTTCGAGAAAGGCGTGCTGATCGCCGACCGGCTCGCGGTGGAGTCGACGCTCGCGTCCTACCGCGCCGGTCGCGTGCCCTTCGTCAGCGTGCTCGAGGCCCACACCACGGACTTCGAGGACCGCTGGGAATACCTGGAACTGCTGGCCCACGTGCTGTGGCACTCGGCGGACCTCGCCGAGGCCGGTGTCGAGGAGTAACCGAAGATGCGCCCGCTGAAGATCGTCACGTTTCTCCTCGCCGCGGCCGTGCTGGTCGCCGGCGGCTACTTCGCCGGCACCCGCAACACGCCGTCTGCCGCCGCGGCGAAGGAGCTCTGGCACTGTCCGATGCACCCGGAGTTCACCTCCGACCACCAGCAGCCGTGCCCGATCTGCGGCATGGACCTGGTCAAGGTCGACGGCCCCGGCGAAAGTGGCGGGGCGGCGCCCGTCGGCGAGGCCGTCGCGGGCCGCGTGCCGCTGACGCTGTCGGCGGACAAGCGGCAGCGGCTCGGCGTCGCCAGCGAGCCGGTCCGCCGCGGCGAAGGCGCGCGCTCGCTGCGCACCGTCGGCGTCGTCGCCGTCGACGAACGCCGCCTGCACCACGTCCACACCCGCTTCGAAGGCTACGTCGAGCACCTGCACGTCGACTTCGTCGGCAAGTACGTGAGCGCGGGCGAACCGCTGCTGTCGATCTTCAGCCCCGAGCTGGTCGCCACCCAGCAGGAGTTCCTGCTCGCCCTGCGCGCGCAACGCGAGATGGAGGCGAAAGGTGCCCCTGACACCGCCGCCGGCGGCCGAGGGTTGCTCGAAGCCGCCCGCCAGCGCCTGCTGCTGTGGGACATCCCGGCCGACGAGGTGGCCCGGCTGGAGGTCTCCGGCAAGCCGCAACGCACGCTCGAGCTGCGCGCCCAGAATTCGGGCTACGTGGTCGCCAAGAACGTCTACCACGGCATGCGGGTGATGCCGCAGGACACGCTGTTCGACATCGCCGACCTGTCGCGGCTGTGGGTGCTGGCCGACATCTACGAGCACGACCTGCCCCAGGTCCGGGTCGGCATGCCCGGCCTGATCCACGTGCCGTCGCTCGCCGACCGCACGCTGCGCGGCGTCGTCACCTGGGTCGCGCCGACGGTCGAGGAGAAGACGCGCACGGTCAAGGTCCGGCTCGAGGTCGACAACGCGGGCGGGCTGCTCAAGCCCGACATGTACGTCGACGTGGCGCTGCAGGCCTCCGGCGGCCCCGCGCTGGTGGTGCCGTTCGCGGCGGTGATCGACGCCGGCGAGCGCCGGCTCGTCTTCCTCGACCGCGGCGACGGCCGCTACGAGCCGCGCGAGGTGCGGCTCGGCGCTCGCGCCGAGAGCGGCTACGAGGTGCTCGCGGGCCTGGTCGAAGGCGACCGGGTGGTGACCGCGGCCAACTTCCTGATCGACTCCGAGTCGAGCCTGGAGGCGGCGCTGCGCGGGATGAAGGCCGACGCGGCCGGCAGCCCGGCAGCGACGCCGCACCACTGAGGCCACGATGACGAAAGCCATCATCCGCTGGAGTGCCGAGCACCGCGTGCTGGTGCTGCTGCTCACCGTGCTCGCCGTGCTCTACGGCGTGCACACCCTGCGCACGATTCCGGTCGACGCCATCCCGGACCTCTCCGACACCCAGGTCATCGTCTACTCGCGCTGGGACCGCAGCCCCGACATCATCGAGGACCAGGTCACCTACCCGATCGTGTCGGCCCTGCTCGGCACGCCGAAGGTGAAGAGCATCCGCGGCTTCTCCGACTTCGGCTTCAGCTACGTCTACGTCATCTTCGAGGACAAGACCGACCTGTACTGGGCCCGCTCGCGGGTGCTCGAGTACCTTTCCAAGATCCAGCCGCTGCTGCCGTCCGGGGTCAAGACCGAGCTGGGGCCGGACGCGACCGGCGTCGGCTGGGTGTTCCAGTACGCGCTGGTCGACGACTCCGGGAAGCACTCGCTGGCCGACCTGCGCTCGTTCCAGGACTGGAGCCTGCGCTACCGGCTGCAGGCGGTGCCCGGCGTCGCCGAGGTCGCCTCGCTCGGCGGCTTCGTCCAGCAGTACCAGGTCACGGTCGACCCCAACCGGCTGAAGGCCTACGACCTGTCGGTGATGCAGGTCTCCGACGCGGTGCGCCAGGGCAACGAAGACGTCGGCGGCCGTCTCGTCGAGTTCGCCGGCCGCGAGTACATGGTGCGTGGTCGCGGCTACATCCGCGCCCGCGAGGACCTCGAGCAGATCGTGCTGCGCTCGACCCCGGGCGGTACGCCGGTGCTGCTGCGCGACGTGGCCACGGTGGCGATCGGGCCCGAGCTGCGGCGCGGCGTGGCCGACCTCGACGGCCAGGGCGACGCGGTCGGCGGCATCGTGGTGATGCGCCACGGCGAGAACGCGCGGGCCGTGATCGAGCGCGTGCGGCAGCGGCTGAAGGAGGTCGAGCCGTCGTTGCCGGCCGGGGTGCGGATCGTCACCACCTACGACCGCTCCGACCTGATCGACCGCGCGCTCGACACCCTGAAGCACGAGCTGGTGACCCAGATCGTGATCGTCTCGGCGGTGATCCTGCTGTTCCTGTGGCACGTGCCGTCGGCGCTGGTGCCGATCGTGACCATCCCGATCGCGGTGCTGCTGGCCTTCATCCCGATGGCGTGGATGGGGATCTCGTCGAACCTGATGTCGCTGGCCGGGATCGCGATCTCGATCGGCGTGCTGGTCGACGGCGCGATCGTCGAGGTCGAGAACGCCTACAAGAAGCTGGAGCTGTGGGAGCACGGTGGCCGTCAGGGCGACTTCCACAAGGTGCGGCTCGACGCGCTGCTCGAGGTCGGGCCGTCGGTGTTCTTCTCGCTGCTGCTGATCGCGGTCGCGTTCCTGCCGATCTTCACCCTGGTCGACCAGGAGGGCCGGCTGTTCACGCCGCTGGCCTGGACCAAGAACCTGACCATGGCGATCGCCGCGGTGCTGGCGCTGACCCTCGACCCCGCGCTGCGGATGTTCTTCACCCGCATGGACCCGTTCACGTTCCGCCCGCGCTGGCTGGCGAAGCTCGCCACCTCGCTGGCGGTCGGCACCTACTACAAGGAAGAGCGGCACCCGGTCAGCCGCGTGCTGTTCGGAATCTACGAGCCCGCCTGCCGCGCGGTGCTGCGCCACCCGAAGACGACGCTCGCGACCGCGCTGCTGCTGATCCTGAGCACGGTGCCGGTGTACCTGCAGCTCGGCCACGAGTTCATGCCGCCGCTCGACGAGGGCTCGATCCTGTACATGCCGACGACGCTGCCCGGCATCTCGGTGACCGAGGCCTCGCGGCTGCTCGAGATCCAGGACCGGATCCTGAAGTCGTTCCCCGAGGTGGAGCGGGTGCACGGCAAGGCCGGCCGCGCCGAGACCTCGACCGACCCGGCGCCGTTCTCGATGATGGAGACGACGGTGCTGCTGAAGCCGCCGGCGGAGTGGCGGGCCCGGCCGCGCTTCTACTCGGAGTGGGCGCCGGAGTGGCTGAAGGACCTGGTGCTGCGGCGGATCGTGCCCGAGCACCTGACCCGCGAGGAGCTGATCGCCGAGCTCGACGCGGCGATGCAGATCCCCGGCGTCACCAACGCCTGGACGATGCCGATCAAGGCCCGCATCGACATGCTGTCGACCGGCGTGCGCACGCCGGTCGGGGTCAAGATCTTCGGCCCCGACCTGACGGTGATCGAGCGCCTCGGCCAGGAGGTCGAGGGTGCCCTGCGCCATGTGCCCGGCACCCGCAGCGCCTACGCCGAGCGCGCGGCCGGCGGCTACTTCGTCGACTTCGAGCTGCGCCGCGAGGCGCTGGCTCGCTACGGACTGTCGGTCGCGGAGGTGCAGCAGGTGATCCTGTCCGCGGTCGGCGGCGAGAACGTCACCACCACGATCGAGGGCCGCGCCCGCTACCCGGTCAACGTCCGCTACCCGCGCGAGCTGCGCGACGACCTCGACAAGCTGGGCCGGGTGCTGGTGATGACGCCGTCCGGTGCCCAGATCCCGCTCAGCCAGGTCGCGGACCTGCGCACGGTCACCGGCCCCGCGATGATCCGCAACGAGAACGCGCTGCTGGCCGGCTACGTGTTCGTCGACACCGCCGACAGTGACATCGGCGGCTTCGTCGACCGCGCCAAGGCCGCGGTGGCCGCGAAAGTGACGCTGCCGGCCGGCTACTCGATCGAGTGGAGCGGGCAGTACGAGAACATGCTGCGCGTCCGCGAGCGGCTGAAGCTGGTGGTGCCGGTCACGCTGGTGCTGATCGTGCTGCTGTTGTTCGCCAACACCGGCTCGGCGGTGAAGACCGCGATGGTGCTGACGGCGGTGCCGTTCTCCGCGATCGGCGCCGTGTGGCTGATGTGGGGCCTCGACTACAACGTCTCGATCGCGGCCTGGGTCGGCGTGATCGCCCTGCTCGGCCTCGACGCCGAGACGGGCGTCTTCATGCTGCTGTTCCTCGACCTCTCCTACGACGAGGCGAAGCAACAGGGCAAGCTGACGACCTACGCGGAACTGATCGAGGCGATCGTGCACGGCGCCGTGAAGCGGGTGCGGCCGAAGGCGATGACGGTGATCTCGGCGATGGTCGGCCTGATGCCGATCCTGTGGTCGACGGGCACCGGCTCCGACCTGATGAAGCGGGTCGCGGCGCCGATGGTCGGCGGTCTCGCCACCAGCTTCCTGCTCGAGCTGCTCGTCTACCCGGTGCTGTACCTGCTGTGGAGGCGCCGCCAACTGGGGGTGTAGAGGAGTTCCCTGATCCAGGCCTCGCCAGCATCGGCCCGCGAGTCTCGCGAGATCAGACTAGTTGTAGACTAGTCGTATGTCGACCATCGGCGCCTACGAGGCGAAGACCCACCTGCCCGCCCTGCTCGAGCGGGTGGAACGCGGCGAGCAGTTCACGATCACCCGCCACGGCAAGGCGATCGCGCGCCTCGTGCCCCTCGGCGACCCGCCGCAGGACGCGTCGCGCCTGGTCGACGAACTGCGGCAGATCCGGAGCGGCGCGCGGCTGCGTGGCCTCAGCGTGCGGAAGTTGCGCGACACGGGGCGGCCCTGACGTGTTGGTCATCGACACGTCCGTCGCTGCGGCCTGGTGGTTCGCCGACGAAGTGACGCCCGCCACCGACGCCGTCCTGGAGCGGGTCGTCGCCGAGGGCGCCGTCGTCCCGGCGCTGTTCCCGGCCGAGGTCGCCAACGTGCTCGTCCAGGCCGAGCGGCGCAAGCGGATCGCGCCGGCCCTCGCCGACCGCGTGCTCGGCATCCTCAGCGGGTTGCCGATCGAGGTCGAGGCTTCCCTGCGGGCCCCGGGTGGCGCAGTCCAGCTCGCCCGCGCCCACGGGCTCACGGTCTACGACGCGACGTACCTGGAAACCGCGATCCGCCGCGCACTGCCGCTGGCCACGCTCGATCGAGAGCTGCAGAGGGCCGCGCGCACGGCAGGCGTGGCGCTGGTGTTGTGAGGCGCCCCGTGCGCGGCTGGCCACCGAGCGCTGGCCGACTCGTAGCCCCGAGGGGCCCGGTGCGCATCCCCTAGCCTTCGCGCAGGGCCTCGGTCGGCTCGACGCGCAGGGCCCGGCGAGCGGGGCCGATGGCGGCCAGCAGGCCGACGCCCATCAGCAGCAGCGCCGCCGCCGGGATCAGCCCGGGAACGCTGCGGCCGCCGAGTTCGTCGACGGGGATCCAGTAGGCGAGCGCCATCGCCACGCTCCCTCCCAGCAGGGCTCCGAGACCGACCTGCACGAGAGCCTGCCGGGACACGTCCAGGAGCAGACGCTGCGGCCGGGCGCCCAGCGCCGAACGAATGCCGATCTCGCGACGCTTGCGGTGGATGGTGAACGACATCAGCGCGTGGATGCCGGCGGCCGACAGCAGCAGCACGCTCGTGGTCGCGGCCGCGAGGGCGTAGGCCGAGAGGTTGTCGTCGCGTTCGTTCTCCGTGTAGACGTCCTCGAGCGTGCGCAGGTCGGACAGCCGCAGCGCCGCCGAGAAGGGCTCGGCGCTGGCCCACAATCGCGGGGCGGCGCCGTCCTTCGCTCCCGCCAGGCGAACCGACAGCGTCGCCTCGTCGCTCGAGTCCGCCGACAACGGGTGATAGAGGATGCGAGCGTCGAGGTTGTCGGGAAGGTCCGAGACGACGCCGACGATCTCGAACACGGGCCCGTTCTCCGGCGACGGCCCCGCCGCGGTGTTCAGATATCGCAGGCGGCGGCCGAGCACGCGACCCAGGTCGCCCGCTGCCCCGGCCTCCGCAGCCAGGTGGACGGCGAGAGT
Organism: Vicinamibacteria bacterium; assembly: GCA_023701125.1. Classification (GTDB taxonomy): domain Bacteria; phylum Acidobacteriota; class Vicinamibacteria; order Fen-336; family Fen-336; genus WYBL01. Next base: position 3,269 of record JAMPXO010000021.1, on the reverse strand, counting down.
CCGGCTGACCAGCACCGCGCGGTTCTCCTCGCCGGCCTCGAAGTCGGCCGCCTCGAACCCGCGCCCCGCGAGCCCGCGGATCGGGTAGGTCTCGAAGAACGTGTCGTTCACCGCGTTCGAGTCGAGGGCCACCCTCGACGGGAGCGCGTCCTGGGGTGCGGCCGCGGGGGCGCTCGCTCGGGAGGTCAGCGGCAGCAGGGCGACGACGCCCCAGGACTCGCGTCCCGGAGCCGTTCGCGAGAGGGCGACGGGGCCGATCCCGGGCTGGCTTCGCAGGTTCCGCAGGAACTCGCGGCGGCTTCGCGCGAAACCCGAGTCCACGGCGTTCGGGACGACCTTCGCGACGAGGTAGTCCTCGGCCACGAAGTCCCGACCCAGGATCCCGGGCCGCAGGGCTCCCCAGGCCATCGAAGCGGCGGAAGGCAGCACGGCCACGGCGAAGGCGATCTGGGCCACGACCAGGGCGGTCCAGGTGCGGCCGAGTCGGGGCCCGGTCCCGCGACCCAGCGACTTGAGGCCGGCCTGTGCCAGATCGCCGGTCGCCCGCAGCGCGGGACCGACCCCCGCGATGGCCGCGGCGAGCAGCGCCAGGGCCAGGGTCAGGGCCAGGGTCGGGAGCGGCAGGCCCTGGAAGTCGATCCAGAACGGCAGTCGGTTGCCGGCGAGCAGCGTCTCCTGCACGTAGCGTCCCACCAGGCGAATGATGGCGACGGCCAGGATCGCTGCGCCCAGGGCCAGGGCCAGCACTTCGGCCAGGAGCTGCGCGACGATCCGGCCTCGGCTGGCGCCCAGCACGTAACGGAGGGAGATCTCCTCCTGGCGCGCCACCGTCCGCGCGTGGACCAGGATCGCCACGTTCGCGCAGGGCGGAAGCAGCAGCAGACCGGCGAGCAGGAGCACGATGCCCAGCGCGACGCCACGCTCGGCCCTGACGAAGGCCAGCGGGTAAGACGTCATCCGGGGCACGGGGGGCTCGTCGCTCGCTGGATAGAGTCCACGCGTCAGGCCCGCCGCCGCCAGTTCCGCCTGAGCCGCCTTGAGCCTCACTCCGTCGCGAAGGCGGCCGAAGCTGAGGATCCCCGTCACCCGGTCGCCCGCGGCGGCGGGGCCGATCGACGTCTTCAGCGGGGTCCAGAAGGAGTAGTCGAGCGGGAACGCGAAGCCGGCGGGCATCACTCCGACCACCTGGTGCTCCGTGTCGCCCAGCCAGAGCGTCCGCTCCAGGATCCGTGGATCGGAGAAGAAGCGCCCGCGCCACGCGTCGTGGCCGATCACCACCACGGCCGGGGCGCCCGGCCGTTCGTCGTCGCGCTGGATCGAACGGCCGACGAGCGGCGCCACCCGCGCCAGGTCGAAGCCCGACGCGGTGATCTCCGCGACCCGCACGGGATGGCCCGGCGCGCCGGCCAGCGCCGGCCCGGTCTTCGCCGGCAGCTCGCGATCCCGAAAGCCGCCCACGTCCTCCACCAGGCGCAGCGTCTCGCGCCATCGATCGAGATCCGCGGGAGCCACTCCCTGCCGCCGATCCTGCCGGGCCCCCCACGCCATCAGCGCCACCACGCGCTCGCCTTCGTCGAGGGGCAGCGTGGCGCCCATCACCGCGTGGATGACGTTGAAGGCGCCGCCGCCGATGGCGATCGCCACCGTCATCGCGAAGCCGCCGACCAGGGTCAGGCCCCACGACCTCCGCAACGTGCGGAAGGCGAGGCGCATCTCGAGCCATGCGGCGTCGAGCCAGGGCAGCCCGTGGGCCTCGCGACTGGCCTCCTGCAACTGGGCCAGCCCTCCCAGGTCGACGCGGGCGAGGCGCTTCGCCTCCTCCGGGGTGCGGCCCCGGCGCACGTACTCGTCCTCGGCCAGGGCCAGGTGGGCGGCGAGCTCCTCCTCGAGTTCGCTGTCGAGCTGACGGCGGCGGAGGTGTCCCGCGAGACGGGCGGAGAGGACGCGCCAGGAATCGAGCCAGGAACTCATGCCGGGTTTCCTCCCCCCGCCGGCGCAAGCACGCGCTCGATGACCGACGCGATCCGGTGCCAATGGGCGGCTTCGCTCCGCAGTTGCGCGCGTCCGGCGCGGGTCAGCGCATAGAACTTCGCCTTCCGGTTGTTCTCGGACGTGCCCCACGAAGCGGCCACCCACCGCTTCTGCACCAGCCGCACCAGGCACAGGTAGAGGGTTCCCTGGTTGACGGTCAGGACGTCCTCGCTGATCTGCTCCAGGCGGCGGGCGATCCCGTAGCCGTGCAGCGGCCCCATCTGCTCCAGGGTCTTGAGCACCATCAGATCGAGGGTGCCCTGCAAGATGCTCGACTTGTCGTCTCCCATGCCTCGCTCCTCGCTCGACATCGCACTCCTGTGGGACGCCAATAGGAAGCTACGGCGGCTCCTGTGGGATGTCAAGAGGAGCAATGGGCCGTGCTCCTCGAGCTGCCCGGCAGCGGTCAACGGGAAAAGGAAAATTCGGGCCCGCCGGGCTGACCGTTTTCTCCACCGATTGCGCGTCTGTGGTTGGAGGTCACCCCAAAATGAACCGTGACACGTTCGCCGGTCTGTGGACAGTCGTGCCTTTTCGCAATCCGTTCGGTACTGCCCCGGCGCAGCGCCTGCTGGCGGCGGGGCTGGTCTTCGCCCTGCTGGCTCCGACGGCGGCCGCTGTCGGCAAGAACGAGGCGAAGTTCCTGGGCGGCACGATCAACTCGGTCGCGATCAAGACCGAGGGCCTGATCACGACGACGGACGCTTCCAAGTTCGTGTTCGTCGCGGAGAAGAGCGGCGGGCTGATCGAAGTGCCCTACAAGCGGGTCGTCGAGCTCGAGTACGGGCAGAAGTCCGGCCGCCGGGTGGCGGAGGCGATCCTGATCTCGCCGCTGTTCCTGTTCTCCAAGAAGCGGACCCACTTCCTGACGATCACCTACAAGGACTCCAAGGGCACGGAACAGGCCGTGATCTTCGAGCTGGGCAAGGACATCATCCGCAACACGCTCACCATCCTGGAGACCCGCACGGGCCGCAAGGTCACCTACCAGGACGAAGAAGCCGCCAAGTCCCGGGGCAACTGACGCGATGAGCGGGGAGTCCGGCTCCGCGCGCTGGGTGTGGGGCGCGGCGCTGGTGCTGATCGTGACCGGCGTGGTCTCGGTGGCCACGGCGGTCGCGGCCTACGCCTTCTGGTGGCGGCCGCTGCAGCAGGTGGCGCAGGCGACGATTCCGGCGCCCACGCCGCCGCCGCGACCGCCGGCAGGCGACGAGCCCGGGCTCGACACCCCGCCGCCG
>JAMPXO010000020.1 GCA_023701125.1 Vicinamibacteria bacterium | reverse complement strand
ATCGGCCGTGGCCTCGCTGCCCTCGACGGCGATCGAGGTCCAGAACGCCCGCCACGTCTCGCGCAGGCGGTCGACCTCCGCGGCCTCGTCGCGCGCCGCCGGGGTCAGCAGCACGAAGGCCAGGTCGGCCTCGTCCCACATCAGGCCCGTGCTGACCCCGCGCGTGTAGACGCTCGAGAAGCCGGAGAAGAAGTCCCGGAAGGCGGCCTCGGCATTGGTCGCGCGCGACACCTTGCCCGGCGTGGCGTACAGAACCCCTGCCCAGGCGAAGAGCCCGAGGGCGACCGGGATGACGACGATCAGGCCCGGCGGGAACAGCAGGCAGGCGGCACCGACGACAAACAGTACGAACGCGCCCCAGCCGGCGACTCGTCTCCCGCGCCGTCGGCGGGCGAACGCGACCTGGGCCATTTGGGCCGGCGTCGGGTCCCAGGAGGCAGCGGCGGCAACGTCCGCGGAACTCACCGCGGCCAGCGTGTACACCGGGCACGTCACGGACACGGACATGCGGGCCTCCCGTGAGCCGGCAGCTTACACGAGCGGACGCAGGGTCAGTCGATCAGCGGCCGCCGGGTTCTTCCACCGAGGCGGGGCCGAGGCGGACCGTCAGCGGCATCCGGGTCTTGACCTCGGTCCGGCGCTGGCGCGGGTTGGGCTGGGTCTTGTAGCGGAGCAGGTACTGGCTGCGCAGCGCGACCTCGAATTTCGCCAGCGCGTCGGCGGTGCCCTGGGCGGTCGGCAGCGACTGGAACAGGCCGCCGCTGCGGCGCGCCGCCTGATTCAGCACGAACTCGTGGTCGCCGCGGCCGACCAGCGAGTAGCCGTCCATGGAGCGCCCGCCCGCTCCCTCGTCGAACAGCAGGCCGAACACCGCCATCACGTCGGCGGACAGCCGCTCGCGCACCATCTCCTTCGAGAACTGGCTGTAGCCGAAGCCGGCGCCGGAGATCGCGACCAGCACGCTGCGGTCGCCGGGCTGCTTGCGCAGCTCCTTGGCGGCCTCGGCCAGGCCGTCGAGCAGGTTGTTGGTGCCGAACGGCATCGTCTTCTCGATCGTCTGCAGCGTCTTCTCGCGGTCCGTGCCGAACTCTGCGGCCCGCCGCGCGCGATCGCCCGTCGTCCACACGGCGACCCGGGCCTCCGCGGGCAGCTTGCGCACGAAAGCGACGACCGCGCTCTGCACGTGCAGCCGCCACGCCGAGCTCATGCCCTCGCTGGAGTCGAGCACGAGGGCCACGGTCAACACGCGCGGGTCGCGCTCGACCTGCAGGCCCTCCATCACGGTGCCGTCCTCGAGCACCGCGACGTCGGCGCCGGTCAGGCCCTCGGCGGCAGCGCCGGTCTGCGGGTCGTTGGCCCACAGCGACAGCGTGCGTTGTTCGACCCCCGACAGGAGCAGCAGGGCAGCGGCGGCGAGATGGAACATGGTCCGATTCTAGATCGCGTGAGCGCTCAACGGCCGCCCGGCTCTTCGACGCTGGAGGGGCCGAGGCGCACCGTCAGCGGCCGCGCCGTGCGCACCTCGGTGCGGCGCTCGTGGGGGTTGGGCAGCGACTTGTACGAGAGCAGGTACTGGCTGCGCAGCGCGACGTTGACCTTCGCCAGCGCGTCCTTGACGCCCTGCGAGGAGGGGATCGCCTGGAACAGGCCGCCGCTGCGCCGCGCGCCCTGGATCATCACGTACTCGTGCTCGCCGCGGCCGACGCGGGAGAAGTTGTCGGAGTCGGCGCGACCGGCCGGCAGCTCGCCGCGGGCCCCGGGGGTGAAGGTGCGACCGCCGAGGGCGCCGGCAGCGAGGCCCTCGTCGAACAGCACGCCGAAGGTGACCATGGCGTTGGCCTGCACGCGGTCGCGGGCCAGGTCCTTCGTGTAATCCGAGAAGCCGAAGCCGGCGCCCGACACCGCCACCAGCGCGCTGCGGTCGCCGGGCTGCTTGCGCAGCTCCTTCGCGGCCTCGACCAGCCCGTCGAGCATCGAGTTGGCGCCCAGCGGGAAGGTCTTCTCGATCGCCTTGACGATCTTGTCGCGGTCGACGGAGAACTCGACGACGCGCCGCGCGCGGTCGCCCGTCGTCCACACCCCGACCTTCGCGCCGTCGGGCAGGCCGCGCACGAACTCGATCGCGGCGACCTGCAACTCCGTGCGCCACTTGTCGGCGATCGACTCGCTGGAGTCGAGCACCAGGGCCACCACCAGCGGCCGGTCGTCGCGGCGGACGACGAGCCCCTCGACGACGCGGCCGTCCTCGAGGATCGCGACCTCGGCGGCGGTCAGCCCCTCGGCGGGTGCGCCGGTCTCGGGGTCGGTGGCCCACAGCGAGAGGGTCCGTGGTTCGACGCCCTGGAACAGCAGCAGCGCGGCGACGGCGACGTGCAGCATGTTGGATCCCCCTATTGAAGGCCCCGCACGCCGATCATGCCTCGGCGGGGATCGCTCCGACGAGCGCCTGGAAGCGCGGGCTCGCGCGCAGCGAATCGAGGTTGGAGTCGTGCTCGAGCCAGCCGCGCTGGCGCAGGCCGCCGGCGACGGCGCGGACGAGGCAGTCGATCGCGCGCTCCGGCTCGGCGGCCAGCGCCAGGATGCAGCCGACGTTGTAGAGCAGCATCGGGTCGTCGGGCTCCAGCGCCAGCGCACGATCGGACAGCGCCAGGCCACGCTCGCGCTCGCCCAGCGCGACCAGGCCGTTGGCCGCCATGTAGAGGGCGCGGGTGTCGTCCGGCTCGCGCGCCGCCTGGGCCTCGGCCAGCACCACGCCGCGGCGGCGGGCGGCGGCCGCGGCCTCGGGCTGCGCGAGCGCGTCGTAGACCTGGGCCACCAGCAGCGGCGACTGGAAGTCCTCGGGCCGCGCCCGCCCGGCCGCCTCCCACTCGCGCGCGGCGTCGGTCAGCCGGCCCTGCGCGAAGGCGTCGCGGGCCCGGAAGTAGCGGGCCTCGAACAGATCGGGGTCGAGGCGCACGGCCTCCTCGAAGGCGCGCTCGGCCTCGGTGTGGCGGCCGTCGAGCGAGAGGCCCATGCCGCGCGAGGCGTGGGCCTCGGCCAGTGCGGGCTGCAACTCCAGCGCGCGGCGGCTGGCCTCGCGCGCGAGGTGCAGCGCCTCCGGGTCGCGGTGCACGTAGAGGTACAGGAAGAAGCCGCAGTCGGCGAGCCCGGCCCACGCCCGGGCGAACGCCGGGTCCTCGCCGAGTGCGCGCTCGAACAGCGTGCGGGCTTCTTCGACGGCGCGGCGGCTGTAGCGGTAGTACAGGCGCCGGGCGCGGTGGTAGAGCTCCCACGCCCGCAACTGGGTGGTGCCCGCGGGGGCGCTCGCGGCGTGGCCGAACTGCACCTCCAGCGCGGCGGCGACCTGGCGCGCGATCTGGTCCTGCAGCGCGAACACGTCACCGAGCGCGCCCTCGTGGCGGAAGGCCCAGAGCTGCGCGCCGTCGTCGACGTCGATCAGCTCGACCGCCACCCGCACCTTGCCGTCGGCCTGGCGCACGCTGCCGTCGAGCAGCACCGACGCGCCGAGCTTGCGGCCCAGTTCGCCGAGGTCCGGCGTGGGACCCGCGGCGGCGCGGGCGGAGAACGCCGCGGCGCGCGACACGACGCGCAGTCCCGGCACGCCGCGCAGCGTGAGCAGGATCTCCTCGGCCAGGCCGTCGCACAGCCAGCCCTGGTCGTGCTCGCGGCTCATGTCGACGAAGGGAAGCACCGCGACCTTGCGCTCGCGGGTCTCGCTCGCGGGCAGCCGCAACAACGCCAGCCGCACGTCGTCGGCGGTCAGCAGGCGGCGCGCGGGGTCCTTGCGCAGGCAGGTGGAGACGATCGCGGCCAGCTCCGGCGGCAGGTCAGGGCGACTGCGGGCGAGTGGCTCGGGTTCCGCGAGCAGCACCGCGGAGACGAGGTCTGCGGGCGTCGCGCCGCGGAACGGCGGCTTGCCGCACGCCATCTCGAACAGCAGCACGCCCAGGCTCCACACGTCGGCGCTGGGGTCCGGCGGGGCGCCGCGCAACTGCTCGGGCGCCATGTAGCAGAGCGTGCCGCCGCCCGGCAGCGGCGGGTAGGGGCGGGTGGGCGAGTCGGGCGAGGCCTCGGGCGCCGCCGGCGGCAGGAAGGCGGCGAGCCCGAAGTCGAGCACTCGCGCCGCACCGCCCTCGTCGACCATCACGTTGCGCGGCTTCAGGTCGCGGTGGGTGAGGCCGCGGCGGTGGGCCGCGGCGAGCGCCCCGGCGATGCCGGCGCCGAGGCCGACGATCTGCGGGAGCGGCAGGCCGGTGGGCGGGATCAACTCGGCGAGGCTGCGGCCGTGGACCAGCTCGAACACCAGGAAGCGCACGCCCTCGGCTTCTTCGATCGCATGAACCGCGACGGCGTTGGGGTGGCTCAGCGCGGCGGCCGCGCGAGCTTCCTGCTCCAGCCGCGCCAGCCAGTCGGGATCGGAAGTGCGCGCCTCGGGCAGCACCTTGAGCGCCACCTCGCGGTCCAGCTTGAGGTCGCGGGCGCGCCAGACGACGCCCATCCCGCCTTCGCCGATCTTCTCGACCAGCGCGTAGTGGCCGAGTTCCGCGCCCGCCAGCACCGGCATCGGCGGCCTCCGACCCGAAGTCTAACGCCGCGCCGTTCGCCTGTACGATCGTGCGATGACGCTTCGCTTCACGCTGTTGCTCTCCCTGCTCGCGCTCGCTCCGGTCGCCGCCCACGGCCAGGCTCCCGCGCCCGCCCGCACCGTCGCGGTCACGATCGACGACCTGCCGTTCGTCACCCGTCGGCTGGCGATGCCGGAGATCGCGTCTGCGACCACCCGGCTGCTCGCCCCCCTGCAGCGCCGCGGGGTGCCGGTGATCGGCTTCGTCAACGAGGACAAGGTCGTCGTGCCGGGCGAGGTGGACGCGCGTGTCGCGTTGCTCGCGCAGTGGCTGGACGCGGGCCTCGAGCTCGGCAACCACACCTGGGGCCACGTCTCCTTCCAGCGCACGCCGCTCGAGCAGTTCGAGGCCGCGACGCTGCGCGGCGACGTCGTCACTCGCCAGCTGCTGAAGGCTCGCGGCTCGGCCGCGCCGCGCTGGTTCCGCCATCCGTACACCCACACGGGACCCACCGCGGGGGCCAAGGCGGAGTTCGAGGCGTTCCTCGCGCGGAACGGCTACACCGTCGCCCCGTTCAGCATCGAGTGCACGGACTGGACCTTCGCGACGGCCTACGAGAAGGCCCAGGCGAAAGGCGACGAGAAGCTCGTGCGCGAGGTCGAGGAGGCGTACCTGGCCCACCTCGACGGCCTCGTCACGTTCTACGAAGGCGAAGCGCAGGAGTTGTTCGGCCGAGCGATCCCGCAGGTGTTGCTGATCCACGCCAACGCCATCAACACGACGACGATGGAGCGCGTGCTCGGGCTCTTCGAGCGCCGCGGCTACACCTTCACGAGCCTCGAGCAGGCGCTGGCCGACCCCGCCTGGCAGTCAGCGGACGCCTACATCGGGCCCTGGGGTCCGTCGTGGCTGCACCGCTTCCGCGTCGCCCGCGGCGAGGACGCCCACGCCGGCGTGCGCCGCGAGCCCGACCCGCCGGCCTGGATCCTGGAGCTCGAGAAGGAGTAGCGGGCGCTCGGGCCCTGGCGAGCGCTCCCGGGGCTCAGGCCGCGAGCAGCGGGTCGAACTCGCCGGGGGCCAGCGAGCCGCAGCCGAGGCTGGTCGACGTCGAGTCCAGGAGCTCGCGCGAGACCTGCCTGCCAACCGGCCTCCTCTCAGCGGGGGAGGCCACGGATGAAAGTGCCGCGTGGGGACCGACCAAGCGCCTCGCGAGTCTGCCCGGCGGATTCCGGGCGGTCCTCAGCGAGGGGACGGCTTCGATCAGCGGACCGCCGGGTCGGGGACCCAGTAGCCGCGGCGGGCCTGGACCTTCGCCTTGCCCTTCCTCAGTTTGACCTCGAGGCGGTGCCAGCCCGGTGTCGGCTCGCCGGCCGGCTCGTAGCGCAATACGTAGCGCGTCGCGAAGGTCGCGGCGATACGGGTGAACGCCGCCGTCAGGTTCGCGACCGAGTCCGCGATCCAGGCCCGGCCGCCGGTCAGCTCCGCGATCTCCTGCAGCGGGTGCGAGTCGGGCTGCACCCGGGTGTTGGGGACGAACGGCCCGCGCCTGCGAACCGTGACGAGGTGGACGAGGGCGCTGGAGCGCACGGCGGCGGCGCGCAGGTCGGTGGCGTCGAGCAGGCTCGAGTTGTCCACCTCGTCGGTGAACAGGATGACCAGCGTGCGGCCGCGCGGGTCGGCGACCGCGAGCGCTGCCGCCAGCGCGTCGTACACGGCCGTCGCTCCGACCGGTTGCAGCGACGCGATCGCCTCGTGCACCGCGCGGCGGTCCAGGGTCGGTCGGGCCAGCCAGCGGATGTCGTCCGAAAAGGCGATCACGCCGACCTCGTCGACCGGCCGCAGCGCGGCCAGCAGCAGGTCGCCGGCGACGCGCAGGGCCGCCCGCTTCTCGCCCGTCAGGCTGTTGCTGCTGTCGAACACGAGCAGCACCTGGACCGGCATCGCGTCGATCTCGGCCAGCTCGACCCGCTGCGGCACGCCGTCGTCGCGCAGCTCGAAGTCGTGCCCGTGCAGGCCTGGCACGGGGCGCTCGTGGTCCGAGACGAAGACGTCGACGTAGGCGACGCCCACGTCCGAGCTGAACTGCGGCACGGCCTGAGCGAAGGCGAGGCTCGCACCGCCGGCGACGAGCGCCGCAGCGAGAAGAGCAGGGGCGAGTCTCACTGTCGGGCCTCCTCGCGCAGCGCGTCGAACAGGCGCGCGACGTCCCGGGCGTTGTCGGCGTTGTAGTCGCGATAGGGATCGAACCGGGCCGTCTCGCTGCCCAGCGCACGATCGACGATCCGAGCCGCGCCGTCGAGGTCGCCCTGCTGCCGCAACGCGTGGGCGAGCCCGATCGTCGCGACCGGGCCGTCCGCAGCGATCGCGAGCGCGCGCCGGAAGGCGTCGGCTGCCGCCGCGGGACGGCCGGCGCGGCCGTGTACATGACCGAGGAAGACGTGGGCGAGATACAACCCCTCTCCTCCGCCACCCACCTCGACCGCGGCCTCCAGCGTGCGCCGGGCCTCGTCGAGCTGGCCCAGGCGCCACAACACGCGACCGAGGTGCACGCGCGCCGAGAGGCGCCCGGGGTCGACCGCGACCACCCGCGCGAGATGACGGCGTGCCTCGCGCAGCAGGCGCCCCGGGTCCTTGCCGCCGAGCCGGGCGGCCTTCTCGTGCGTCACGCCGAGGGCAAGCAGCAGGTCGGGGTCGTCCGGGAAGGCGACCAGGCCCGTCCGCGCCCAGCCCACCGCCTGGAACAGGCAGGCGTCCCACTCGGCGCGCCAGGTCATCGCGACGTAGAAGCGGCGGGCGAACTCGCGGGTGCGCTCGCGCAGCGCCAGCAGTTCCGCGTACTCGAGGGCGCGGCGCGCGTGGCGGCCGCCGCAGGGCGGGGGCTGTTCGACGTCCTGGTGCGGCGGGTTCTCGACCAGATCGCGGTCGAGGTGCAGCATCGCCGCCGCCCGGATCGGCTCGTTCGCCAGCGTGTCGGGGCAGGTCCGGCAGCGGCCGGCGCGGTTCACCTCGCTCCGGAAGCGGCCGAAAGCCGCGTCCATCTCCTCCCAGGCCAGGGGGCCGACGCGGGCGACGGCGGCCTCGCGCTCGCCGGACGCGTACGCCCGCAGCGCGCCCAGGTAACGGGCGGGACCGTCGTCGACCTGCGCTGCGCGAGCGGAGGCGAGGGCCAGCACGGCCACCCACACCAGCCGCATCATCGTCGCGTCCCCTCGCGCAACTCGTCGAGCAGATCCTCGGCGCCGGCGGCGTTGTCGGCGAGGTAGTTCACGAGCGGGTCGAGCGGCTTGTCGCGAGCCGCGAGCACCTGGTCCGCAGACTGTCCCGCGCCGGTCGTGTCGCCCCGGAGGCGCAGGGCGTGGGCGAGGCCGAGCGCCGCGGCCTGACCCAGCGGGGCGATCGCCAACGCGCGGTGGAAGCACTCGACCGCAGCCTCCGATCGGCCCGCGCGGTGGTGGAGGTGACCGAGAAACGTGTGGGCGAGATAGAGCGCACCCGCGTCGGCTCCCGGGGTGACGGCGGCCTCGAACGTCGCACGGGCGTCCTCGAAACGCCCCTGCCGCCACAGCACGCGGCCGAGGTGGACGCGCGTCGTCGCTCTCCCCGGGTCCGCCGCGAGCGCTCGCTCGAGGTGGCGGGCCGCGTCCCCGAGCAGCGAGGCGGTGCGCACGTCCACGAGCCGCGCCCACTTCTCGTACGACGCGCCGACGGCCAGCAGCAGGTCCGCGTCGTCGGGGAAGAGGGCGAGGCCGGCGCGGCCCGTCGCCACGGCCTCTTCCATGCAGGCGTCCCACTGTGCGCGCTGCGCCGCGCCGAGGAAGAGGCGCCGCGCGAACTCGCGCGTCTCCGGACGCGTGGCGAGCAGGTCGGCGACCTGGAGAGCGCGTTGCGCCTGGCGTCCCGGGCATCGCGGGCGCTGCTCGACGTCGAACTGGCGCGGGTTGTCGAGCCGGTCGCGGTCGAGGTGCAGCATTGCCGCGGCCGGCAGCGGCAGGCGCGAGACCGGGTCGGCGCAGTTCGGGCAGGTGGCGACGTTCTTCACCTGGGACAGGAGCAACGCCCACGCGGCGTCGAGCGTCTGCCAGGACATCTCCCCGAGGCGCTGCAGCGCCTCGTCCCGGTCCCCTCCCGCGTACGCGAGGAGGACGCTCTCGTAGCGGACGAGCCGCTCGTCTCTCTGCGCCTGCTGCGCCGGCACCGCCGGAGCGCAGACGGCGCACAAGAGCAGCAGCGCGAACGCCCGCCCCGTCGCTGGTGGCATTCCACTCGCTCCTGTGGCGGATCCTACGCTCGGGCGAACGCCGCGATTCCGGTGCGCACTGCTCTTGCTTCACCTACACTCCCAGCGGAGGAGCGAGCCCTGGCGAGGCAACGGCGGGTGATGAGGGCCCTCGGGATCCTGGTCGCGGTCCTGATCCTCGCCGTGCTGGCCCTGGCCGGCGCCTCAGCACTGAACAACCGGGGCCTGCCGACCCGATCGGCCGTCACCGAACGACTTCCCGCGGCCGAGCAGGCACGGCTCGCCGAGGCGTTGCACCTGAGGGCGGCACTCGGCGACAGCATCTGGCCCGGCTGGGGCTCGGCGCGCAACCCCGTCGTCGTCTACAACGAAGCTTTCGCGTTCATCCTCGGCGAGGCCGACCCGGCGCCCGGCTGGGTGAAGATCCCCGGAGAGCAGATCGTCGGCGGCCCGTGGGAGATCGTGCCGGGCGACACCTTCGCGGGCGCCCCCTATCACCGGCAGCGCCTGCCCGGACCTGGCGTCACGCCCGAGGCCTTCACCGTTCGCGTGGGCGGCCGCTACGCGTCCAGCCTTCCCACCCTGGAGCGGATGCAGATCGTGATGACCGAGCAGTTCCGCCGCGACCTGCCGTCGGTGCTCCGGCCGATCTTCCCCTACCGCCTCGCGACGAACCTGTTCCTGGGCGGCACGGACGGCTACATCTCGATGTTGCTCCACGAGGCGTTCCACGCGCACCAGGCCGCCACCGCACCGGCTCGCCTGGAGGCCGCCGAGCGGGCCACGAGGCTCGAACGCGTGTACGAGGCACCCGACGCCACCCTGCGCGGCCTGTGGAAGGACGAACTGCGGTGGCTCGCCGAAGCGGCCGCGGCCGAGTCGTGCCAGGAGGCCGAGCCACTGGCGCGTCGTTTTCTCGCGGTGCGCCACGAGCGTCGTCGGTCGACGGGCCTGTCCCCCGACCTCGTCGACTACGAGCGCCAGCGCGAGTGGCTGGAGGGCCTGGCGAAGTACGTCGAGCTGCAGGCCTGGCGCGCCGCCGCGACGACGCCAACTTACCGTCCGTTGGCGGCGCTCGCCGCCGACCCCGCGTTCCAGGGGTACTCGACCTTCTTCGCGCAGTGGTCGCGGGAGCTGGCCCAGATCCGACGCGCCGACGGCGACGTGCGGTTCTACTACTCCGGAATGGCGCAGGCCTCGATGCTGGACAGGCTGGCCCCGGGCTGGAAGACGCGTGGGCTGTCGGACGCCGCCTGGCTCGACTCGCTCCTGGGCGAGGCGTTGCCGCCGGGCGGCCCTTCGCCCTGCCGGTAGCGCAAGCCTGTTGCGATCCCGGATCCTCAGTGCTCCGGGGCCCAGTAACCGCGGCGGGCGTGGACCTGGGCGCGCCCCTTGCGCAGCTTCACCTCCAGCCGGTGCCAGCCGGGCTTCGGCTCGCCGCGCGGCTCGTAGCGCAGCACGTAGCGGGCGGCCAGCGTGGCCGCGATGCGCTCGAAGGCGCCGCCGAGCGTGGCCACGGAGTTGGCGACCCAGACCCGGCCGCCGGTGGCTTCCGCGATGTCGTCGAGCGCTGTGCGGTCGAGGGGTGCGCGGATCGGGCGCCCCGGCTGCGGCAGCGCATCGCGCACCGTGACGAGATGGACGAGGGCGCTGGTGCGCTCGGCCACGGCCTTCAGGTGGCTCGCGTCGAGTGCGCTCGTGTTGTCGCGGCCGTCGGTGAACAGGATGATCAACGTGCGCCCGCGCGGGTCGGCGACCGCGAGCGCCGCCAGCAGCGCGTCGTAGACCGAGGTCGCGCCGATCGGCTCCATCCGGGCCAGCGCCCGCCGCACGGCGTCGCGGTCGCGGGTCGGCTTCGCGAGCCAGAAGATCTCGGCGGAGAAGGCGAGCAGGCCGGCCTCGTCCGCGGGGCGCAGCGCGGCGAGCAGGATCTCGCCCGCCCTGCGCAGGGCCGCGCGCTTCTCGTTCGTGAGGCTGCTGCTGGAGTCGAACACGAAGAGGGCCTGGATCGGCAGCACGTCGGAGGCCACGACCGCGACGGGCTGCGGGACGCCCTCGTCGCGCAACTCGAAGTCGTCGGAGCCGAGGCCGACGACGGGCGCGTCGCCGCGGGAGACGAAGACGTCCACGTAGGCGGCCTCGACGCCGACCCGGAACTCCGGCACCTGGGCGAGGGCGGCGAGGCTGGCGCAGGCCAGGGCCGCGGCAGTCACGCGGGCGAGGGGCCGGCTCAACGCCCGCACTCCGCGCGCAGGTCGTCGAGTCGATCGTCGATGTCGGTCGCGTTGCTCGACAGGTAGTTCCAGTGCGGGTCGAAGTGGTCGCGGGGGCGGGTCAGGGCGCGGTCGACCACCGCGCGTGCCGCCGTCGTGTCCCCGCGCAGGAGCAGGACCTGGGCCAGGGCGGCCGCGGCGGCCTGGCCTGCCGGGTCGATGCCCAGTGCGGTCTGCAGCGCTTCGACCGCGGCATCGGCTCGCCCCGCCTGGGCGTGGACCTGGCCGAGGAACAGGTGAGCGAGGTAGCGCTCGTCCGCTTCGCCGCCCTGTGCGATCCCGTTCTGCAGCGTGCGCCGGGCCTCGTCGAGTTCGCCCAGTCGCCACTGCACGCGGCCGAGGTGGAGGCGGGCCTGAAGCAGGGCGGGATCGGCCTGGACCGCCGCGGCGAGGGGACCCAGCGCGTTGCGCAGGTGCGGGGTCGGGCTGCGATCGGTGAGCCGCGCGTACTTCTCGTGGGCCGCGCCCACGGTGAGCAGCAGCTCGGGGTCGTTCGGGAAGCGCTCCAGGCCGGCGTGGCCCCACCACTCGATCGCCTCGTCGAGGCAGGCGTCCCACTGCGCGCGCTGGGCCATCACGAGGTAGAACCGGCGCGCGAAGTCGCGGCCGTCCACCCGCAGCGCGAGCAGCTCCGCGAACTGGCTGGCGCGGCGGGCGTGGCGTCCGGAGCACGTGGGGGGCTGCTCGATCACGACGTTGGCCGGGCGCAGGGCGACGTCGACGTCGAAGTGCAGCATCGCCGCCGCCTTCAGCGGCAGGCGGTCGAGCAGGGTGTCCGGGCACGTCGGGCAGCTTCGGAGCGCTCGCATGCGCAACTCGAGCAGTTGCCAGCCGTCGTCCAGCTCTTTCCACGGGAACTCGGCCAGGGCGGCGACGGCCTCGGCGTGGCGGCCCTCGGCATAGAGGTTCAGGACGAACTCGTAGCGCGCCCCGATCCCGGCTTCCGCGGTCCCGGCGACAGTGATCGCGGGCCCGCTGCTGACCGCCGCGAACAGCAGCAGCCCGACGCCCCGTTGCACTCGCGAAATCACGAGGCCGATGGTACGCCGGACCTCCGTCGACCTCAGCGAAGCGGGAGTGGCGACCCTCCGGGCGTGGCCGTGGGCTGCGCAGGCGCCAGGGCGATGACACCCGAATCGACGGTCTGGCCGGTCCGCGAGATGGCCTGGAAGTGCAGCTTCGCGCCGTCGATCTCGACCAGCAGGAACGCGTAGTCGCGGTCGAAGCCGACGGCGGAGAACGGCTGCTTGCGGTAGTCGCCCTTGCGCAGCGAGCCGGCGGACCCCGCCACGAAGTAGGTGATAGCGTGCTGCGGTTTCACGCGCTCGTAGAAGTGGTCGTGGCCGGTGAAGACGACGTCGACTCCGTAGCGCGTGAACAGCGGCTCCAGGGTCTTGCGCAGGTCGAGCGACGAGCCGTGGGTCTTGCCGGACGAGTAGAGCGGATGGTGGAAGAACGCGAGCTTCCACTCCGAGCCCGAGGCTGACAGCTCCTTCTCCAGCCAGGCGAGCTGCGGCGCGTCCATGTAGTTGCTGTCGAGGGCGAAGAAGCGCAGCCCGCCCGGCGCCTCCATGCTGAACGTGTAGTAGCGCTGCCCGTCCATGCTGAAGGGCCCGTAGTTGCGCTGCTCGGGGTTGTCGTGATTGCCGAGCGACGCGTAGAACTTGATCCCGGCGGCGAGCAGATCCGCATAGGGCGCCTCGAACTTGGCCTTGAAGTCCCTGGCCGTCTCCGGGCCCAGGATGTTGTCGCCCACGGTGATCACGAAGGTGAACGGGAACTTCGCGTGGAAGCGGACCATCTGCTGGGCCACTTCGCGCTGCGCGCGACTGGCCGTTCCCATGTCGCCGATCACCGCGAACCGGACCTGGCCCCGGTTGGGCAGCGTGAGTTCCTGGGCAGCGCCGCACAGCGGGAGGGCGGCCAGCGCGAAGGAGGCGGAGAGGGCGAAACGAGAGGCGAGGCGCTCCATGCTAGCGGGGCACCGCGGGGTTCGGCACCGCGTTCTTGATGAAGTCCAGGATCAGGTTGGCCTGGGCGTCGCGCAGGATCAGGTCCCGTCCCACGAACCGGTATCGCACCTGCTCCGGGAGCTGCGGCAGTTTCAGCAGCAGCGAGGGCGGCATGGACGACAGCGGCGCATCCTCGTTATAGAGGCCGTTGACGACCACCCGCACCGCGGCGGGATGGGTCCGCGTGGGGTCCGACTGGTTGGGGACGCGCTCCGCCCGCGGGTTGCCCTGCAGGATCTCCTTGACCACCTGCTGTCCCTCGGGGCTGGCCAACTCCCTGGCGATCACGCGCCGGATGGCCGCCTCCACCCGCGACTCGAAGATGTCTCCTCGCTTGGCGCCCTTGCGTTTGGCCTGGATGCCCCGCGTCATCTTCTCGCGGTGAGCCGCGATCTCCTCCGCGGTGGCGTTGGGGCCCACCGTCGGAATGCGCTCCACCAGCTCCCGGTGGAGGTCGACGTAGTCCTCGACCTCCTCCTGGAACTCCGCCAGCACCCGGGCGTCGATGTCGACGTCGGCGGCGGGTGCGATGTGAGCGTTTCGGTTCAGGCTGCAGCTCGCAGCCAGGAGCACCAGCAGCAGGCAGGATGGGTGACGACGCATGGACCCAGTGTATGCCCGCAGGCGACGTCGTGAGCCGGCGACTAGTCCTCGACGGTGAGGTAGGTGTAGCCCTCGAGGCCCTCTTCGTAGCGGCGCATCAGGCGGCCCGACTCGGCCATCGAGAGGCGCTTCTCGCGCAGCGCGACCTCGACCGCGCGGCGCACGCGCGAGATCAGGTCGTCCTTCGAGTACTGCACGTAGGACAGCACCTCGGTCACCGAGTCGCCCTCGACGACGTGGTCGACGCGGTAGTCGTCGCCGTCCATCCGCACGTGGACCGCGTCGGTGTCGCCGAACAGGTTGTGCAGGTCGCCCAGGATTTCCTGGTAGGCGCCGACCAGGAAGCTCGCGATGTAGTACGGCTCGCCGGGGTTGACCGGGTGCAGCTCGAGGTAGTGCTTGACGTCGCGCAGGTCGATGAACTCGTTCATCTTGCCGTCGCTGTCGCAGGTCAGGTCGGCGAGCACGGCCTTGCGCGTCGGCAGCTTGTCCAGGCGGTGGATCGGCAGCGTGGGGAAGAGCTGCCGCACCGCCCAGTGGTCGGGCAGCGACTGGAACAGCGAGAAGTTGCAGTAGTAGGTGTCGGAGAGCTGCTTCTCCAGGCCCTCGAGCTCGTCGGGCACGTAGGAGAGGTCGCGCACGATCTTCAGGATCTTCTCGCAGGTGGCCCAGAACAGCTCCTCGACGCGAGCGCGGTTCTTGAGGTCGAGCACGCCCAGGTTGAAGGCGGTGATCGCCTCCTCCTTGATCTGGAGCGCGTCGTGGTAGGCCTCCTGGAAGTTCTTGCGCGAGACGCCGTCCCAGGTCTCCCACAGCGAGCGGATCACCGCCGGCTCGTTGGGGTCGAGCTTTTCGGGCACGCTGCCGCTCAGGATCTCGTTGGTCGCCAGCACGTTGAACACCAGCACCGAGTGGTGGGCGACCAGCGCCCGGCCCGACTCGGTGACGATGTCCGGGTGCGGCACGCCGCGGGCGTTGCAGGTCTCGGCGACCTGCGAAACGATGTCCGAGGCGTACTCCTGCAGCGTGTAGTTGACCGAGGAGTGGAAGTTGGTCTGGCTGCCGTCGTAGTCGACGCCGAGGCCGCCGCCGCAGTCGATGATGCGCATGTTGGCGCCCAGCGCGTGCAGCTCGACGAAGATCCGGCTGGACTCGCGCAGCGCGTCCTTGACCGCGCGGATGTTGTTGATCTGCGAGCCGATGTGGAAGTGGAGCAGTTGCAGGCAGTCGAGCATGCCGAGGCCGCGCAGCTTGTCGACGGTCGCCACCATCTCGGCCGTGGTCAGGCCGAACTTGGAGCGGTCGCCCGTCGACTCCACCCACTTGCCAGCGCCCTTGGTCGACAGCCGCGCGCGCACGCCGATCACCGGCCGCAGGTCGAGCTCGGCGGCGGCGGCCAGGATGGTGTCGAGCTCGCCCATGCGGTCCATCGTGATCACCACGCGGCGGCCCAGCTTCTGGGCCAGCAGCGCCGTCTCGATGAACGCCTTGTCCTTGTACCCGTTGCAGAGGATCAGCGCCTCGGGGTCGTCGTGCAGCGCCAGCGCCACCAGCAACTCGGGCTTGGAGCCGGCCTCGAGCCCGAGGTGGAAGGGCCGGCCGTACTCGATCAGCTCCTCGACGACGTGGCGCTGCTGGTTGACCTTGATCGGGTAGACGCCGCGGAAGGCGCCGCGGTAGTCGTTCTCGGCGATCGCCTGCTGGAACGCGCCGAAGAGCTGCTCGACGCGCCGACGCAGGATGTCGGAGAAGCGGATCAGCATCGGCACGTTGAGGCCGCGGCTGCGCAGGTCGTCGACCAGTTCCTTGAGGTCGATCGCCGCCGTCCCGGGACCCGCCGGGGTCACCTGGACGTTGCCGTTCTCGCCGATGGTGAAAAAGTCCCGGCCCCAGCCGTTGACGTTGTAAAGCTCGAGAGAGTCACGGACCGTCCACGCGCGGAGCTCAGTCTGCAATTCGCCTCACCACCTCCTGCGCCTCGCGGCGCGCGCGGATTCTATCGCCCGCGCCCCGCCTGTCCACAGAAAAACGGCCCCGCCCGCGAATAAATCTCGCGAGCGGGCCCGTCGCACCCCCGGTCTCGCTTAGCGCGCGAGTTCCTCGTCGATGACCTGGGCGAAGGCCGAGAACGGCAGCGCGCCGGCGATCTTGCGGCCGTTGATGAAGAACGTCGGCGTGGAGCTGACGCCGTAGTAGGCGGCGTTCGCCAGGCTCTCCTGGATCTGCTTCTCGTACTTGTCCGAGGCGTAGCAGGCGTCGAACTTCGCCATGTCGAGGCCGAGCGCGACCGCGCGGCGGCGGATGTCGGCGTCGGAGAAGTCGCCCTCCTCGAGCAGCAGGTTGCGGTGCAGCTCCCAGAACTTGCCCTGCTCGCCGGCGCAGTGCGCGGACTTGGAGGCGTACGGCGCGCGGGTGTGGAAGTCGAGCGGGTAGTCGAGCGAGACCAGCCGCACCTTGTCCTTGTAGGCGCCGAGCACCTGCTGGATCGTCTGCTCCGCGCGCTTGCAGAACGGGCACTGGTAGTCGGTGAACTCGACGATCGTGACCCTGGCGTCGGCCGGGCCGAGGCTCGGCGCGGTCGCCGGGATCGGGATCGCCGTCCGCGGCGGCTCGAGCGTGACCTTGAGCCCGTGCTTCTTGAGCAGCTCGGCGCGGAACGCCTCCATCCGCTCCTGGGCGCCCTTCTGGCGCAGGTAGCGCTCGATCTGCGGCACCACGGCGGCCTTGGGCTGGTTGCCGAGACGGGCCTTGTTCTGCTCGTACAGGGACTCGATCTCCGCCGCGGCCGGCGGCGGCACCCTGGCCTCGACCTCGGCCGCGATCAGCGCCTCGCGGGTGATGCCGCGCGCCTTCGCCTCGCCGTCGACCAGCTTGTCGAGGGTCAGCTTGTCGAGCGCCATCTTGCGCAGCTCGTACTCCTTGTCGCGCAGCTCGGCGAGCGGGCCCTGGATCTCCTTGTCGACGTCGGCGAGCGTGACCCGGAAGCCCGGGCCCTCGGCCACGACGGAGTCGGCGCCCGGCTTGCCGGTGGCGGGCGTGGGGGCGGCCTTGGCCTGCGGTTCGGCCGAGCAGGCGGTGGCGCAGAAGACGAGCGGGAGCAGCAGCGCGCCGGAGCGCGAGCGGAACGAGTGCAGTCGCATATCTTCCGAGCGTACACGATCCCGCGGCCGTGGCACACTCCGGGGCGCCATGCGCCGCCTGTGGGCTTTTGCCGCGCTGCTGGCGCTGTCCGCGCTCGCCCGCGGGCCGCTCCACCACGCCACCTTCGCGCTGCCGGTGTCGAACGACGACGCCATTCCGCTGCTGATCGGACGCCACCTGCTCGCGGGCGAGTGGGCGACCATCCTCTGGAACCAGCCCTACAACGGCACGCTCGACGCGTTCCTGCTGGCCCCGCTGCTGGCCGTGCTGCACCACCATGTCGCATTCCGTCTCTACGAGGCGCTGTGCGCGGCGGCGCTCTGCGCGCTCGCCTTCGCGCTGGCGAGGCGCGTCTCCGGCGAAGCCGCGGCGTGGGCCGCGGCCGCGCTGGCGGCGGTCGGCACGCCCTACGCGGCGCTGATGGCGGCGACCGGACCGACGCCCAATTTCCTGGTCCCGGTGCTCGTGGGGCTGGTCGTGCTCCACGGCTACCGGACGCACGAGCGGCCGGCGGGATCCTGGGCGCTGGACGTCGGGGCGGGGCTGATCGCGGGCCTCGCGGTGTGGGACTCGGCGCTGGCCGTGCCGCAACTGGTCGGCGCCGCCTCGGGACTGGCGCTGCTCGGCCTGCGGCCGCGACCCCGGGTCGCCCTGGCGTTTGCGCTGGGCGGGCTGCTCGGCCTGTCGCCGCTGTTCGTCGCCCGCGCCGTCGGGGCGTCGGCCGCCAGCACCGTCACCGACACCCGCCCGCAGTGGCTGTGGGCCGACGGCGTGCGCGACCTCGGCCACGCCGCGGCCGGCCTGGCGGGCCTCGAACTGGCGCTGGTGGTCGACGGCCCCGAGCGCGAAGCGCTGCCGACGGCGGCGCGGCTGGCGCTGGGCGCTGGCCTGATCGTGGCCCTGCTCGCGGGCGCGACGCGCCGCCGCGCGCTGCCGCTGGTGCTGCCCGGGCTGGCCCTGGCCGGGGCCTTCGCGTACTCGCGGCGCACCGGGCCGGACGAGGTGCGCTACCTCTACGGCCTGCTCGTGCCCGGTTATGCGCTCGCCGGGTGCGGGCTGGCGCGCCTCGCGGCGGCGGGCTGGCGCTCGTGGCGCGGCGCCGGGGCCGCGGCCGTCGGGCTGGCGCTGGTCGCGCCCTGGGCCCTGGGGCAGTGGCGCGTGGCGCAGGTGTGGAGTGACCCCGCCCACGCCGCGCGGGTGTGGCAGGTGCCGCCGGTGCAGCCCGCGGTCGACGCGCTGCGCGGGGCGGGTGTCGCGAGTGCGTACGCAAGCTTGCAGTTCGCGGGCCGGCTCGGGCTCGAGGGCGGCTGGGACCTGCGCGTGAGCCAGGCCTGGAACGAGCGCATCCCCGACGACCCGATGCGCTTCCGCGACGAGGTGGACCTCGATCCGCGCGGCGCCTGGGTGCTGCACCCGCACCTCTCGCGCGGGATGCCGCGCGCGGCCGGCTTCCGCGGCCTGCTCGCGGGCCTCGGCATCCGCGCGCGAGAGAGCGCGGCCGGTGAGTTGATCGCCTTCCACGACTTCGCCGGCCCGTGGGACGAGCGACGCTCCGTGCCCGCCGCGCAGTTGACGGTGGAATCGCTGGCGGGCGGCGCGCCGCTCCTCGCCGCCGTCGATCGCGACGTGGCCACGGGCTGGACGTCGCCCACGGGCCTCGCGCGCGGCGTCGGCCTGCGTGTCCGGCTCGCGTCGCCCTTGCCGGTGGAGGCGCTGGTGCTCGTGGTCGGGCTCGACGCGCCCGTCGAGTCGGTCGCCTGGAGCGCGTCCGTCCACCCGGCACCGGAACCGCTCACTGGCGCGATCGTCGCCCAGGGCCCCGGCCGCTTCGGGCTGCGTTACTGGAACGGCGCGCCGCGGGCGGGCCGCCAGGGCGTGATCGTGGTGGCGCTGGGCGGGCGCGACGCGGCGGAGATCCAGTGGGTCGCGCAATCGGCCGGGCCGGCCCTCGATCTGCGCGAGGTGTTCGTGCTCGCCGCGGCTGCGCCGATCGCGGAGGCCGGCGATGACCGCGCGAGCGAGGCCCTGGCCGCCACCCGCGCGGGCCGCTGGGCGCAGGCCGTGACGCTCTACGCGGCGGCGGCCCGCGCGGCCCCCGAGCGCGCCGCGTTCCACGCGGCCCGGCTGCGCGCGGAGTGGCGCGCGGCGCGACGCCAGCGGCTCGACGTCGAGTCGCTGGCCGACGGCGCGCCGGGCGACTGGGGGCGAGCGAGGCCGGAGTGAGCGCCGGCAACGCCCGTGGCGGGCTGTTCCTCAATGCGATCGCCTTCGTCCGCCAGGACTACGGGCCCGCGTCGCACGAAGCCGTGGTGCGGACGCTGGCGGCGGACCAGGCCGGGCCGTTCCTGAACCCGCCGACGGAAAGTGCGTGGCGCCCGCTGGCGGCGATGGCCGCCTACATGGAGGCGGCCCAGGCGCTGCTGGCCGCGGGCGACGAGGACTTCTTCCGCCGCATGGGCCGCTTCGGCGGCGCCCACGACCTGCGCGGCCGTGCCGTCGCGTGGATGCTGCAGACGATCGAAATCGCGGCCCGCATGGCGCCGATCGCCTGGCGCTCCTACTACGACGTCGGGCGGCTCGAGGTCACGGCGCGCGACGAGCGCGGCGCCAGCGTGCGTCTCCACGATTTCGTCGTGCGCCGCTGCCTCTGCGTTCGCATCCACGCCGCGCTCGAGGCGCAGATGGCCGGGCGCGTGCGCCTGCGCGAGGTGGCGTGCACGAGCCGTGGCGACTCCCGCTGCGAGTGGCGCGCCGAGTGGGGCGAGCCCGCGCGCTGAGCCGGTCAGGCCAGGTCGCGGCGCAGCGTCATCCCGCCGTCGATCGTGATCACCTGGCCCGTGACGTAGCTGTCCGGCTCGAGCAGCAGGCGGACGACGCGGGCGACGTCCTCGGGGCGGCCGAAGCGGGGCACGACGCCCTTCTCGACGAAGCGGTCGTACTTGCCGCTCTCGATCGAGGCCCGCGCCATGCCCGCGCTGGTGGCGCCGGGGGCGATCACGTTGACGCGGATGTCGGTCGCGCCACCCAGCTCCTTGGCCAGGATGCGCGCCGCGTGCACGAGTGCGGCCTTGGGGCCCGCGTAGGCCAGGCTGCCCTCGAACGGGTGCACGCCCTGCATCGACGAGCACAGCACGATCGCGCCGCGGGTGTTCTTCGCCTTCATCGCCTCGGCGCAGGCGCGCGCGAGCAGGACGGGGACCGCGTAGTTGAGGTCGAACGAGGCGGACAGCGCGGCGTGATCGAGATCTTCCGGCTTGACCCGGGCGGGGTCGCCGGTCAGCGCCACCAGGCCGTAGATCTCGCCCTTCACCGAGAGCGCCGCGTCGAGCAGTCCCTGGCGGCCCTCGGGTGTCGCGACGTCGCCCTCCGCCAGCGTGATCGGCCCGCCGTAGAGGTCCTGCAGCTTCTGCTGCATCGCCAGCGCGTGGCCGCGGCGGTTGCGGTAGCCGACGACGGGCATCGCCCCTTCCCGCAGCAGCAGCGCGGTGATGGCGGCGCCGAGGCCGCCGAAGCCGCCGGGCACCAGCACGACCCGGCCGGCCAGGCCGCGGGTCGTGAAGTCGTAGCGGTGCTCGGCCTGGCGCTTGACGTCTTCCGGATCGAGGTAGCGCGACGTCATGGTCAGGCCTCCGCGACGAGGGCGTGGAGAAGGTCGAGCGTGACCTGCTCGAGCGAGTCCACGACGCGCCGGGCGAGCGTCAGCTTCGACGCGGGATAGGAGTTGGTGACCGCGACCACGACCATGCCGGCGGCGCGGGCAGCGGCCACCCCGGGCACGGAGTCCTCGAACGCGACGCACTCGCGCGACGACAGCGCGGCGAGGGCTCTCGCCGTGGCGAGCCGGTCGCGGGCGGCAACGAACGGCTCGGGGTCGGGCTTGGTGCGCTCGCAGTCGTCGGCGCCGACGACCACCGTGAAGGCGTCGCGCAGCTTCGCGGCCTCGAGGATTGCCTCGATCTCGCCGCGCAGAGCGCCGGAGGCGATCCCGACCGGCACCGCCTCCGCCAGCCGGCGCACGAGCTCGCGGGCGCCGGGGAAGAAGCGGATCCCGGGCAGCCGTTGCTGGAAGATCTCCGCCTTGCGGACCGCCGCGGCCTCGATCCGCGCCCGGTCGAAGCTCACGCCGTGGCTCTCGAACGCGAGCCGGATCGCGCCGCGGTCGTCGTAGGCGAGGTAGACGCGCTCGTACTCCTCCTGGGTGATGGTCACGCCTTCGGCAGCGAGCGTCTCGCGCAGGGTCGCGAAGTGCATCGGCTCGCTGTCCACCAGCACGCCGTCGAAGTCGAAGATCGCCGCCCGCAACGCCACCACTCGTTCCCCCCAAGCGCCCGAAAGAGCCGCGATTCTAGCTTTCGGCCTTCAACGCATCGGCTGGCCGGCCGCGAGGGCGCGGTAGTCGCTCGCACACGACGTGCCCGGCGGCGGCGCGAAGCCGGTGTCGTCGCCCTGCGGCACGAAGATCAGGTAGAGGTAGAAGTCGCCGTAGTAGTAGCCCAGCCGGCACGCGCCGACCATCGTGTAACGCTCGCGCAGCGCCGCCCGCCAGCGCTCCTGCCAGGGCCAGAAATCGGGCACCGTCACGATCGCCCCGTAGCGGCCCGCCTGCACGTCGCGCAGGACGCCGTCCATCCCCGGCAGGTTGGCCTCGGCCAGATACGGGAACGCCGCGCCCTGGGTGACCGCCGCCTGGCCGGCCAGGAAGTACGGCCAGTCGGGGGTGATCGCCAGCAGCGGCCGGCCGGCGTCGCGCGAGTGGGCGAGCACGTAGTCGTAGAAGGTGCGAGCCGTGGCTTCGTCGCGCCGCGTGGGGTAGTTGCCGGGATGGAGCGCCAGCGAGATCAGGATGGCGAGTGCCGCCAGGGCGCCCCCCAGCCGGCTCCGGACGGGCGGCTCGCGCCAGGCAGAGCCTGGCGCTCGGGCCCTCGGGGGCTCCGTCGCCAACGGACGCTCCTCCGCCCCCGAACCCCCGTCGGGCGGCTCGCGCCAGGCAGAGCCTGGCGCTCGGGCCCTCGGGGGCTCCGTCGCCAACGGACGCTCCTCCGCCCCCGAACCCCCGTCGGCTTCGTGATCGCCGAACAGGCGGCCGGCGAGCAGCGGCAGCGCGGTCAGCAGCGGCAGCAGGTAGTGGGCGGTGGCGCCGCCCTTGCCGAGGATCGGGATCGCCGCCAGACCGCCGGCGAGCAGCAGCCATGCGCTCTCGGTCCACGGCTGGCCGCCGCTACGCCAGCGGCTCGCGACGCCGGCGCCGACCAGCAGCCACGCCGGCCACGTGTGGGAGGCGAACGCGCGCAGGATGCCGGCGGTCTGCCCGGGCACGAAGTGGTGGACGCTCCACGACAGCGTGACCCACAGGTACCCGCCATCCGTCAGCCCCTGCATCAGGCCGAGCCAGGCGACGCCCACCGCGAACAGCGCCAGCACCAGGCGGACGAAGCCACGCACGTCGACGAGCAGCCAGCCGAGCACCAGGGGTGCCCCGTGCAGGACCGCGGTGGGCTTGGCCAGCGTGGCCGCGAACAGCAACGCGCAGCCGAGCGTGATGCGCCGTGCGTCGAGCCGGTCCGCGCCCCGCTCGAGCCGCTGCGGGAGCAGCGGCAGCGCGGCGAGCAGCCACAGCGCGTGCATCAGCCCGTCGGGGCGCACCACCAGGTGCCAGAAGCTGAGCGTGAGCGGCAGCAGCGCCAGCGCGCTGATCGCGAGCGCCAGCGGCCGCCCGCCGCCGCGCCGCACGAGGGTGTAGACGCCGCCCGCGAACGCCACGGTCCAGCCGATCGCCAGCAGGCGGCCGGTCAGCAGCGGGTCGGCGCCGATCCAGAGCAGCGGGGCCAGCAGCAGCGGCAGGCCCAGGCCGTACACGGCCGGGTACGGAACGAAGCTGCGGGCATAGAGAGACGCCGGGTCCGTGCCCAGGCGCACCGCCTGCTCGAAAGCCAGCCCTTCGTCGGGGCTCCAGTCGTGGGGATAGGCGAGGAGCCGCAGGGCGAACGCGGCGAACACCACGAACGCGGTGCAGGCGACGGCCACGGTCGCCGGCGCGACGAGTGGTTCGAGTCGTTCGAAGCGCCGTGTGGGCAGTGGAGGCTCCTCCGACCCCTTATCCTGCGTCGTCGCGAGAAGGCGGCAGTCTACCCGGGAGGTCGCTTCGATGTCGTCCCACCACGCCGATGCGCTGCGCGAGGTCGCGCTGCTGTTCCTGCGGCTCGGCACGACCGCGTTCGGCGGACCCGTCGCCCACATCGCGATGATGGAGGACGAGGTCGTGCGCCGCCGCGGCTGGGTCAGTCGCGAGGAGTTCCTGGACCTGCTCGGGGCGACGAACCTGATCCCGGGCCCCAACTCGACCGAGCTGGCGATCCACCTCGGCCACCGCCGAGCGGGCTGGACCGGGCTGGTCGTGGCCGGCATCGCGTTCGTGCTGCCGGCGACGCTGATCGTGTGGGCGCTGGCGTGGGCCTACGTGGAGTTCGGGCAGCGCCCCGCGGCCGTCGGGCTGCTGCTGGGCGTCAAGCCCGTGATCCTCGCGATCATCGCCCAGGCGCTGTGGGGCCTCGGGCGCACGGCGTTGAAGAACGGCACCCTGGCCCTGGTCGCCGCCCTGTCCGCGCTCGCGTCCGTGCTGGGCGTGAACGAGCTCGTGGTGCTGTTCGCCGCCGGTGCGGGCCTGGCGCTCACGCGCATCAGCGCCGGTGGCGGCGATCGCGGCGGGCTTGCGGCGGCGCTGCCGCTGCCCGCGCTGGCGCTGCTCGGGGCGGCGACGCCCACGGCCTTCTCGCTGCCGGCGCTGTTCCTGTCCTTCGTCAAGATCGGCTCGGTGCTGTTCGGCAGCGGCTACGTGCTGCTCGCTTTCCTGCGCGCCGAGTTCGTCGTCCGCCTCGGCTGGCTCAGCGAGAGCCAGTTGCTCGACGCGGTCGCCCTCGGCCAGGTCACGCCGGGCCCGCTCTCCACGACCGCGACGTTCGTCGGCTTCGTCACCGGCGGCCACGCCGGGGCGGTCGTGGCGACGCTCGGCATGTTCCTGCCCGCGTTCTTCTTCGTCGCCATCAGCGGGCCGCTGGTGCCGCGGCTGCGGCGGTCGCCGCTGGCCGGCGCCTTCCTCGACGGCGTCAACGCCGCGTCGCTGGCGCTGATGGCGGTGGTCACGGCCCAGCTCGCGCGCGACGCCGTGTTCGACCTGCCGACCGCCGTCGTCGCGGCGCTCTCCGCGCTGCTGCTGCTGCGCTACCGCGTCAACTCGACCTGGCTGGTGCTGGCTGGCGCCGCGTTCGGCCTGCTCTACTCCTCCCAGGCCGGCAGCGGCAGCGCGAGCAGCGGATAACGCGCCTTCAGCGCGGCGGCGTGGCCCGCGTACTCGCGCAACGGGACCTCGCCCCGGCGTTGCCGCTCGCGCAGCGCGCGCACGTCCGCCATGTAGCGGTCGTAGAGGCGGCCCTGCAACTCGCGCGGCGACTCGCCGGGCGCAGCCTCGATGCCGTGTCCGTGGAGCGACGCGAGCACGTGCGGCTTGAGGCTCACTTCGCCCGTGCCTTGCGCGGCCTGCGCCGCCGGACGCGGGTGTCGATCAGCTCCGCGAGCGGCGTGCCGGCTGCGAGGGCCAGCTTGCGCGCGCGAGTCAGCCGCTTGATGCGGGCCTCGAAGCTGAGCGCGCGCGGGAACGTGCGCACCGGCTGCGACCAGACGAGCGCGACCGGCAGCCGCGCCCGCGTGTACTTCGCACCACGTCCGGCCTGGTGCTGCGCGACGCGGGCGGCGAGGTCGCGGGCGACGCCGGCGTAGAGCGAGCCGTCCGCGCAGCGGAGCAGGTACACGAACGCCAAGCTAGGAGCGGCTCACCACTTGTGCTCGGGCCGGTCCAGCCGGTGGTTGGCGTGGCGGGCGAGCACGAACAGCAGGTCGGCCAGCCGGTTCAGGTAGACGACGAGCTGGGGGTCGACGTGGGCCTGGCGCGACAGCCGCACCACGCCGCGCTCGGCGCGCCGGCAGACGGTGCGCGCGAGGTGGAGGTGGGCGCCCAGCCGCGAGCCGCCAGGCAGGATGAAGGCCTTGAGCGGCGGCAGCTCGGCCTCGTGCTCGTCGATCGCGTCCTCGAGCGCCTTGACCCGGGCGTCCGCGATGGCCGCCTTCTGCTTGCGCTCCGCGATCCGCTCCTTGGGGTCGGCGAGCTGAGCGCCGAGCGCGAACAGGTCGCGCTGGACCTCGTGGAGCAGCGCGTCGAGGGCGGGGCCCGCCTCCTCGGCGCGAGCCAGGCCCAGCACCGAGTTGAGCTCGTCGACTTCGCCGTAGGCCGAGACCCGCAGGTCGTCCTTGCCCACCCGCGAACCGTCGATCAGGCCCGTCGTGCCGGCGTCACCGGTCTTCGTGTAGATCTTCACTGGCCCAGTCTCACCCTAAACCCGCCGTTGATCACGCGGCCCTCGAGCGGGGCCCAGGCGTCCACGGTCCAGCGGCCATCGACGCCGCGGGTGGGGCGCAGCAGCGGGTCCCACTGCGTCTGCCGCACGTCGGTCAGGTTCTCGCCGTTGACGAACACGCTGACTCGCCCGA
Source organism: Vicinamibacteria bacterium (assembly GCA_023701125.1). Classification (GTDB taxonomy): domain Bacteria; phylum Acidobacteriota; class Vicinamibacteria; order Fen-336; family Fen-336; genus WYBL01. Next base: position 30,872 of record JAMPXO010000020.1, on the reverse strand, counting down.
AGCGCCGCTCGGCGAGCAGGCCGACCACGACGTACGGTTCGCTCGCCGTCCGGTACGGGTCGTCGTCGAGCCGCTGCCGGCCGGTGACGTACACCTCGAGCCCGAGCCGGCCCTTGCCGTGGGCCTCGATCATCGCGACCAGCCCGGCCGAGTGTTCCGGCGTCAGCGCCACCTCGGCCTCCGTCGCGCCGTCGCGCTCCCGCGCGCTCACCCAGGTGTAGCTCGCGGTCAGCGACCAGGGCTCGCGACGGAGCGTGGCGAGGAACTCGAGGCCCGAGTTGGAGGTGCGGCCGTCCGCGTTGCGGAGCCGCAGGCCGTCGGCGGTGCGGTCGACGAGCGCGGGCTCGTCGACCCGCGAGGCGAACAGCGTCGCCAGCAGCGAGACCGGGCCGACGTCGCGCCCGAGATCGAGCGAGCCGCTGCGCCCGCGCTCCGCGACCAGCGGCCCCGCGACGGTCAGCGAGGTCAGGCCCGCGGCCTCCGTCTCTTCGGTGAGTGGCGTCGGCGCGTGGAAGCCGGTGCCGAACGAAGCCCGACTGGTCCAGCCGCCCGCACGTACCCGCGCGGACAGCCGCGGGCTGAACGCAGTCCCGTACTCGCTGTGGAAGTCGACCCGGGCGCTGGCCGAGAGCGCGAGCCACGGGGCGGGGTCGAACTCGTCCTGGGCGAACAGGCCGGGGGAGGTGAAGGTGTACGCGAACTGCGGCAGGTCCGTCGGCGCGTAGGCGTCGTGCTCGATCGCGGCGCCCACGACCCACGTGTGCCGGCCTGCCGAACCGCGCAGGGCGGCCTCCGCGAACAGCGTGTCGTGGCGGTCGCGCTCGCGGTTCTCGCCGAACTGGTGATCGTGCGCTTGCGTCGCGGCTGCCGCCCGCAGCGTGGCCAGGAGCTGGCCCGCCACCGGTGACTGGACGAACAGCCCGGCGTCGAGGCGGGTGGTGTCGAGCGCCTCGTGGTACGGCTGGCCCGCCGCGGGGAGGGTCCGTCCTTCGACAGTGCCACCTTCGCGTGTCTCGCGTGTGTAGCCCGCGGTCGCGAACGCGGAGCGGCCGGCGCCGTCCTGCCAGAACAGCCGCGGCCGCAGCACGCCCCGGCCGTACGACGCGATGTCCGCCCAGCCGTCGCCGTCCACGTCGGCCTCCGCCTGGCGGTGGCCCGACGCCAGCAGCGTCGCCCCGGTGCGCGGGCCGAGCGGCCCGGACAGCCACAGGACGCCGTCGGTGGCCGAGCGCGTCGACTGGTTCAGCAACAGCTCGCGGTCGGCCTCGTCGTCGGGGCGGCGCGACAGCAGGTTGACGACCCCGCCCAGCGCGCCCGCGCCGTAGAGCGCGGAGGCCACGCCCTTGACGACCTCGACCTGGCCCAGGTCCATCGGCGGCACCTGCATCAGCCCGAGCCCGCCCGGGGCCGCGCCGTGGAGCGGCAGGCCATCGGAGAGCAGGCGCGTGTAGCGCCCGCGCAGCCCCTGCACGCGCACGCTGGCGGCGCCCAGCGACGGCGCGGTCGCCTGCACCCGCATGCCGCCCATCTCGTTGAGCATCATGACCACGTCGCCCGGGGTCATGAGCATCTTCTCTTCGATCTCCTCGCGCGACAGGACCTCGACCCGCAGCGGCTCGTCGTCGAGGTGGCGCCCGCTGCGGGTCGTGGCGACGACGACGACCTCTTCTTCATGAGTGGGCGTGGGGCTGAGCTCGACCTCGACGCCGACGGGCGCGCCCAGCCGGGCCTCGACGGCGAGCGTCGTGTCGACGAAGCCCTCGCGGCTGACGACGAGTTCGAGGCGGCCGGCGGGGACCTCGAGGCGCGCGACGCCCGCGGCGTCCGTCGTCGTTTCCGCGTCGCCCACCTTCACCCGGGCGCCCGCGACCGGGCCGTCGGCGGAACGCACGGCGACCTCGAGCGCGGCGCGCGGGGCATCGGCTGCCACCGGCGCCGCGAGCAGCGCCGAGAGCGCGAGCGCCAGACCGCTCACGACCGCCCCGCCCGGCATCCGGCGGACGACCTCAGGCCTCGGCCGCGAAGGGCAGGGCGACGACTTCCGCCGGGTGCCCCGCGACCTCGACCCGGGTGCCCGGCGCGAAGTGGTTGCGGTGGACGTAGCCCATGGCGATCGGGCCCAGTCGAGACGAGACCCCCGACGTCGTCACGCGGCCGATTTCTGCGCCGTCGACGGTGACCGCGTCGCCGGCCTGCGCGGGAGCGCCGAGGCGCAGGCCGCGCAGCGCCTTGTTGACGTGGCCGCCGCGGCCCTCGAGGCGGGCGACGACTTCCTGGCCGACGTAGCAGCCCTTGCTGAACGAGTGCAACTGCGCGAGCAGGCCGGTCTCGTGGAGCAGGTGGTCCTCGCTGACGTCGATGCCGTACCAGGGCAGGCCGGCCTCCACGCGGGCGACGTCGAAAGCCTCGCGCGCGAGCGGCGCGGCGCCAGCAGCCGCCAGCGCGGCCAGCAGCGCCGCCGCGGCCTCGACTTCGGCGTGGAGCACGAAGCCGCCCGCGGGCAGGTCGCCCGCGCGCACGACGCGCACGGAGTGCTCGCCCAGGCTGTGCCGCGCGTGGCGTTCTCGACCTTCGGCCGGCGGCGGCTCGAGGCCGGCGGCGTGCAGGACATCGGCTGCACCGCTGCCGATCAGGGCGAAGACGCGCGTCGCGGGTCGCGCGAAGCGGACCGGGGCCGCGACCTTGTAGTGGTTGAAGAGGGCCTCGAGGCGAAGGGCGCGGTCGGCGGGGACCTCGAGCACGACGCTCGCATCCTCGATCAGCACCCGCAGGAACGCGAGCAGCCGGCCCTTGACGTCCATCAGGGCGGCGCGCCGGCCGTGTCCGACCTCCACACCCGCGACGTCGTTGGACAGCAGCCCGTGCAGGAACTTCACCCGCTGCGGGCCGGTGGCGAGGATCAGCGCGCGCTCGGGGAGCGCGATGGAGGCGGCGTCGGTCATGTCGGGAAGGGTCAGCTCTCGGTGAAGCGGCGCACGCGCTCGTTGCGGACGTCGCCGGAGATCAGCGCGGCGACCTCGGGCATGCGCTCGGGGTCGATCGAGACGTGGGGGTCGGTAGTGGTGGGCTTGGGCATCAGCACGCCCTCGCGGTAGAGCAGGTCGATCGCCTCCTTGGCGATCCCCTTTTCGTGGTCCGCCACGCCGCGGAAGACGTTGTCCTCGTGGGTGTGGGCGGCGCCGATCTTGCCCTTGGTGATGAGCTTGCGCAGCATCTGGCGGATCACCCGCCGCTTCGGGTTGGGGTCGGCCGCGATCGAGGCCGGGTGGTCGGGCGGCAGGCCCGCCTCCTCCGCTTCGTCCCCTTCCGCTGCGGCCGCTTCGACTTCGGCCGTCTCCTCTTCTTCTTCGTCCGCCAGCGCCCGCTCCAGCCGTCGGCGCAGGTGCTCGTTCTCCTTGTCGGCCCGGCGCAGCTTCTTCTCCAGCTCGAGGGCGCGCTCCTCGGACGCCGACGGTGGGGCGATGGCCGCGGCACCGACGGCGTCGTGCAGCCGCTTCTCCAGCTTCACGCGCTCGGAGCGCAGCTCGTGGTTTTCGCGGCGCAGCTTCTTCAGCTCGTCGCGCAACTCCTTGAGGCGGTCGCGCTCGCTCTCGAGGTGCTTCTTCAGGTCCTCGGCGTCGGCCGCCCAGTCCTCGAGCTCGTCGGCCGTGCGGCTCTGCTCGTCGAGCACCGCCTCCACGAAGTCCCACGTCGGTGCGGCGCAGGCGGGCGAGCGGCGGAAGGCGGCCACGCACTCCTCGGCCAGCCGCGGGAAGGCCTTGCGCACCTCTTTCTGGCTCGACAGCGCCGCGTTCCAAAGCGCCTCGAGCGGGCGGTCCGGCGCCATCTGCTCCAGCTCGTCGAGGCTCGCCTCGCGGTCCCAGCCGAGGCGGTCGTGCAGCGCCTGCAGCGTCGTGTAGCCGAAGTCCAGCGAGCGCTCGATCAGCGACGCGCCCATCGAGGCCCACATCTCGGGCGGCAGCTCGTTGGCTTCCCGCTTCGGGAAGTTGGGCTTGACCAGCTTGCGCAGCACCTCGAGCGGCAGCGTGCCGCGGACGAGCGTCTGCACGGCCCGCTCCTTGGACAGCCGGGCCACCGCCTCGGTCAGCACGTTGTCCGGCGGCAGCGGGCGCCGCTTGTCGTCGCGGCCTTCGTCGCGCGGCTGCTCCTCGTCGGTCACGCCCCCAGTCTAGCGCGCGGGGCCCGCTGGCCCTGCGGATACAATGAACACACCATGAGCGACACCAAGATCACCGTGCGCAACCACGGGCCGCTGCGGCTCGAGGGCAACCTGACGATCGTCGACGCGGACGGCAACGCCTACGGCCTGGCGGGCCGCACCGTCGTCTCGCTGTGCCGCTGCGGGCACTCGGCCAACAAGCCGTTCTGCGACGGGGCCCACAACAAGCAGGGCTTCGCGTCGGAGTGCAAGGCGTTCGAGCTGCCGCCGCCGGCCGCGCCGAAGGCGTAACAGCGCTGTCGAAGGGTGTCGTGAAGGGCCTGCGTCTCGCGGCGGTCGTGCTCGTCGCGCTCGCCGTGCTGGCGGGCGAGCAGGTCTCGCGCTGGCTCGAGAGTGAGCGCCAGCCGCCCGCTGCCCGCCAGGAGGCGCCGGTAGCGAGTGCCCCGGCGCCCGCGCGCGGACCACACGAGGGCCGGGACGCGGCGCCGCTTCCGGGCCTCGCCTCGGTCGGCGACGCGCGCCGGGACCGCCAGATCGCCGCGGTCGTGGCGGCGATGGACGAGACGGGGCGGCCGCCGGACGGCGTGGCCCAGGGCGGTCGTCGAGGGGGGACGCGCGGCCAGTTCGAGAACGCCGAGGGTCGGCTGCCCCGGCGCGCCCGCGGGTACTACGTCGAGAGCGACGTCTGGCCGCGGAGAGAGGGCTCGAGTCGGGGCGCCGAGCGGCTGGTGTTCGGCCGCGAAGGCGAGGTCTGGTACACGGGCGACCACTACGACACGTTCACGAGGTTGCGCTGATGGCGGACTGGATCGACCTCCACGAGGAGTGGCCGGACCTCGGCGGCACCTACCTGCACGCCTGGCCGCAGGCCGACGCCGAGCCGCTCCACGCACGGCTGCAGGAGCGCGGCTTCCGGACCCTGGTGATCGACACCCGATCCGACGGAGCCAGCTTCCTCGCGGGTCTGGCGGCGGGCCTGGGCTTGACGCGAGCCCCCGGCCTCGATGCCGCCAACGACCTGCTGCTCGACTGGGCTGCCGTCGACGGCGCGCCACGGGCGGTCGTGTGGAGCGGCGCCGAGGCGCTGGCGGCGCGCGACGCCCAGGCCTTCCTCGATGCGCTGTGGTTGCTCGAGGCGCTCGTGCCCGCGGGCTACGGCGAGCCGCAGTGCGAGGTGTTCGTGCTCGGCGCCGGGTCGGCCTACCGCTTGCGCAGCAGGTAGAAGGGGCGGCGCCGGCCGCTGATCTCGGTGGGCGCGAAATCCACAGCGACGTAGCCGCGGCCGATGTAGGCCGACAGCGCGACCCGCACCTTGCGCTGCCAGTCGGCGGCGACGCGCGGGGCCGCGGAGCTGAGCACGTCCCAGTCCGGCGGGATCTCCAGCAGCAGGGTGTCCGCCGTGAGCTCCGTGTTGGGCTCCGACGAGACCGGCCAGCCCGCCTTCCACGCGACGTCGTTGACGAGCTCGCCGTCGGGCGTCGCCACGTTGCGGGGCGGCTCGCCCTGGCCGGCGCGCTCGCGCACCCGCTCGGAGTCGAGGTCCCAGCGCACCACCAGGCGGTCGGTCGGCAGCCCGTGGTGGAGCGACGAGGTGGTGATGCCGTACATGTCGGGCACGAACTCGGGCGCCGCGGCGCCGAGGCGGCGCAGGTTGAGGTTGGCGTTGCGCGCCTGCAGCGGGTCGAAGGTCCAGGTGATGAACGTGACGCCGCGGGCCAGCGCCTCCTCGCGCTGCGCCCACTTCAGGCGGCCGCCGATGCCCTGGGCCTGTCGGCTCGGCAGCACCGCGAGCATGTCCGAGTGCAGGTGCGGCACGCCGCCCTTGATCGCGGGGAACGCGTAGCAGAAGGCGATGGCGCGGGCGTCCGGGCCCTCGGCGAGGTGGACGATGCCACCCGCGTGGACGGTGGCGATCAACTGGATGGCGGACGTGATCTCGAGGTCGGCGAGGCCCCACACGGCGCGCTGCAACTCGACGCAGGCGTCGAAGTCGGCGCGGGAGGCCGCGGGCCGGATGCGGATGTCTTCGGTCATTTCCTTCGGAGTCTACCAAGCGGCGCGTTCAGGCGAAGCACGGTGTTACCTTGGTGCGATGCCGAGGTCGGAGGGTGTGGCGGACTGCTGGCCGACGCCGGCCCAGTCGCTGCTGCTGAAGGCGGGCCTGCGGGAAGGACCGGCCCGGCGCGAGGCGCTGCTGCGGCTCGAGGCCACCATCGTGGCCGATGCGTTGCCGCCCGGGGTCGAGCGCCTGCTGCCGCTGGTCTTTCGCGCGACCCGGGAGCGGGAACCCTCGGCGCTGGCTCGCCACGCCGAGGCCGCGTACCTGCTCTCCTGGCAGCGCGCGGAGCGGGCCCGCCCCCAGGCCGCACGAGCCCTGCGTGCGCTGCGGGCCGTGGCCATGCCGGTCGTCGTGCTGAAGGGCTGGGCGCTGCTCGACGCGTACGGCGACCCCGCCCTGCGCCCGTCCTCGGACCTCGACCTGCTGGTGCCGGCGTCCGGTTTCGCCGAGGCGGCGCGCGCCCTGGAGGCGGCGGGCTGGGCGCCGCTCGCGGCCAGTGCCGGCCACGCCCAGGCCTTCACGTCGCCGCGGCTCGACGTGGACCTCCACCGCCACGCGCTCGAGGAGTTCGTGGGCACGGGCCACGATGCGGCGCTGTGGGCGGGCGCGCTGCCGGCCACGATCGCCGGCGAGCCCGCGTTGGTCCTCGACGTCGTCGACCAGTTCCTCGTCGCCTGCGTCCATGGCCTGCGCTGGAACCCGTCGCCGCCCGTGCACTGGATCGCCGACGCGGTGCTGCTGCTGCGAGCCGCGGCCGCCGCGTTCGATTGGGATCGGCTGGTCGCGCGGGCGCAGGCATTGGGCCTCGAGGCTCCGCTGCAGGCCGGGCTCCGCTATCTGGCCGCGGAGCTGGCGGTGGAGATCCCGGTGGCCGCGTTCGACCGGCTCGGCGCGGCTGCCGTGCCGTGGGCGAGGCGGGTCGCGTTCGCGGCCCGCCAACTCGCTCCCGAGCGGCGCGGGCTGTTGCAGGCGTGGGCCGTGCGCCACGAGCTGACCACGCGGGAGACGGCGCGAAGCGGCCGCGCCGCGAAGCGACCGCTTCGGTCGATGGCCGGGGCGTGGCGGGCGCTGGGAGTGTCGCTCGGACGACTCAGGGGGCGCCTGTAGTCGCCCGCCGCCGGCTCACGGCGGCCAGCACGATCTCGAGCGCGACCCCGGCGCGGCCGCGGGCGATGCGGCTGCGCGAGCGCGGCTGGAGTCGCCACACGGTCGTGATCCGGGGCACGTACAGGAAGTCGCAGGCCTCCCGCAACCGCAGCATCAGGTCCCAGTCTTCGGCCAGCCGCAGGCCGGGCCGGTAGCCGCCCACGGCCCGCAGCAGGCGAGTGCGGATCACGCTGCCCGCGTGGTTGGTGCCGGTCTCGAACAGGTCCCAATGCCGCTCCGGCGCCACGCCGATCAGGCGCGGCGGTCGTCGTGGCTCGGCGAACACCTGCAGCGACTGGCCGTAGGCCACGCCCGCGCGCGGCCTGCGCCGCAACGCGGCGACCAGCGTCGCCAGGCTGCCCGGCAGCAGCAGGTCGTCCGCGTCGCACGGCGCGCAGTAGTTCCCGCGGGCGAGCGCCAGCAGGCGGTTGCGAGTCGCGCCGGGAAACAGCCGGCGTCTGTTGCGCAGCACGCGCACTCGCGGGTCGTGTTGCCAGCGCCGCAGCCGCTCGAAGGTGCCGTCCGTCGAGGCATCGTCGCAGGCCAGCAGCTCCAGCCGTACGCCCTGCTGGGAGAGCACGGAGGCGATCTGCTGGTCGACCAGGTGGGCGGCGTTGCGGGCGGCGATCAGCACGCTGACCTCGGGCCGCGCCGCGCTCACGTCCGCGCCGCCCGCCGTCGCTGCTGCGCGCGGCGCACCAGCTTGACGAACTCCTGGGCCCAGTGCGGGCGCCGCCCGCCCCGCTCCCGGCGCCGGTAGACGTAGGTGAGTGCGCCCGGCAGCAGCCGCAGCCGCGTGACCTCCGCCAGCTTCAAGGTCAGGCTGATGCTGTCGAGCGGCGTGTCCTCGTCGTAACCGCCGACCGCGAGCGCCAGCTCGCGGCGCATCAGCGCGCCGCCGTGGTTGGCCGTGAACTGAAGCAGGTCGGCCGCGGGGTCGTGGGGCTGGCCGCGCACCCACGGTGGCCGCTGCAGGAGCCGATCGCGGCCGGTCTCGACCATCAGGTAGCTGCCGTAGCAGTAGCCGACGCCTGGATGGCGGTCGAGGAAACGGCAGAGCCGCGACAGCGCGCCCGGCAACAGCCAGTCGTCGGCGTCGCACGGCATCACGTACGCCCCGCGGGACGCGCGCAGCAGCCGGTTGCGGGTGGCTCCGACGCCGATCGCGACCCGGTTGCGCAACAACCGCACCCGTCGGTCGCCGCGGAAGCGCTGCAGCTCCTGCCACGTGCCGTCCGCCGAGCCGTCGTCGCAGGCGACGAACTCGAAGTCCGGGTGGTCCTGGGCCAGCACGCAGCGCACCTGGTCCGCGACGAGGGGCGCGACGTCGCGCGCCGGCATCAGGACCGAGATGCGCGGGGTCAATCCAGCTGGCCGAGATACTTCAGGTTGCCGCGCTTGTGCAGCCGCGGCGCGCGATACGGAGGCCGGGCGCCGGCCCTGGCCCGGCTGCGCCCCGCCCCGCGCTCCGCGTCGAGGCTGGCCCCGGGGCCCGAGAGCAGGCCCGCGCTGCGCAACTGGCGGAGGAACGCGTCGACATGAGCGTCGACCCCGGGGCCGGCGCCGTCGAAGGTGGCGGTGACGTGCGCGCACAACTCGTCGCGGGTCGTGTGGCCGTCGAGCCGCTTCCAGAGGGCGAGCGCCGCGCCCTCGAGGCCGTAGTACTCGCCGCTCTCGAGGTCGAGCAGCATCCCCTCCTGGGGGCCGAACTCCTTGACGGGCACGTCGGGCTTGCGACACGGGGCGGACGAAGGACGAGGAGATTTACGCGAGGCGGTCACGGTCGCAACCTAACAGAGCACAATGGGGCGAGCAACGTCGCATGGGTCCACGCTTGTTCGTGTCCGGGGGCTTCGACCCGCTGGCGGCGGGGCGGGCCGCTGCGCGCGCGCGGGCGCTGCTGCGCCAGGCCTGCGCGGGCGGACGGCTCGGGGTGGCGACGAGCGGAGACGAGGCCCCGGAGCTGGTCGCGGCCTGGCGCGCTCGCGCCGCGGCCTCGCGGCTCGAGTTCCGGACGATCGACCTCGCCGGCCCCGGGGCCATGGCGGGACTCGACGCGATCGACCTCCTGCACGTGCCCGCCGGCCACACCGCCCACCTCCTGCACCTGCTGCGCCCGCACGCGGCGCGGCTGCGCGCGGCGTGGCAGGCCGGGCTCGCGCTCTCCGGGACGAGCGGCGGCGGGACCTGCTTCGCCACCCGGCTGTGGAGCGCCTCGCGCTTCGGCGAGCCCGAGTGGCTCGAGGGGCTCGGCTTCGTGCCGCTCGCGCTCTGCCCGCACTTCGACCAGCGGCCGTGGGCGCACCCGCGGCTGCCGGTCGACGCTGCGCCGGGGCTCGAGGTGGTGGCCCTGGACGACGACGCGCTGCTCGACTGGACGCCCGATCGCGCGGCGTTCGTCGCCCTGCGGCCCGGGGCGCGCGGCCACAGCCTGTGGGCCGGGGGCGCACCGCGGGCGCTGCCTGCGCGCGACCTGAGTCGGGCGTGGGCGTGGTTGATCCGCGCGCGCCGCGCGCTGGTCGGCGACTCGCTGCGCGGCCGGTAGAATCGCCGCCTCGTGGAGAAGTGGTACGACGTATTCGGGCGTCGCTTCGTCGTGCGCTCCCGGCGCCGCGACGTGATGTCGCTCGTCGGGTCCGCCGAGGCCGCGTGGAGCCGGCTCGCCTGTGGACCGGCGCAACGGGCCGACGTGGAGATCGACGTGCTCGTCGAGGCCGGCGCTCCCGGTTCGTTGCGCGAGGTGCAGGCGTTCGCCAACGAGACGTTCTTCCTCAACGCCAGCCGCCACCGACTGATCACCGGTCACCGGGCCGGACGCCGTTGGCAGGTCCACGTGCAGAGCGCGCTCGACGATGCGTTCAGGATCGTCCACGCGATGGTGGTGCCGACGTTCCTGGACCTGATCGAGCGGCGCGGCCTGTCGACGCTGCATGCCGCCGCCGTGGCCTGCCGCGGTCGTGGCGTCCTGCTGTGCGGCGAGACGGGCAGCGGCAAGAGCACCAGCGCGCTGGCCCTGGTCGCGGGGGGCTTCGACTTCCTCACGGACAACGACGCGTACCTCGATCTCGTCCGCGGGCGGCCGCGGGTGCGCAGTCGCGGCGGGACCGTCGCGCTGCGCGAGCCGTCGGCGCGGCTGATCCCCGGCCTGCCCGCGCTCGGCCGCTTCCCGCTGCGGGGCCGCGGCCGGCACCGCAAGCGCCAGGTCGAGGTCCACGCCGTGCGGCCCGGCGCGCGGGTCGAGTCGGCGCCCGTCCGGCTGCTGCTGTTCCCATGGGTCGGGGCCGGGCGGAACGTCCGCTTCCGCCCGCTGTCGCGGACGGATGCGCTGGCCCGGCTGCTGGCGTCGTACCCGCTGGGCGGCAGCACCCGCGGCGTCGTCCACGACGAGTGGGCGCAAGGCCAGCGTTTCCGCCGCCTGTCGGAGCTGGTGGCCGCCGCGCCCGCGTACGCGGTCAGCCTGGGCCCCGACCTGGAGGGCTTCGCCGAGCGGGTGCGGGCCCTGCTGCGGTGAGCCGCCCGCTGCGGCTCGCGTTCCAGCTCCACCCGCGGTTGTTCGGCGGACAGGAGCGCTTCGTCCTGCGCCTGCTGCGCGAGTTGCGCGCCCGGGGCCACGTCTGCCTCGTCGCCTCGGCGCCATCCGGGCGCGTGTTGCGCGAGTTCACGGCCGATGGCTTCGAGGCGCTGGCCCTCGCTGGCCGCGACTTCGGCACCGACCACGCGCGGCTCGCCGCCTGGCTGGTCCGCCACCGCGTCGACGTGATGCAGGCGAATCTCTTCTCGCCGCTCGCGGGCCTGGCGGCGGGCAGCGTCGACGTGCCCCACGTGTGGCGGGTGGGCGGACACCCGGACGTCGCGCTCGCCGAGTTGAAGCCCGCGCGCCGCGAGGGCCTGCTGCAGTTGCTCGCCTCGCTCTCCGCGGCCGTCGTGTGCAACTCGCGCTTCGTCGCGAGTCGGTTGCGGGCGGCTGCCGTCAGGCGGCTTCGCTGCATCCCCAACGGCGTGCCGGCGATCGACGCCTTGCCGCCGGCCCCGTCGCGGGGTGCAGCGGACCGCGCCCGCTTCAGCCTCGCCGCCCACTACTACCCGGTCAAGCGCCATGCCGACTTCCTGCGCGCCGCCGCCCGTGTCGCGCGGTCGGCGCCCGGAGCGCGTTTCCGCGTCTACGGCTCGAGCTTCGGGCAGGCGCCGCTCGAGCGGCAGGAGCAGGCCGTTCGCGCGCTGGCCGCGCGGCTCGGGCTCGCGGGGCGACTCGACTTCGGCCAGGCCGGCGCGAGGGAGGTGCTGGCGTGGAGCGACGTGGCCGTCCTGCCGTCGCTGGGCGAGAGCTGCAGCAACGCGGTCCTGGAGGCGATGGCCGGCGGCCGTCCGGTGATCGCCGCCCGCTCCGGCGGCAACCCCGAGCTGGTGGTCCACGGCCGCAGCGGCCGGCTGTTCGCGGCGGGCGACTGGCGGGGACTGGCCCGCGAGATGCTCGCGCTGATGGCCGCGCCGGAGCGCCGCGAGCGGCTCGGCAGGGCCGCGGCGCTGCGCGCCCGCGAGCGCTTCTCGATGGCGCGTTGCGCCGACGCCTACGAGGCGCTCTATCGCGCGCTGGCGGTCTGACCCGGCGGACGGCCCAGCGCCTCGACCAGGGCCCGCGCCGCCAGCTCGTGGCCGGCCTCGTTCATGTGGCCGTCCCACGGCAGGTAGAGGTTGGTCGTGCGAGCGGCCGCGCGGAACGCGGGGGTCGGGTCCACCCACTCGATGCCGCGCTGCGCACAGAAGGCGCGCAGGAGCAGGCGCTCGCGGTCGAGGTCGAAGTCCTCCTCCGCCAGGCTCCAGCGCCTGCGCAGCACGTCCCAGTCCTGGGGCTGCACCAGGTGCCGCTGCGGCAGGTACAGGAGCACGAAACGGGCGCCGCGTTCGCGGGCGCCGCGGGCCATCGCCTCGAGCAGCGGCAGCGTCACCGCGTAGGAGTCGGTCGCGGGCGGCAGCTCGGTCCGATAGCTGAAGCCGAGGTTGGGGAAGCCGTCGAACAGCAGCTTGCGCGGGCCGCGCTGGACCGTCGCCCCGCCGCTCACCGTCAGCTCGCCGCGCAGCTCTCCGCGCGGGCGCTCCGGGCCCGGCGGTGGGCGCAGCCAGCGGATCGTTCGCAGCGACAGCAACGTGCCCAGGAGGGGATGCGGGTGCCGGGGTGGGGCCGCCTCCGCGGCGACGGCGCTGTCGCCGTCGCGCGGATAGGACCACTCGGCCCACGCGTCGAACGGCAGGCGAGGAGCCGGCGCGTCCACGGCGCGAACCCGGCCGTCCGCGCCGAGGGCCAGCACGCCGCGCGGCCCGCAGCCCAGCCAGCCCTGAAGCAGGTCGTTGCCGGAGAGTCCGTAGACGACGACCTGGGGCCGCAAGCCGAGGCCGTGGCGCTGGAGATGGAGCGCGCCGTAACACGGGTCCGACACCTCCGCGTTCCACACCCTCACTCGGCGACCCGTGACCGCGGCGTGTTCGCGCTGGGTCAGCGGCCCGAGAAAGCGATGCTGGTCGATGCCGAAGCCGACGGCGAACGAGTCGCCGAGGTTCAGCACGGTCAGCGCGCCGTCTGTTTCAGGCCCGCCCGCCTCGTCCTCGTTGCGCAGGCCCAGAGCGTTCGTCGCGAACCAGACCCGCCGCTGCGTGTCGATCGCCGAGCGGGCGATCCAGGCGCGGACGGACGGCCGCAGCCGGCCGCCGACGCCGATGAAGGGCTCCTGGCGTGGGAAGGAGAACGCGAAGGTCCGATCGTCTCCCCACCGTGGCTCGGCGTGGCGGCTCTGGCTGCGCGGCTCGGTCAGTAGCTGCACCTCGGGCAGCAGCACCATCGCCGCGGCCAGGGCCAGGCTCGAGTGCGCCAGCAGCCCCTCCCACGGCCGCAGCATCGCGGCGCTGGCGAGCCCTGCGAGGCTCGCCGCCCAGGCCGCGGCCAGCAGCCCCTGGGGCTGCCCCGGCACGGCCGCCGCCCAACAGGCAGCGCCCGCCACGGCCGGCAGGGCCAGGGCGGCGAACGCGCGCGGCCGCCGCGCGGCCGTGGTCACGAGCGCGGGCCAGTGGAGCACGGCGGCAAGTTGGACGCCGACGAGAACGGTCACCGGTGCCAGCACGCCCAGCAGGTAGCGCCACGACCAGCCGAGCAGCACCGCGCCCTCACTGGCGTGATGGCCCGCCAGCGCGAGCGACGCCGCCCCCGACACTGCCAGCAACAGCGCCGAGCCGCGCCCCAGCGCGGCCGCCAGTCGCGGCGTCACGAGCCGACCCGGCCCGCCTCCAGCCGCAGCACGACGTGGGCGTGCTCGGCCACCTCGAGGTCGTGCGTCGCCAGCACGATCGCGGGGCGCCAGGGCAGGGCGCCGAGGCGCTCCATCAGGGCGCGGGCGGCCACCCGCGAGAGGTGGTTGGTCGGCTCGTCGAGCAGCAGCAACGCCGGCCGACCGAGCAGGGCCCGGGCCAGCGCGACCTGCTGGCGCTGCCCGCCGGAGAGCCGCGCGCCCTCTTCGCCGACGGGCGCGTCGAGGCCGCCGGGCAGCGCGTCGAGCCAGGCCTCGAGGCCCGCGAGCCGCACGCACTCGGCGAGGCCCTCCGCCGTCGCGTCGGGACGTCCGAAGGCCACGTTGTCGCGCAGGGTACCGGGCAGCAGCACGGGATCCTGCGGCACGTAGCCGACCCGGCGGCGCAGGTGGGTGCTGTCGAGCGCCGCCAGGTCGTGGCCCGCGGCCAGCGCCCGGCCCGAGGTCGGCGTCAGCAGGCCGCCCAGCAGCCGCAGCAGGGTGCTCTTGCCAGCGCCGATCGGGCCGACGACCACGACCCGCTGGCCGGCGGCGACGGCGAGGTCGACGTCCGCGAGCACGAGCCGAGCGCCCCAGGCGAACGAGGCGGCGCGCAACTCGACGCTGCCGTCGAAGGTCTCGAGCTGGATCCTGCCGCCCGCCGGCCCGTCGGGTTCGTCGAGCAGTTCGAACAGCGCCCGCAGCGAGGCATCGGCCTCCGCCACCGGCGGCGCGCTCGCCAGCACGGCGACCGCCGGACCGCGGATCAGCGCGAGGCCCGCGAAGAAGCCGGCCAGTTCCTCGAAGCTCAACTCGCCGCGCGACACCCACAGCGCGCCCGCCACCAGCATCACCACGCTGCCGAGCCCGATCAGCGCCTGCTGCAGGCCGCGGCTGCGCTCGCCGAGCCCGATCGCGCGCGCGGTGGCCGCCGTCAACGCGTGCAGGTCGACGCGCTGGCGGTCGAGCAGCCACGGGCCGGCGCCCTGGGCGTGGACGAGTCCCAGCGCGCGCAGGCCGCGCAGCACCGACTGGCTGAAGGCCTGGTAGGCGCGGTTGCGGCGAAAGGCGGCCTCGCCGAGGGCCGGCGCGAGGCGGCGCTCGGAGAGCAGGAACGGCGGCGCCAGCGCGGCGAGTCCCAGCAGCAGGCGCGCGTCGAGCGCGAGCAGGGCCAGCGCGAGGCCGGCGGCAGCGGCGCCGCCAGGCACCAGGTCGACCAGCAGCACGCGAGCGGCGCCGTCGATCCGCTCGGTCTCGTGCACGACGCGGTCGTGGAGGGTCGGGCTGCCCAGCGCCTCGGCGCGCTGAGGACCGAGGCTCAGCAGCTTGCGCAGCCCTGCGTCGCGGAGCTCCACCGTCACCTCGCGGACCGCGGCCAGGATGCGGCCGCGGCTCCACAGGTGGAGCGCGCCGCCGGCCGCCTGCAGCAGCAGCATCGCGACGCCCGGGATCAGGAGGTCGGCCACGGGGGATCCGCCGCGGGCGCGCGACAGCGTGCCCTCGACCAGCAGCGGGATCGGCACCAGCGTGAAGATCCGCGCCAGGGCCGCCAGGGCAGCCCAGGCGAGCAGCCGACGCGGGTGCGCGAAGCAGCCGACGTAGCGCCGCCAGGCGCCGCTCACGCGGGGATCTCCGCGGGCGCGCCATCCAGGTGGCGGCGGTGCCAGGCCTCGATCACGAACAGCGTCCACAGCCGGTAGCCGTGCAGCGCCTGCAAACGCTCGTGTTCGTCCCACAGCCGGCGCACGTAGCGCGCGGAGAACAACCCGCGCTGCCGGCAGCGCGCCGAGAACAACTCGGCGCGGACCTGCTCGCGCAGCGGACCCGGCTGCCACAGCCAGACGTCGATCGGCAGCGCGAAGCCCTGCTTCGGCCGCGTCGACACCACCTCCGGCAGGAGCCCCGCGAACGCGCGTCGGAGCAGCTTCTTGCCCTCGCGCGCGTCGACGCGCCAGGCGACGGGCAGCGCCGTGGCGTGGTCGGCGAACGGGCGCGCGAGCGCGGGCACCCGGATCTCGAGCCCGGCCCACATGGAGGCGCGGTCGCACTTGTGCAGCAGGTCGGCGGGCAGGTAGTGGCGCAGATCCGCGCGCAGCCGGCGTTCGCGCGCGCCACGCCCGTCGACAGGTTCCGCCTCCGGCTCTGCGGCCGACGCGATCTCGCGCCGCAGCGCGGCGGTCGGCAGGCCGCCGAGGGCGCCCGCGCCGACGGAGCCCGGCCACGACGTGAGGCCGTCGCGGGCCGCGCCCGGGCGGCGGTGCCAGAAGTTGCCGCCGTGCAACTCGTCCAGGCCCTCGCCGCCGAGCACGGCCTTGACCCGCTTGCGGGCGAAGCGGGCGAGCAGGTGGGTGGGCACGACCGAGGCGTCGGCGAACGGCTCGTCGAGGCGATCGAGCAGCGCGGGCAGCGCCGCCGACACGCTTGCGGCGTCGATCTCGAGTTCGTGGTGCTCGGTTCCGAAGCGCTCCGCGACGGCCCGTGCGAATCGGCCCTCGTCGAAACCGGGCGCCAGGATGCGCGCGG
This sequence comes from Vicinamibacteria bacterium, assembly GCA_023701125.1. Taxonomy (GTDB): domain Bacteria; phylum Acidobacteriota; class Vicinamibacteria; order Fen-336; family Fen-336; genus WYBL01. Next base: position 14,710 of record JAMPXO010000020.1, on the reverse strand, counting down.
AGAACGTGGGCAGCCTGGCGACCCGGCGGCTGGCCAGCGCCACGATCGCGCTGGAGTCGAGGCCGCCGCTGAGGAACGCGCCGACCGGTCGGTCCGCCCGTAGCGCGCGCGCCACGCACTCGTCGAGCCGGCGGACGAGCGCGCGGGCGGCCGGCTCGGGCCGACCGGCGACGGCCACGCGCCGGGCCAGCGGCGGGTGGTGGTAGCGGCGCGGCACGGCCGCCGTACCGGCCTCGAGCACGAGCACGTGGCCCGCGGGCAGGCGCCGCACGTTGCGGTAGATCGAGCGCGTGTCGTCGATCGCGAGTCGGAGCAGGCAGTCGCGCAACGCGAGCGGGTCGAGGCGGCGATCGAAGCCTGTCACCGCGACCAGCGGTCCGGGTTCCGAGGCGAAGCGGACGCCGCGCGAGTCGAGCGTGTAGTAGAGCGGCTTGATGCCGAACGGGTCGCGGGCCAGCACCAGCCGGCGCCGCCGCGCGTCCCACAGGGCGAACGCGAACATCCCGCCCAGGCGCTCCACGAAGGTCGTGGGCGCCTCCTCGTAGAGGTGGAGCAGGACCTCGCAGTCGCTGCCGGTGCGCAGCCGATGACCGCGGCGACGCAGCCACGCCGCCTGTTCCGGTGCGTCGTCGACGTGGCCGTTGCACACGGCCCACAGGCTGCGATCCTCGTTGGTCAGCGGCTGGCCACCGCCGGCCTCGTCGATCAGCGCCAGGCGCCGGTGGCCGAGGCCCAGCCCGCCGTCGAAGTGGAACCCGCTGCCGTCGGGCCCGCGGTGGGCGAGGCGCGCGGTCATCGCCCGGACGGCGCGACGGTCGGCCGGCCGGCCGTCGAAGCGCCATTCACCCGCGATCCCGCACATGTCGCCACCCCCCTTTCGCCCGCGAACGATAGCCGCAGCGGGCGACTTTTTCCGTTGCCCGCAGGGCCGGCGCGGGAGACGATCTGCTCCTGCTGGAGCAAGAGACGAACTCGGACGGCCGGTGGCCGGTCCTGGTCCTGGGCGGGACCGGGCGGGTGGGACGCGTGCTGAAGACGCGCGCGGTGGGTGGACCGCGGGCCGTCTTCACCGACCGCGAGCAACTCGACGTGCGCGACGCTGCGGCCCTCGGGAACGCGGTCCCGCTGGCGGAGCGATGGGTGAACCTCGCCTCCATCCTGCGGGTCGCGTGCGTCGATCCGGCGGCGGAGGACGAGGTGGCCTGGCGCTGGCGCGCGGTTCACCTCGAGATGACGCGCACCGTGATCGACGCGGCGGTCGGCGGCGGCCTGTCCCAGCTCGTGTTGCTCAGTTCCGTCTACGCGTCGGCGGCCGCGGCCAGAGCCGGCGGGGCGCCGCGATCGAGCCCGGAGGCGCTCTCGCACGGGGCGATGAACCTCGCGATCGAGGCCGCCGGACGGCAGGCCGCCGCGGCCGGCATCGACGTGGCCTGCGTGCGGCTGGGGGCCGTCACCTGGCCCGACCGGCCCGCGCGAGCGCCCGAGGAGCGGGCACACTGGCTCTCGCACGAGGACTGCGCGGCAGCCTTCGAGGCGATCCTGGCGGCCGACGTGGTTCCGGGGCGGTTCACCGTCTTCACCGCCGTCTCGCCGCTCGCGGGCGAACGCACCGACGTGGCGAACCCGTTCGGGTGGCGGGCGAGGAGCCGCCGCGTGGGCTGGCGGCGCAGGCTGCGGGCGGAGGTCGTCGATCTCAAGTGCCGCGTGGCCGCCTCGCCCGCGGGGCCTGCCCTGCGCGCGCTCGTTGGGCGCTGCCGCTCCCTCCAGGCTCGCCGCGCGGCCGGAACGGACATGGAGGAGCGATGAAGCGGACTGCGCGGACATGGATCCTGAGGGTCGTTGCCGGTCTGGTGGCGGGGCCGGTCGCGGGCCAGGCGCTGCCGGGGTTCACGGCCGCGGCGAGCGCACGCCAGCGCGAGGCCGAGCGACGGCTGTTCGCGCTGCCCGAGCCCGCGCGGATCGAGGCGCTGCACGAGGAGTTGACTCGGGTGCCGCACGTCGCCGGCACGGCCGGGGGTGCCCTCGTCGCCGGGTACGTCGCCGCGCAGTTGCGTGCGGCCGGGCTCGAGGTCGAGACGCCCACGTACGACGTGCTGTTGTCGGCCCCGCGCCAGGTCGAGGTCGAGCTGCTCGCCCCGCGCGCGATCCGCCTGGCGCGGACCGAGCAGGCGATCGCGGGCGATTCGTCGACGCAACGGCCGGCCGAGCCCGCGTGGCACGCCTACGCGAAGAGCGGGGAAGTCGAGGCCGAGGTCGTCTACGTCGGCTTCGGGCGCGCCGCCGACTACGACGCGCTGGCGGCGCTGGGCGTCGACGTGCGCGGCAAGGTCGCGCTGGCCCGCTCGTTCAAGGGCTATCGCGGCGGCAAGAGCCAGGAGGCCGAGCGCCGCGGCGTCGCTGCGCTGCTCACCTACTCGGACCCGGAGGAGGACGGCCACGTCCAGGGGGACGTGTACCCGCAGGGGCCGTGGGGCGACGAGACCCACGTGCAGCGCGGGGCCAACGTGTACGACTTCGTGGTCCCGGGCGACCCGCTGACCCCGGGCTGGCCGTCGACGCCGGGCGCGCGGCGCATCGCGGAGGCGGAGTCCACGATCCTGCCGAGGATCCCCAGCGCGCCGCTCGCCTTCCGCGACGCGCGCGAGATCCTGCAGGCGCTGGGCGGGCCGGTGCGGCCGACCCGCGAGTGGCAGGGTGGCGGCGCGTTCACCTACCACGTCGGGCCCGGCCCGGCGAAGGTGCGGGTCAAGGTCGATGTCTCGCGCGAGGTGAGGCCGATCCGCAACGTGATCGCGCGCCTCCCGGGCGCCGACCCCGACCCCGAGGTCGCGCGCCAGGTCGTGCTGCTCTCCAATCACCACGACGCCTGGGTGTTCGGTGGCGTGGACCCGTCTTCCGGCACGGCCGCGGGCCTGGAGCTGGCGCGCGCGTTGGGCGAGCTGGCGCGGGCCGGGATGCGGCCGCGGCGCACGATCCTGATCGCGTTCTGGGACGCGGAGGAGTTCACCCTGACCGGCTCGACCGAGTGGGGCGAGCAGCACGCCGCGTGGCTCGCCCGCGATGCCGTGGCCGTGCTGAACGTCGACGCGGCGGCCTCCGGCGATCGCCTCTCGGCCTATGCGGTGCCGGCGCTGCGAGCGCTGGTGCGCGAGGCGGCCCGCGACGTGGCCGACCCGAAGGGGCGCGGCAGCGTGTACGACGTGTGGCGCGGCGGCGAGGGCGACAACGTGCGCAGCTACGGCACCCGCGTCGGCGTGGAGGACGGCGAGCCGGTGGTGCGCGTGCTCGGCAGCGGCAGCGACTACACGGTCTTCTTCAACCACCTGGGGATCGCGTCGCTCGACATGATCTTCGACGGCCCCTACGGCGTGTACCACTCGAGCCACGACAGCCACGAGTGGAGCCGGCGCTTCGGCGACCCGGGCTTCGCCTACAACGCCGCGATGGTGCGGCTGTGGGGGCTGCTCGCGCTGCGCCTCGCCAACGCCGACGTGCCGGCCTTCGACTACGGCGCGTACGGCCGCGACGTGCTGTCCTACCTCGACGACGTCGCGGCCGAGGCGCGGGCGCGCGGGATGGCGCTCGACCTCGGCGCCGCTCGCGTGGCGGCGCAGCGGCTGGCGGCCGCACCGCGCGCGGCGGCGTCCGGCGACGCGGCGACCGACCGCGCGCGCACGCGGAACGCGCTGGCGGCCGAGCGCGCGCTGCTGGAGCCGGCCGGCATCCCGGGCCGGCCGTTCTTCCGCCACCTCGTCTACGCCCCGCGGCCGTCGTACGAGGCGATGACGCTGCCGGGCGTGCGCGAGGCGGTGGAAGCGGGCGACGCGGGACGCGCCGCGTCCCAGGCGGCGCTGCTGGCCGGCGCCCTCGCCCGCGCCGCGGACGTGCTGGACCAGCCCTAGAGCGCGGGGTCGGCGAACAGGGCGCGGTCGCGGCCGGCTTCCTTGGCGGCGTAGACCGCGGCGTCGGCCGCGGCCAGCCACTGCTCCACGCTGGCGTGCCGCGGTCGGTCGAGCATCGCCGCGCCGAGGCTCACGGTCAGCGCCACCTTCGCCTCGCCGACGTCGTGGGGCGTCTCGGCCACCACGCGGCGGATCGCCTCGGCCCGTTGCGCGGCTTCCTCCCGCGTCACGTCCGGCAGCACCAGGCCGAACTCCTCGCCGCCCAGCCGGCCCAGCCGGTCGCTGGCCCGGATCTGTCCCCTGATGCGCGCGACGAGGCTGAGCAGGGCGCGGTCTCCGGCGAGGTGGCCGTGGCTGTCGTTGAGGCGCTTGAAGTGGTCCGCATCGATCACCAGCAGCGCGGACGGCGAGGGCCAGCGGGCGAACGCCCGCGCCACGTCCTCGAAGAACGCGCGCCGGGTGGCCGTCGCGGTCAACGAATCGGTCCGCGACAGGGTCAGCAACTCCGCCTCGCGGCGGCGGCCCGCGCGGAGCAGCAGCACGAGCAGGATGGCGACGGCGAGCAGGCCGGTCCCGGCGACCGCGACCAGGGCGAGGTTGAGGCGCTGGACGCGGTTCTCCTGGGCGAGCCGGTCGATCTCGCGCTGCTGCTCCAGGGCGCGGTAACGCGCCTGCATCTCGGCCACCGCGTCAGCCCGCATCTGGCCCACGGTGCGCTCGAGGGTCGCGATCAGGGCCGCCGCCGCGGCCCGCGTTCGCGCCGGGTCACCGGAAGCGACCGCGATCTCGAGCCGGGCGCGGTGGGCTTCCGGCAGCACGGTGTCGTAGCCGAGCTTGCCGGCTTCGGCGATCACCGCCTCGATCGCGGCCCGGGCCTCGGCGTGGCGCCCCAGCAGCGAGAGCGCCTGCGCCACGTGCAGCCGCGAGATCACGGCGTGCTGCGCCTTGCCGGTGGCCAGCTCGTGGCCGAGGGCGCGCTCGGCCAGGGCGAGGGCTTTCGCGCCGTCGCCGCGGTCGATGTAGAGCGCCGCCAGGTTGTCCTCGACCATCCGCGCGAGCGAAGGGAAGCCCGCGGCCGCGAAGCCGTCGCGGGCCCGTAGCGCGTGGTCGATCGCCTGGTCGGTGCGACCGCGCTCGCGGGCCGCGAGGCCGAGGAAGTTGTCGATCCGCGCCACCTGGAAGCTGTCGCCGCGCGGCGCCCACAACCGGCGCGCCTCGGCGCAGTGGGGCTCGGCCACGTCGTGGCGGGCGCTGCGGGCGGCCACGTCGCACAACTCGAGCTCCGCGATCGCGCGCAGCTCCGGGTCGCCTGTCGCGAGCAGCGCGGTGGCCGCGGTGGTGGCGGCCGCCAGCGCCTCCTCGAAGCGCCCCGACTCGGCCCAGAAAGAGGCCCGCGAGAAGCTCGCGTACGCGCGAGCGATCGGGTCCGTGGCAGCCAGTGCCTCGAGCCCGCGGGCGGCGCGCTCGACGGGAGCCTCGCGAGCGAGCAGCACGCCCGCCGCGGCCAGCCGCTGGAGGATGTCGCGACGCCAGGCCGGGTCGGCGCGGGCGCGCTCGCCCGCGAGCCATGCGTCCGCCGACGCGACGTAGGCCGCGGGCTGTTCGACGCACGCGCGGCGCAGGTCGGCCAGGGTCGCCGGCTCCGGCATTTCGGCCGCAGCCGCGGAAGCCAGCAGGACGACGACGACGAGCGCGCGAGCCGGTCGCTTGTTCACGGGGGCTCCGTGCCCCGAAGGATAGCCGAGCGCCCGCGCGGTCCGCCGCTCAGGCTGCCGGGGGCAACTCCACGGCGCGGTCCGCGTGCAGGAAGCGGGCGAGGGCCGGCAGCAGCAGGATCGCTCCCAGCATGTTGAACAGGAACAGGAACGTCAGCAGGATGCCCATGTCCGCCTGGAACTTGAGCGGCGAGAAGATCCAGGTGGCGACGCCGGCAGCCAGCGTCAGGCCGGTGAAGATGACGCCGTTGCCGGTCGTCGCCAGCGCCTCGTGGTAGGCCTGCTCCAGCGGCTCGCCGGCGCGCAGCAGCGCGGCCATGCGGCCGAAGATGTAGATCCCGTAGTCGACGCCGATGCCGACGCCGAGCGCCGCGACCGGCAGCGTCGAGACCTTCAGCCCGATCTCGAGCACCGCCATCAGCGCGTAGGCCAGCAGCGACACGAGCGCCAGCGGCGCCACGATGCACAGCGCGATCCGCCACGAACGGAAGCTCACCAGGCACAGCGCGATCACCGCGCCGAAGATGCCGAGCAGGATCGGGAACTGGGCCGACGCGACCTCCTCGTTGGTGGCCGCCATCACGCCCAGGTTCCCGGTGGCGAGCCGGAACGTGACGTCCTTGTGTCCGTGGCCGGCCTGGAAGGACTTCACCTCGGCGACGATGCGATCGATCGTCTGCGCCTTGTGGTCGGTCGTGAAGATCAGCACCGGCATCACGCTGCACTCGGAGTTGAGCAGGCCGGTCGAGGTGTCGACGTAGGTCACCGCCTGGGCCAGCAGCGAGGTGTCGCGTGGCAGCATTCGCCACTCCAGGCTGCCCTCGTTCCAGCCCGCGGTCAGCAGCTTGGCGACGGTCGGCAGGCCGACGACGGACTGCACGCCGGGCACGTTCCGCATCTGCCACTCGAAGCGGTCGATCACGCTCATCACGGCGTGGTCGGTGCACGCCTGCGGCGGCGCCTCGGCGATCACCGTCAGCAGGTCGACGCCGATCGAGAAGTGGCTGGTCACGACGTCGGTGTCGATGTTGTAGCGGGAGTCGGCGTGCAGCTCGGGCACGCCCGCGTGCAGGTCGCCGATCTGCACCTGGTTCGACTTCGGGTAGCCCCAGGCCAGCAGCAGCAGCGCCACGACGCCGACCACGGCCGCCCGCCGCGGGCGCGCCAGGCTGGCCAGCGCCTTCCACAGCGGCTCGACGTGGCCGTGACGGCGCTTGAGCTGCAGCAGGTAGATCTCGTCGTGGTGGACCCACGACAGCAGCAGCGGCACCAGCAGCATGTTGGTGAACAGGATCATCACCACGCCGAGCGAAGCCGTGATCGCCATCTCGCGGATCATCTGGATGTCGATCAGCAGGATGGTGACGAAGCCGATGCAGTCGGTCAGCAGCGCGGTGCTGCCGGGCATCAGCAGCTTGCGGAAGGCGGCCCGCGCGGCCGGCTCGCCCGTGTGGCCGAACCAGAACTCGGCGCGGTGCACGCTGATCATCTGCACGCCGTGGCTGACGCCGATCGCGAACACCAGGAACGGGACCAGGATCGACATCGGGTCGATGCCGTAGCCGAGCAGCGGCAGCAGCCCCATCGTCCACACCACGGCGATCACGGACGACAGCAGCGGGATCACGGTCAGCGCGATCGACTGCGAGTAGACGAAGACGAAGACCGCGGTGATGAAGAACGCGATCACGAAGAACAGCACGACCCGCCGCGCGCCGGCGGCGATGTCGCCGATCACCTTGGCGAAGCCGAGGATGTGGTAGTCGAACTCGAGCCCGACCTGGCTCGTCGAGTGCTTCAGGCGGATCGCCTCGAGCTGCTCGGCGACGTGGATGTAGTCGAGCCGGGCGCCGGTGCGCGGGTCGATCTCGAGCAGCTCCGCGCTGACCAGCGCCGCGGTGAAGTCGTTGGCCACCAGCCGGCCCACGTAGCCGGACTTCAGCAGGTTGCGGCGGACCTTGGCCAGGCCCTCCGGCGTCGGCTGGAAGTCCGCCGGGACCACGTTGCCGCCGGAGATGCCGTCCTCGACCACCTCGGTGAAGCGCACGTTGGGCGTGAACAGCGAGCTGACGCGCGAGCGGTCGACGCCGGGGATGAAGAACACGTCGTCGGTCACGGCCTTCAGCGTCGCGAAGTACTCGGGCGTGAAGATGTCGCCCTCGCGGACCTTGAGCGCGACCAGCACCCGGTTGGCGCCGCCGAACTCGTCGCGGTACTGGATGTACGTCTTCATGTAGTCGTGCTGCAGCGGCAGCAGCTTGGCGAAGCCGGCGTCCACCCGCAGCCGCGAGGCGCTGGCGCCGAGCAGCACTGTGATGACCGCGAACAGCACCAGCACCAGCGTGCGGTGGCCGAAGATCAGGTTCTCGAGCCGGCTCGTCATCGCGTTCCCTCTGCCCGCGGGGCGGCGGCCAGCGCCGCCGGCGCCAGCTTGTGCACGCCGGGCTCGCCGCAGACCACGACGCCGCCGTCGGGAGTGGCCAGTACCGCCTGCAGGCCCATGCGGTCGCCCTGCTGGTGCGGCGTGAAGGTCCGGCCCTCGTCGGCGCTGACCATCACGACGCCGGCGAGGCCGACCATCACGAGCCGGCCGTCCTTCAGGCGGGTGGCGCCCGTCAGCATGGTGTCGACGCCGGTTTCCAGCGGCGTCCAGTTGCGCCCGCCGTCGGCGGAGAGCAGCGCGTGGCCGCGCAGCCCGAACAGCAGCACGTTCTCGCCGGCCAGCGGCAGGGTCCCGAACAGCGAGCCCTGGTACGGTACGGCCAACTCGCGCCAGGTGTCGCCGCTGTCGTCCGAGCGCAGCAGCAGGCCGCCCTCGGCGGCGAGGTAGAGCGCGCCGTCCGCCGCCCGCGCGAGGTGGTGGTAGTGAGCGTCGGCCTCGGCGATGGGCCGTGGCTCCCAACTCGTGCCGCCGTCCTTCGACTCCAGGAACGAGCCGTAGGCGCCGACCGCGAACGCCCGCGAGGCGTCGGCGAAGAACACGTCGAACAGCGGCGCGTCGGCCTCCACGTCGCTGTGGACGACCATCCACTTCTCGCCGCCGTCGGTCGTGCGCAGGATCGTCGAGTCGTGGCCCACGGCGAGACCGAGCTTCGCGTCCGCGAAGGCCACGCCGGTCAGCAGCGTGGTGGTCGGCACCACGACCTGGCGCCACGTGCCGCCCTGGTCGTCCGAGAGCAGGACGTGGCCGCGCTCGCCGACCGCGACGAGGCGGGTTCCGGCCGCCTCCACGTCGAGCAGCAGCGACTTCGCGGCCAGCGGCATCAGCACGGAGGTCTCGCCGCCGGGCGGCGGCGCGGCGCCGGCGGTACAGCCGAACGCGAGGGCGAGGGCGACGAGGCGGGCAGCCTTGTGCATGGGGCCTCCGTCGAAGGCGGGTCGTGAGGAGCGAACGTGGGGAACCGGCCGGGCCTCGCGCGCAGGCCCGGCCGGGGACGGGGAAGGACTAGCGGACGCCCTCGCGCCGCAGCGCGTCCGGGGCGAAGTCCGCCTCGGTCAGCTTGGTGCTCGCGTAGTTGAACGGGACGGTCTCGTTCGACAGGCCGTACGCGATGTAGCGGCCGGCCTGCAGGTCGGTGTGGACCTCGGCGGCGGCCCACACCAGCGGCACCTCGTAGTAGTTCAGGGAGAAGGCCTCGGACAGGCGCCAGAGCTGGTCGCGGTTGTCGTACTGGTCGACGGCCAGGATCTGCCACGAGTCCTCGTCGATGTAGAACGTGCGGCGCTTGTAGATGTGGCGCGAGCCTTCCTTCAGCGTGGCGTCGACCACCCACACCCGGTGCAGCTCGTAGCGCAGCGGCTCGGGGTTGATGTGCAGCGGCGTCAGCAGGTCCTTGTACTTCAGCTTGTCGCTGTTCATCTTGTAGGAGTTGTAGGGGACGTACATCTCCTTCTTGCCGACCAGCTTCCAGTCGTAGCGGTCGACCGCGCCGTTGAACATGTCGAGGTTGTCCGAGGTGCGCATGCCGTCCGAGGCCGTGCCCGGGTTGTCGTAGGCGACGTTGGGGGCGCGGCGCACGCGGCGCTGGCCGGGGTTGTAGACCCAGGCGTCGCGCGGCTGCTTGATCTGGTTCAGCGTCTCGTGGACCAGCAGGATGCCGCCCGCCAGCCGCGCCGGCGCCTGCACCTTCTGGCGGAACAGCAGGATGCGGTTCTTGACGGAGGCCTCGGTCGCGTTCTTCTGGGTGTAGGGGAAGAAGAAGTCCTCCTCGAACTCGACCAGCGTGTAGTTGCCGCCGCGGGTCGGCGCCGCCTGGATGAACTGGCGGTGGCCCTGCTCGCCGCGATAGCGCAGCAGGTGGTTGTAGATCGGGTGCAGGCCCTCCGTCGGCACCGGGAACGGGATGCCGATCACCGAGTTCTCGACCGCGTTGCCGTTGAGGCCGAGCTTGGCGGTCGCTGCCGACTTCTTCGTGGCCTCGTAGATCCGGGCCGGCACCGACGCGCTGCGCCGCGTCGGGTACACGTTCATCTTGTAGGACGGGTACGCCTTGAGCAGCGCCTTGTGGCCCTCGGTGAGCTTGGCCGCGTGCTCGCCCATGTTGGCGCCCGTGATCGTGAACTTCACGGTGTCGGCCGCGAACGGGTCGATGTGACGCATGCCGGGCTTGTAGCCGGCCGGGGGCTTGGTGATACCGCCGTCCCAGGCCGGGATCGTGCCGTCGGCGTTGCCCTTCTTCTCGCCGCCCAGCGGCGTCAGGTCGTTGCCGAGCCGGGCCACGTCGGAGGGCGCCAGCTGGGCCGAACCGAGGCCCGCCAGGGCCAGGACCAGCGCGCCGGCCACCAGGGGAGTCTTTCCACGCATGGGGTCGATCCTTTCGCTACTCAGAAGGAGAACTTGACGTTGGTCGCGAAGAAGTCGCGGTCGGCGATCAGGTTGTAGCGCCCTGCGCCGGCGTAGGCCGTGTAGCTGACGTCGAACTCCCAGTTGATCTTGTAGTTCGCCGTCAGGCCCACCGTGAGGGCCTGACGACCCTCGAGGAAGTTGCCGCCGGGGCCCGGCGAGATGCCGCTGACGTCGTGCGCCCAGGAGAAGCGGGGGATCAGGTTGACCGAGCTGAACACGTTGTTGTACTCGAGGCGGCCGGCGACCACGTAGCCCCACGACGTCGCGTCCGGGAAGGCCGACTCGGGCTCGGTGCCCGGCTGCAGGCCGGCCTGCTGGTGGATGCTGTTGCCCGAGGTGTAGGTGCCCGGGCCGTCGAGGCGCAGCTCGGACTTCTCCGGCATGTCGTGGACGGTGCTGACCGCGGCCTCGGCCACAAGCGTGCCCTGGTTGGCGCCGAGCAGGTTGGCGAACACCTTGGTCGCCGTCATCTGGTACTGGGTGGTGTCGAAGCGGCGGTAGCCGTCGATGATCCGCGGCGTGCTCGCGGTGCTGAACTCGTAGGCGCCGAGCTGGCCGGTCTGGGCCAGCAGGCCACCGACGGCTGCGAGCCGCGCGTAGGCCGGGATCGTGACCCGGCGCAGCGGGGTCAGCGCGGCGTACAGCAGCTCGAGGTCGTCGACCTGGAGCGGCACGTCCTTGCGGTGCGCGATCTCGCCCTGCAGCGCGATGCCCGTGCGACCGAGCTGGGTGTTGAAGCTGAGGCCGAGCAGCTTGATGTCCTCGGGGTAGCTCTGGAAGTAGCGGGCCGAGGCCGCGTAGTTGAGGCCGGGCGGCACGACGCCGGGCGTGCCCGGAGGCAGGATCGAGCCGAACTGGCCGGTCACCGCGTTGATGATCGGCACCCGCGAGTGGTAGTTGACGTAGAACAGGCCGAACTCGGTGCCGCCCAGGGAGTCCACGAAGAAGCGCATCGCCGCGCCGTACTGGCCCTGGTCGTCCGCCTCCAGGTCCGCCTGGCGCTGCACGACGAAGCCGATCGGGTTGGTGGGCACCGGCGCGATCGCGATCCGGTCGGGCACCGCGCCGAAGCCCAGCATCACCCGCGAGCCGCCGCGGCCGGCGAGGTCGGTGGTCGAGAAGTAGGTGCCGGGCGGGTCGATGATCGTCGGCTCCCACTCCCACTGGTAGAAGCCCTCGAGCGAGATGGCCTTGGTCAGGCCGATCGAGGTGTAGGCCATGCCGACCGGCAGCAGGCCCTCGCGCAGCTCGGCGCCGGGCACGCGCAAGGCGCTGACGTCGACCGGGTTGATCACGTTGATGCCGTTCTGGATGAACGTGGACTCGCCCCAGCTCACCACCTGGCGGCCGACGCGCAGCTCGACGGGCACGCTGCCGAGGTCGAACTTGGCGAAGCCGAAGGCGTCGCGCAGCTCGATTCGGGTGCCGACCCGCTCGAGAGCGTCCTCGGTCAGCGGGGTGCGGGCGCGGTCGCCCTCCTCGTTCTCGTAGTCGTAGTAGGCGAAGGCCCGCACGAACGCGCCGAACTTCTTCTTGAAGCGCAGCTCGGCCTCGGTCGTGGCCTTGATCGCGTTGCTGTAGATGCCCTTGTCGTAGTTCAGGTTGCCGTCATCGCCGTTGACCGAGAAGGCCTTGCCGCCGTTGGTCAGGCCGACGATGTCGAGGTTGCGTTCGGCCGTCCGGAAGGCGAGGCCGTAGGACACGGTGGTGTCCCAGCGGAACTCGATCTCGCTGGCCTGGTCCGACCGAGGCTCCTCGGCGGGCGCCGTGTCCTGGGCCAGGGCCGGGCCCGCCGCGAGCGGCAGGAGCGCCATCCCGAGGACGAGCGCGCGCAGAGGCGCGGTAGTGCTCAAAAACGGCCTGGTCATGCGCATGAATCCCCCTTGATCGAACGGCTGTAGCAGCATTCGCGAGCCACATGCCAGAACCGAGCCATCGGCGGAGGGGTCCGTGCCGACGGAAAAACCCGGCAGCCGGTGCGGTCGGCGGCAAACTCTTCCGGCACGGCGCAGGCCGTGCGTCTTCGCCCGTGCGGGGCGTGACGCGATGCGTTATCGTTGGCGATCCGCGTCACGCGGTCTCCCTGAACGGCTGTTCAGGGACTCTTCAGCGGCGCTCCTCGGCCTCCGGGCCGATTCTCATCGCAGGCGAGGTTCTCGCTCCGTGTCCCGCTCGGAGCCGAGGCCTGGCAGTGGAGGAGCAATGCGAGGACACAACGATCGTCGGCGCTGGGCCGTGGGGCTTGCGCTGGCGGGCTGCCTGGCCCTGGTGTCGGCGGTGGCCGCGGCGAAGACGCCGGACAAGACCGTCGACTGGGTCGCGATCAACCCCGCCTTCGACGGGGCCACCTTCGTCAACGACGTTTCCACCTGTGCCACCTGTCACGAAGACGCGGTCAAGGGCTTCGGTCCGACCCTCCACGCGAAGGCGCTCGGGCACGGGACGGCGGAAGCGAACCAGTGCGAGAGCTGCCACGGTCCGCGCAGCAAGCACGTCGAGAACCCCTCGGCCGAGCTGGCGTTCTCCAGGCTGACGACGCCGCAGCAGTCCGCGGTCTGCCTGCAGTGCCACCAGGGCGGCCCGCGGATGGGCTGGAAGGCGGGCGCCCACAACCAGGGCGACGTCAGCTGCACGTCGTGCCACGACGTGATGGCGAACAAGAGCGAGCGCGCGATGCTGAAGAAGGCGTCGGGCCCGGAGACCTGCTACGAGTGCCACGGCGAGGTCCGCGGCAACATGATGAAGGCCTCCCACCACCCCGTCCGCGAGGGTGCCATGGACTGCGCGAGCTGCCACAACGTGCACGGCTCGAAGCAGGCGCTGCTGGTCAAGAACACGCTCAACGAGACGTGCACGACCTGCCACGCCGAGAAGCGCGGGCCGTTCCTGTGGGAGCACGCGCCGGTGCGCGAGAGCTGCGCGAACTGCCACGAGGCGCACGGATCGAGCAACCGCAACCTGCTGACGGCGAAGGACTCGTTCTTGTGCCTGAGCTGCCACTCCTACGGCGGACACATCAACCTGCCCCGCTACAACCGCACCAACAACCCGCTGGGCGGCGGCTGTGTCAACTGCCACATCACGACCCACGGCTCGAACCACCCGTCGGGCGCGAAGCAGACGCGGTAGAGGAGGCACGCCATGAACGCCAAACCCGGGATCGCCCTGATCGCCGTCAGCCTGCTGCTGACCGCGGTCGCCGCCGCGGACGAGCCGAAGACCGTGCAGGTCTCCGGCACCGTCAGCACCGGCGCCCGCGCCGTCGACAACGACACGGACTCGAGCAAGCTCACCGAGTACCGCGACCTCGACGACGACGCCTTCGTGCCGCTCCTCACGCTCAGCGTGTTCGACACGGCCACGAGGCGCTACTTCGACTTCAGCGGCTCCAACGTCAGCCTCGACGACCAGCGGCTGTTCGCCCGCGGCGGCCAGTTCGGCGCCTGGCGCGCCACGGTCGACTGGACGAACGTCCCCCACAACTACAGCAACAAGGCCCAGACCCCGTACCTGTTGCGCGGCCCCGGCCTGCTCGAGGTCGGCTCCAACGTGCCGATCACCTTCAAGAAGCTCAACACGGTGGCGGCGGACGCGCCCAACGTGGGGGCCCAGGACCTGCTGATCGCCGCCTGGCAGGCGGGCAGCCTCGCCCCCACCGCGCTCGCGACGCAGAACGCGTTCGGCAACGTCGGCTTCGAGTACGAGGGCATCGAGCACCTGACCCTCGGCGCCGTCTACGACCGGCGCACCCGCGACGGCCTGAAGGTCGGCTACGGCCCGATCGGCGACCGTCCGCCGCGCACGCTGGGCGTCCAGCTCACCGAGCCGGTCGACCACGTGAACCAGGACCTGACGCTGTCGGCGGACTGGGTCAGCGGCCGCTACCAGGCCCAGGTCTCCTACCAGTACTCCGACTTCGCCAACCAGGTGGACACCCTGACCTGGGAGAACCTGTACGCGACCCAGGCGCCGGGGGCGACGACCGACGTGTGGGATCGCGCCGTCTCGACCTACGGCCGCCGGCCGCTGTCGCCCGACAACCAGTTCCACAACCTGCAGGCCAGCTTCGCCGTCGAGCTGCCGGCGGAGAGCCTGCTGAGCGCGACGCTCGCTTACGGCCGCATGGAGCAGGACGAGACGCTGCTGCCCTACAGCTACAACGCCGACATCCTGGTCAACAAGACGCTGCCGCAGGCCACCGCCGACGCCCGCATGACGACCACCCAGGTGCTGCTCGACTACGTCGT
>JAMPXO010000148.1 GCA_023701125.1 Vicinamibacteria bacterium | reverse complement strand
GGCGCCGGTCCCGCGGGGGCTACGTCGGACTACGCACCCTCCTCCGCCCCCGCACCCCCATCCAGGTTCCCCCGGCGCCGGCCTCTCACTTCAGGCGGCGCCAGCGGCCTGGAGCGACCAGCACCTCGGCCGGGCGGAAGCGCGACTTGTATTCCATCGTGTCGCTGCCCGGCACCCAGTAGCCGAGGTAGGCCCAGGCGGCGCCGCGATGGCGGCACTCGGCGATCGTCGTCAGCACGTTGAGCGTGCCCAGCGAGCGCGGGGCGAGGTCGGGATCGTAGAAGCAGTAGACCGCGTTCCAGGCGTCGGGCTCGACGTCGACCACCGACAGCGCGACCAGCCGGCCGTCGAGCCGGAAGCGCAGCTCGAGCGATTCCACCGCGGTCGCGTACAGGAAGTCGCGGAACTCGTCGAGCGAGCCCGTCATCGTCCCGTTGTGGCGCTCCGCCAGGTAGCGCCGGTACAGCGCGAGCTTCTCCTCGTCCGGCTCCAGCGGTCCGACCTCGATTTGCAGGTCGCGGTTGCGGGCGATGCAGCGGCGCTGGGCCCGGTCGGGGCGGAACGCGCGCACGTCGACGCGCAGCGTGCGGCATTCCTGGCAGCCCTCGCACGCGGTGCGGTAGAAGACCTCGCCCGTGCGACGGAAGTTGAGGTCCATCAGCGCGTGGAACACGCCCGGGCCGAGCGGCGTCGGCACGATGTGGACGTAGCGCGCCTCGCGCCCCGCGAGGTACGGGCAGGGGAAGGCGGGCGAGGCCGCGGGCGGCTGGCGGTCGAGCGCCCTCGTCAGCAACCGCATCCGCTCGGTGTGGTCGGCGCCCCAGGCCACGGTGTTCACTCCGGCCGCGGCACCACGACGCCCAGCACGTCCTGCAGGCGGGCGATCGCCGGCGGCAACAGCAGCGCGACCTCCACCAGCCGCCGGGGTCGGGCGCGGCGCACGATCGGCGCGGACAGGGCGTCGGCCAGCACCAGGTCGGCGGCGGGTGCCAGCCGCTTCCACGCCGGCACCTGCGACAGCAACCGCGACTCCACCAGCAGCTCGTCGCCGCGCAGCCCGCGCGCCAGCACGCCGGCGTAAGGCAGCACGGCCGCCGCGTGGGCCACCGCCAGCACGACCGAGCCGGCCGGCAGCGTGCGCAGCGCCTCGCGCGCCTCGTCGCACGGCTCGAGCCTCACCGTCTCCACGGCCGAGCCGCGGGCGGCCAGCCGGACCTGCTCCGCGTACTGCGGCAAGACCAGCGTCAAAGCCCCCGCGAGCCGGCCGGGCTCGCGCTCGACCTCCTGCAGGCTGGCCGCCTCGGCCTTGATTCCGAGCCCGCGCGCCGCCTCGTGGGCGATCAACTGCGCGACGTCGAGCATGTAGTCGACGGCCACGACCCGGTCCGGCGGCGACGCGCGCAACCAGCGCACCACGGCATCCCGGATCTCGGCGCCCGAGTGACCGCGCTCGAACGCGGCCCACAGCGCCTCGCGGATGATCTCGTCGAGGGCGTCGGCCTCGGCCAGCCCCTTCCGGCCGCTGCGCCGCACGTAGACGCCCGAGCCCGGACGCTGCTCGACGAGCCCCTCGCGGCGCAGGTCCTGGAACGCGGCGGAGACGGTGTTGGCGTGCAGCTTCAGTCGCCGCGCCAGCGCGCGCACGCTGGGCAGGCGCTGGCCG
Organism: Vicinamibacteria bacterium; assembly: GCA_023701125.1. Taxonomy (GTDB): domain Bacteria; phylum Acidobacteriota; class Vicinamibacteria; order Fen-336; family Fen-336; genus WYBL01. The sequence goes on along the minus strand of JAMPXO010000148.1, from coordinate 10,872 downwards.
GGGGCCAGCTCGCCCGCCAGGATCTTCATCTGCAACTGGCGCGCGAGTTGGGCACGCACGCTCAGCCCGCCCTTGCGCGTGAGCGACAGGTCCATAGGAATCCCGGCGATTATGCGCGGTTCCGGCATCGGGTTCCGGTGTCGGGCGAAGCCCGCCACCTGTCCCATGGGGGCTACGTCGCAAACGGACGCTCCTCCGCCCCCAAACCCCCGGCGGGTTCCGCTGCACGGCCCGCGTAGAATGTCCGCGTGCGCCGATCCTCGATCGCCCGGCCCCTGCGCCGCCGCCGCGCCTGTCTCGCGCGCGCCGGCGCTTGAGCGAGGCCGTGGCTGCGCCGCAGGAGCCCCGGCTCTGGGGCTGGGGCCGGGTGCCCGTGCCGGGCCGCGAGGCGCGCTCGGAGGACCTCGAGGCACTGACCCGCAACGCGGTGCTCTCGCGCGGCCTGGGCCGCTCGTACGGCGACTCGGCGCTGCCCCCGCCGTCGACGCCGGTCGTCGCCGGCACCACGCTGGCCGATCGCATCCTCGGCTTCGACCCCACGAGCGGCCGGCTGCGGGCCGAAGCCGGCCTCACCCTGCGCGACCTGGTACGGCTGTTCCTGCCCCGCGCCTTCTTCCCGCCGATCACGCCGGGCACCCAGTTCGTCACGCTCGGCGGCATGGTCGCCTCCGACGTCCACGGCAAGAACCACCACGTCGAGGGCACGATCGGCCGCCACGTCACCGCGCTGAGGCTGCGAGTGGCGTCGGGCGAGATCGTCGAGTGCTCGCCCGAGCGCGAGAGCGAGCTGTTCTGGGCCACCGTCGGCGGCATGGGCCTGACCGGCCACATCCTCGAGGTCGAGTTCACGATGCGGCGGGTGCCCTCGCCGTGGATCTGGAGCGAGACCGAGCGCATCCCCAACCTCGAGGCGTTCATGGACGGGCTCGAGGCTGCCGCCCGCGACTGGCCGATGACGATGGGCTGGATCGACTGCCTGTCGCGCGGCGCGGCGCTCGGCCGCGGCATCCTGTACCGCGGGCGCTGGGCGACGGCCGAAGAAGCGCCGCCACGACCGCCGCGACCGGCGCTGCGCGTCACGGTGCCGTTCGTGATGCCCGAGTGGCTGCTCGGCTCGCTCACGGTACGCGCCTTCAACTTCTTCAACTACCACCAGCACGTGCCGCGGGTCCGGCGCCGGGTGGTCAGTCCCGAGTCGTTCTTCTACCCGCTCGACATGCTGCTCGAGTGGAACCGGCTGTACGGCCCGCGCGGCTTCACCCAGTACCAGTGTGTGTTGCCGCGCAGCGCGGGCAAGGGCGCGGCGCGCCGCTTCCTCGACGTGCTGACCGCGCGCGGCGGCGCGTCGTTCCTGTGCGTGATCAAGGACTGCGGCGACGAGGGGCGGGGGCTGCTGTCGTTCCCGCGGCCCGGCATCTCGATCGCGCTCGACATCGCCCTGCGCGACGACACCCAGGCCCTGGTCGACGCGCTGAACGAGGCCGTGATCGCCGAAGGAGGCCGCGTGTACCTCACCAAGGACTCGTTGACCCGGCCCGAGCACTTCCGGGCCATGGAGCCGCGGCTCGCGGAGTTCCTCCGCGTGCGCAGGAAGTGGGACCCCGAGGGTCGGCTGCGCAGCGCGCAGTCGGTGCGGCTGTTCGGGGACCGGCCGTGAAGGCCGCGATCCTCGGCGCCACCCGCGGCATGGGTCGCGCGCTGGCGCGGGCGATGGCCGAGCGCGGCGACCTGCTGTTCCTGCTCGGCCGCGACGCCGCCGACCTCGAGAAGAGCGCGCGCGACGCCGAGGCCCGCGGCGGCCGCAAGCCCGGCAGCATCGGCGTCGCCGTCTGCGACCTCGAGCGGCCCGAGACCTTCGCCCCCGCGCTGGGCGCGGCAGAGCAGGCGCTGGGCGGGCTCGACACGGTGATCGTCACCGCGGGCCTGTTCGCGACCCAGGACCAACTCGAGGCCGACCCCGACTTCGCGCGGCGGCTGCTGGTCGTCAACTTCGCGCACACGGTGGCGTTCTGCGAGGAGGCCCGCAAGCGGCTGCTGGCCCGCGGCGGCGGCACGCTGTGCGTGTTCTCCTCCGTCGCGGGCGAGCGCGGCCGCAAGCCGGTCGCGATCTACGGCGCGTCCAAGGCCGGCCTCTCGCGCTACCTCGAGGCGCTCGACCACAAGTACCGCGCGGCCGGCCTGCGCACCGTCTGCGTCAAGCCGGGCTTCGTCAAGACCGGGATGACCGAGGGCCTGAAGCCGCCACCGTTCGCGGGCGAGCCCGACGCGGTCGCCCGCACCGTGCTGGCCGGGATCGACGCCGGCAAGCCGGTCGTCTACGCGCCGCCGATCTGGGCGCTGGTCATGCTGGTGATCCGCAACCTGCCCCGCTTCGTGATGCGGAAGATCAACTTCTAGGTCCCGGGGTGCGTGCCGTCCGGGCCTGGATCTCGGCGCACCCGTGGACGGCGCGGGCGCTGCTCTACGGCGGCGCACTGCTGCTCGGCATCCCGTGGGCCTTCTCGGTGGTGATGACCGGCGTCCAGCGCGTGCCGCCCTCGCCGCTGCCGGCGCCGTGGCAGGAAGTGCGGCTGCGCAGCGCCGACGGCCTCGCCCTGCGCGCGGCCTTGCGGGCGGGAGACCCGGCGCGGCCCGCGGTCGTGATCGCCCACGGCCTGGGCGACACGCTGGAGAGTTTCCTCGCCCTGGGCGGCGCCTTCGCCACCCGCGGCCACACGGTGCTCGCCGTCGACCTGCGCGGGCACGGCGGCAGCGACGGCCGCCACACCACGCTCGGCGGGCTCGAGCAGCGCGACGTGACCGCCGGCCTGGAGCACCTGCGCGCGGCCGGCCTCGCCCGCGGCGGGTTCGTGCTGTTCGGCTTCTCGATGGGCGCGGTGGCGGTGCTGCACGCGGCCGCCGATCAGCCCGACGTGAAAGCGGTCGTGGCCGAGTGCCCGTACGACACCTACCGCGACACGATCGCCCACCATGCCCAGCTCCTCTACGGCCTGCCGCGCTGGGTGCCGCTGATCCCGCTCGCGATCCGGATCGCCGAGTGGCGCGCGGGCTTCGACGCCGACGCGATCGACTCGGTCGCGGCCGCCCGCCGCATCCGCGCGCCGCTGTTCCTGATCGTCGACGGCCTCGACCCGCGCATGCCCGAGCCCGTGGTGCGCCGCGTGCTCGACGCCCACCCCGGACCGAAGCAGTTGTGGGTCGCAGACGGCGTCGACCACGTCGGCGCCCAGTTCCACCCGGAGTACGCGGCCCGGGTCAGCGCGTTCCTGCGCTCCGCTGGCGTCTTCTAGCGACCCAGGTCGCGCGCGCTGCGTCCGCCGATGCCCCAGTGCTCCTTCGGGACCTCCTGCAGGATCACGCGGATCGCGTCCTTCGGGGCGTCGACCGCCTCGTGCAGGGCCTGGGTCACCTTCTCGATCACCGCCCGCTTCTGCTCTTCGCTGCGGCCCTCGAGGATGTAGACATGGGCGAGCGGCATGGCGGGTCTCCCGGGTACCTTCCCTGGTTCAGGCCGCGTAGAGGACGGCGACGAAGTGGCACGCCGTGCCGGTGAGCACGAAGAGGTGCCACACGAAGTGGCCGTAGGGCAGGCTCTTGTGGGCGTAGAAACGAGCGCCGACGGTGTAGGCCAGGCCGCCGGCGATCAGCCAGAAGAAGCCGGCCGGCGCCAGGCTCAGCCACAGCGGCCGGATCGCGCCCACGGCCAGCCAGCCCATCGCCAGGTACAGCACGAGCGAGAGTCGCGGGTGGCGGCGGCGATCGACGATCTCGAACACCACGCCGACCGCGGCGAAGGTCCACACCACGCCGATCAGGGTGCCGCCCCACAGGTCGCGCAGCGGGCCGAGCGCGAACGGCGTGTAGGTGCCGGCGATCAGCAGGTAGATCGCGCAGTGGTCGAGCACGCGGAACGCGCTCTTGGCGCGGCCCGCGGGCAGCGCGTGGTAGAGCGTGGAGCCGGCGTAGAGCAGCACGACGCTGGCCGCGAACACCGAGGCGCCGACGAGGAACCACGACTGGCCCTTCTGCACGGCCAGCGCGATCAGGAACGGCACGGCCACCAGCGCCGCGACCAGGCCCATGGCGTGGCTCAGGCAGTTGGCCAGTTCTTCGCCGCGCGAGGGAGTGGGATCGTGGGCTTCGGGCGCCGACATGAGGAGATCGTACCGCCACCGGCCCGTGGGGGTCGCCCCCAGGACCGACGCCGAGGTCATCCCGGCGTCGGAACCCGTCGTCTGACGCGACGACGTGACAAGCGTCACCCGCCGGCCCTGATCGCCTCCACTACCGCCGCCAGCCGCGGGGCCGCATCTTGTCCCCGTGCAGGAGGCAAGCGGAATGGCCACGGCGACGACGGCGACGGGAGCGCGGGCGGAGCGGCCGGCAGTGGCGCGGCTCGTCGGCGTGAGCAAGGACTTCGGCCGGGTGCGGGCGCTGGGACCGATCGACCTGGAACTGCGTGCGGGCCAGGTGACGGCGCTGCTCGGCCCCAACGGCGCGGGCAAGACCACCAGCGTGCGGCTGCTGCTGGGGCTGTGCGCGCCCACTGCCGGCACCGTCCGCGTCTTCGGCCGCGACCCGCGGCAGCCCGAGAGCCGCTATCGCGTGGGCGCCATGCTGCAGGTCGCGCGGGTGCCGGAGACGCTGCGGGTGCGCGAGCACCTGGAGGTCTTCGCCAGCTACTACCCCGCCCCGCTCGCGGTCGTCGAGGCCCTGGCCGCGGCCGGCCTCGAGCGCCTGGCCGAGCGGCCATTCGGGGCGCTCTCGGGCGGCGAGCGGCAACGCCTGCTGTTCGCCCTCGCCCTCGTCGGCGATCCCGACCTGCTCTACCTCGACGAGCCCACGGTCGCGCTCGACGTCGAAGGCCGGCGCGCGTTCTGGGCCCACGTCCGGGCGCTGGCGGCACGCGGCAAGACGATCCTGCTCACCACCCACTACCTCGACGAGGCAGACGCGCTGGCACAACGGGTGGTCGTGCTCGACCGCGGCCGCATCGTCGCCGACGGCACGCCGACGGAGATCAAGCGGCTGGCCTCGGGCCGCCGCGTGCGGGTCCTGACGGGCCTCGACGACGCGGCGCTGGGCGCGCTGCCGGGCGTGCGCGAGCTGACCCGGCAGGGCGCGCGGGCAGAACTGCTGACCGACGCCCCCGACGCACTCGTGCGCGCGCTGCTGGCGGCGGACCCGACCGCGGCGGAGCTCGAGGTCGCCGGGGCAGGACTCGAAGAGGCGTTCCTGGCATTGACCGGCCGCGGGGCAGCGGGGGGAGAGCGATGAGCGCGACGACGACGGCGGGGCTGATGGCGCTCGAGGCAGGGCCAGCGATGAGCCGCGGGCGCAAGGCCCGCCTGCTCGCGACCGAGGCCCGCTACGAGTTCCTGAAGCTGATGCGGATGCCGGCCTTCGTGATCCCGACGGTGACCTTCCCGGCCTTCTTCTACGTGCTGTTCGGCCTCTCGCTCGGCAACCGGGTGGCCGGGCCGGTGCCGATGGCGACCTACCTGATCGCGACCTACGGCGCTTTCGGGGCGATGGGCGTGGCGCTCGGCGCGTTCGGCATCGGCTACGCGATGGAGCGCGGCCAGGGCTGGCTGACGCTCAAGCGTGCCTCGCCGATGCCGCCGCTCGCCTACTTCGCCGCCAAGCTGGCGATGGCCATGGCCTTCGGGCTGATCGTGTTCGCCCTGCTCGCGCTGCTGGGCATCGCCTTCGGTGGCGTCAGCCTGCCGCTCGGCACCTGGCTGCTGCTGGCCACGGCGATCGTGCTCGGGTCTCTGCCCTTCTGCGCCCTCGGCCTGCTGCTGGGCTCCGTCGGCAACCCCAACGCCGCGCCCGCGCTGGTCAACCTGATCCACCTGCCGATGTCGTTCCTGTCCGGGATGTGGATCCCGATCCAGGGCCTGCCGCCGGGGCTGCGGGCCTTCGCCCGCTACCTGCCGGGCTACCACTACGCGCAGCTCGCGTTGAAGCCGCTCGGCGCCGACCTCGGCCAGAGCGCCTGGCTGCACGTCGGGGTGCTGGCGGTGTTCGGCCTCGCCTGCCTGGCCGGCGCGGCCCGGCTCTGGTCGCGCGAGGAGTAGCTCACGTACCATCCGGGAACGCCCGTGCGACTGCGCCTGCTCCCCGACGACCCGCAACTCGGCTACGCGCCGTTCGCGTGGCTCGTGTATGCCGTCCTCGTCCCGTTCTATCCGTGGGTGCGCAACGCCGGGCCGCTGGAGTGGGCCGCGCACCTGCTGGGGCTCGCCGCGTTCCTCGTCCTCTACTTCCGCGGCTTCTGGGCGTGCGGACGCGACGTGCTCGCCTACGCCGGCGGGCTGGTGGCGCTGGGCGCGATCTACGCCCCGTTCAACCCGGGCGCTTCCTGCTACTTCGTGTACGGCGCCGCCTTCCTCGGCCACGCCCTGCCCAGCGGCCTGGCCGTGCGCTGGCTCGCGCTGTTCGTCGCGATCGCGGGCCTGGAGGCTGCGGTGCTGCGGCTGCACCCGGCGATCTGGATCCCCGCGATCGTCGGCTCGCTCGTCGTCGGCCTCACCAACATCCACTTCGGCGAGGTCAACCGCCAGAACGCCCGCCTGCGTCTCGCCCAGGACGAGGTCGAACGACTCGCCCGCTCCGCCGAGCGCGAGCGCATCGGCCGCGACCTGCACGACCTGCTGGGTCACACGCTGTCGCTGATCGCGGTCAAGTCCGAGCTGGCGCGGCGGCTGCTCGAGCGCGACCCGCCGCGCGCCGCCCGCGAGATCGACGACGTGCTGCGGGTCGCGCGCGAATCGTTGTCCGAGGTCCGCAAGGCGGTGGCCGGTTTCCGCCAGCGCGACCTGCCCGCCGAGCTGGCGGCGGCGCGGCTGGCGCTGGAGGCGGCGGGCGTGGCGCTCGAGACCGACGCCCCCGCGCTGGCCCTCGGCGCCGAACGCGAGGCGGCGCTGTCGCTCGCGCTGCGCGAGGCGATCACCAACGTCGTGCGCCACGCGCGCGCCACCCGCTGCCGCGTCGCGCTCGGCGTCGAAGACGGCGTCGCCCGGTTGGTGGTCGAGGACGATGGACGGGGTGGCCCCGTGCGCGAGGGCAGCGGCCTGTCGGGCATGCGCGAGCGGATCGAGGCACTCGGCGGCCGCCTGGTCGTCGACGGCCGGGGCGGGACCCGGGTCGAGGTGACGCTGCCGGTGGGTGCCGAGATTCCGCGGCTGCGAGCCGTGTCGTGAGCGGATCGCGTTGAGCGCCGCGCCGCGGGTGGAGGTGCGCCAGGGCAGCGGTGGGCTGGAGTTGCGGGTCGACGGCACGCTCGCCTCCGTCGTCGGCGCCAGCGCTTCCGAAACGGGCGCCGTGTGGGCGGCGCTGGCGACGCCGCTGCTGGCGTTGCCCCCGGAGCGCCGGAAGCGGGCGTTGATCCTCGGCCTCGGCGCGGGGGCGACGGCGCGGCTGCTGCGGGCGCTGGAGCCACAGCTCGAGATCACGGGCGTCGAGCTCGACGCCGACGTGCTGGCGGCCGCCCGCACCCACTTCGGCCTCGACGCGCTCGGGGTGGAGACGGTCCACGCCGACGCGCTCGACTACCTGCGCCGCGAGCGGCGACGCTTCGACCTCGTGATCGAGGACCTGTTCATCGGCCCCAACCGCGACATCCACAAGCCCGCTGGCCTCTGGCAGGACGGCTACGGCGACGCGGTCGCCCGCGTGGCCACCGGCGGCGTGCTGGCCGCCAACACCATTCACGAGGGCCCACGGGCGCGACGCGCGATCGCGGCAGGACTGCCCGTGCCGCTGTTCGTGGGCGTGTGCCGCTACTACAACCGCATCCTGGTCGCGGGCCGCGAGGTGCCGACCGTGCGCGAGATGCGACGCCGGATCGCGGCACAGCCGCTGCTCGCCCGCCACCTGCCGCAGCTCGAGCTGCGCACGCTGAAGCCGTGATCCGGGTCGTGCTGGCCGAGGACCAGGCGATGGTGCTCGGCGCGCTGGCGGCGCTGCTGGAGATCGAGCCCGACCTCGAGGTGGTCGCCCGCGCCGCGGACGGCGAAGAGGCCCTGCGCGCGTGCGAAGAACTGCGCCCCGACGTGCTGGTCACCGACATCGAGATGCCGCGGCTGCCCGGGATCGAGCTGGCGGCCGCGCTGCGCGCGAAGGGCCTGGCCACGCGGGTGCTGATCCTGACCACGTTCGCGCGCCCGGGCTACCTGCGCCGCGCGCTCGACGCCGGGGCCTCGGGCTACCTGCTCAAGGACGCGCCGTCGGCGAAGCTGGCCGACGCTGTGCGGCGGGTCGCCGCCGGGCTGCGCGCTGTCGACCCCGAGCTGGCGGCCGAGGCCTGGAGCGACGCCTGCCCGCTGACCGACCGCGAGCGGCAGGTGCTGCGCAGCGCGGCGCTCGGCCGCAGCTCGCCCGAGATCGCCACGGAACTGGGGCTGTCCGAGGGCACGGTGCGCAACTACCTCTCGGAGGCCATCGGCAAGCTGGGTGCCTCCAACCGCATCGAGGCCGCGCGCATCGCCCGCGACAAGGGCTGGCTGTGACCGGAGTCGTCCGCGAACGGATGGCGGCGCTGGCGGCCGCGCTGGCGCTGGCGGCGTTCGCGCTGCGCGAAGCGCTGTTCGGCGGCCGCGCGCTGTTCGAGCGCGACCTGGAGACGCTTTTCTACGGTCGCGCCGAGGTGCTGCGGCGCTGCTTCGCGGAAGGGACATGGCCGCTGTGGAACCCGTTCCCGGCGTTTGGCGAGCCGCTGCTGGCGCTGGGCGTCACCCAGGTGCTCTACCCGCCGGCCTGGCTCGCGCTGCTGCTGCCGGCGCCGGTCGCGGTCGCGCTGTCGGCGGCGCTCCACCTCGGCTTCACCGGGCTCGGCCTGTTCGTCCTCGCTCGCCGCCTCGGCCTGTCGCGCGCGGCGGCCGCACTGGCGGCCGTGAGCTGGTCCAGCGGCGACACCCTGCTCTCGCTGGTGAACATGCCCAACCTGCTGACCGCGAGCGCCTGGCTCCCGTGGGCGGCCCTGGCCGCGCTGGGCCTCGGCGCGCCGCGCCGACCACTGTGGCTCGCGGGTGCGCTGGCGGCGCCGCTGCTGGCCGGCTCGCCCGAGGCCTTCCTGATGTGCGCGGCCGCGGCGCTCGTGGCGGTGACGCTGCGCGCCGACGAGGGCACGATGTCGGGCGCCCGGCGAGTACGCCTCGCGCGGTTGGCGCTGGCCGTGGCGCTCGGCCTCGGGCTGGCCGCCGCGCAGTGGCTGCCGACACTCGTGCTGGGCCAGCGCTCCGCCCGCGCCGCGCTCGGCGAGCGCACCCAGGCCTACTGGTCGCAGCACCCGGCCGGGCTCGCCCAGTGGGCGCTGGCGGTGTCGCTCGACGCCCTGCCGCTCGCCCCGGGCTGGCGCCAGGACCTGTTCGAGAACCGCGAGCCGCTGCTGCAATCGATCTACTTCGGCGTGCTGGGGCTCCCGCTGGCGCTCGCCGGCCTGGCGCTCGCGCCGCGTCGGCCGCGCGCCGTGCTGGGCGCGCTGCTCGTGGTGGCGACCGCCGCCGCACTGGGCCGCCACCTGCCCGGCTTCGAGTGGTGGAGCGCGTTGCCAGGCCTGTCGGGCCTGCGCTTCCCGTCGAAGGCCATGGTGCTCGCCGGCTTCGCCCTCGCGCTGCTGTCCGGCTTCGGCCTCGACGCCTTGCGCGCCCCCGCCGCACGCCGCTCCCGTGCCCTCGTCGCCGCGACCTGCGCCCTGCTCGGCGTCGTCGCGTTGTGGGCCGCGGCCCCCGGGGCTGCCGCGTGGCACGCGCTGCTCGTCGCGCCCGCGGCCCTCGGCCACGCCTGGCTGCAGTCGCCCGCGTTCGCCGCGACGCTGCAGACGCTGACCTTCGCGGGCGCCGTCGCCCTCGCCGGCGCCGGGCTCTTGCTCCGCGTCGACCGACGGTCCGCGGCGGTGGCCCTGACCGCGCTCGGCAGCCTCGACGCCGTCGTGGCCATCGCCGGGCTCAACCCCACGGCATCCGCTCAGGCGTTCGCCTGGCGCACGCCGGCGCTGGCCGCGCTGCCCCGCGAGCGGCCGAACCGGGTGTACGGCATCGATTACCCCGACCCCGCCGCACAGCGGCTGCTCGGCCGCAGCCCGTACCGCTCGCTGCCGCTCGACGCTCCACCCGACGCGCGGCTGCTGCTCGGCCGCTTGTACCCGGTCTCGGAGCTGGGGGCAGGCGCGCTCGGCATCGAGGGCTTCCCCACCGACGTGCCGCAGTTGCGCAGCGCGGCGGTCACCCGCTGGCTGCGCACGATCGAAGGCGTGCTCGACACCCCGGCGTTCCAGCGGCTGCTCCAGCTCTCGGGCGCCGATCACCTGCTGTCGCTCCACGTCGCGGGCCCGGGCTTCACGCCCGTCGGCGAGGCGCGCGGCGTGCACGAGACGGTCAAGCTGTCGCGCGTCGACGGCGCCCTGCCGCGCGCCTACGTGGTCACCGGCGTGCGCCTGCTCGAGGGCCAGGCGGCGTTCGACGCGCTGGTCGCGGCCGACTTCGACCCGCGGGCCGAGGTCGTGCTGGCGCCGGGGGCAACCGTGTCCTCCACGCCGGCCGGCCGCGCGGGCCGGGTGGACGCCCTGCGACTCGGCCTCGACCGCGTCAGCCTCGACGTGACGCTGGACCGGCCCGGCCTGGTCGTGCTGCTGGAGGCCTGGGACCCCGGCTGGCGAGCGACCGTCGACGGCGTGCCCGCCGAGGTCCTCGCCGCCAACCTCGTGTTCCGCGCCGTGCGCGTGGAAGCCGGCCGCCACCGCGTCGAGATGGTCTATCGACCCGTCGAGGTCGTGGCCGGAGCAGCGCTCAGCGGCCTGGCGCTGCTCGCCGCCGGCGGGCTGGCGTGGCGGGAGACAAAGAAGAAGGGCGCGACGCGCGAGTAAACGCG
>JAMPXO010000019.1 GCA_023701125.1 Vicinamibacteria bacterium | reverse complement strand
GTACCGCGGGCGGACCAGGGGGCCGCAGGGGTGGCCGGAGCGAGCAGCGAAGGCGTGGCGGTTCACCGCCGCGGGCCGTGCGCAGCCCGCTCGCGGGTGCGCGGCGCGCCAGCACCTCGGCGCGTCACGCGCCGCAGGCGCGTTCGCAAGACGACGACAGCCGCGCGCGCACCGCCACGCCGAGCGTCGCGAGCGGAGCGCCACCCCGGAGGCCCCAGCCGCCGCCCGTCGAACCGGGTTCGTACTGCCGCTGAAGCCGGAAGCGGCTGGCGACGACGCCCCGATCAGGAAACTGGACGGGGTCAGCGCAATGCAGGCCCGCGCCGGATAAGGTCGGGACGGGGGCGTCCACGGCCTGCGGCCGGGGGAGGCGGAATGCGGAACACGGCCATGGGCGTGCTGGTGGGCCTCGTGGTGCTGGCGCCGGTGGCGGCAGCGCAAGGCGCGCGCGAGCTACCGTTCGATGCAGCCGGTTGGGAAGCGCCCGCGGGCTCGCTGCGCGAGTACGCCGGCCGGCTCGCGTTCGCGACGGCCAACGGGCACGCGTTCCGCCGCGACATCCCGCTGCAGGACGGCACGATCGAGTTCGACCTGCGGGTCAGCGGCCACCGCTCCTTCGCCTACCTGCTGTTCCGCATGGAATCCCAGACCGAGTTCGAGGAGCTCTACTTCCGGCCCCACAAGCGGCGGCTACCGGACACGCTCCAGTACAACCCCGCGTTCCAGGGCCGCGGTCAGTGGCAGCTCTACCACGGCCCGGGCGCGACGGCGGCGCTCGACCTGCCGCTCGACACCTGGGTCCACGTGCGTTGGGTGATGAGCGGGCGCCGCGGTGCCTTGTTCGTCGGCGACGACCCGAAGCCCGCGCTGGTCGTGCCGCGCCTCGCCCGCGAGCCGCGCGCCGGCGGCTTCGCGCTGCGCACCTTCACGCCTGGCGACGAGACCCTGCCCGCCGGCGTCCTGCCCGCGGCCTTCGCCAACGTCGTCGTGCGCCCGGGCGAGATCGCGCCCGAGGCCGCCGCGGTGCTGGCTGCAGCCGTCGAGCCCGCGCCGGTCGCCGGCGTCCAGCGCGAGTGGTGCGCGGCGCCTGCATTCGCGGCGACGCCCGGCCCGGTGCTGGCGCCGCCGCCGGCCGGCCTCGCCTGGAGGCGGGTGGCGAGCGAGCCCGCCGGCTTCCTCGAGCTGACCCGCCACGTGGCGATCCCCGAGGGCGCGCGGCGCTGGGCGACCTGGGTCGCGTTGACGCTCGAGGCCGAACAGGCCGCGACGGCCCGCCTCGACCTCGGCTTCTCCGACGCCGTCAGCGTGTTCCTCGGCGACCGCCTGCTCTACAGCGGGGAAGCGGGCTACCGCTTCGACCAGCCGCGCCGCGAGGGACTGCTGGCGCTGGGCCAGAACGTGATCGGGCTGCCGCTCGCCGCGGGCCGCAACGAGCTGCGTTTCGCCGTCTCCGACCAGTTCGGCGGCTGGGCGCTGATGGCGAAGCTGGAGGCCCCGCCGGGCGTGACGGTGCGGGCGGAATGCGCGCCGTGAAGCGCCGCGCGGCATGGGGCCGCGCGGCGCAAAGCGAACTCGCCGGCTAGCGGACCGAGTCGAGCGCGGCCTTGACGTCGATGCGCTTGAAGTCGAGGCCCGCCTTCTTGTCGCTGACCGGCTGTCCCGTGCCCTTGAGCGCGTTGACGATCGCGTCGACCGACAGCCCGCCGTTGGCCGACAGCATCGCCGCGGCCGCGGCCGCCACGTGCGGTGCGGCCTGCGAGGTGCCGATGAAGGTGGCAGCGCCGCCGCCCATGCCCGTCGACGTGATCGCCGCGCCCGGCGCCACGAGGTCGACCGCGGGCGACGAGTTGGAGAAGCAGGCGACCTGGTCCGCGTCGGTGGTCCCGTCGGTGCAGCCGAACGTCACCGGGCCGACCGCCGCGTCGTAGACCGCGCCGACGCCGACGGCGTTGGTGAGGCACGCGGGCAGTGCGATCTGGTTGGTGAGCGCGCTGTTGCCGGACGAGGCGACGACCACGGTGCCGCGGTTCTTGAGCGTGTTGACCACGGTCGCGAAGCTGGTGTTGATCGAGCCGCCCGAGTCGCACGAGCTGCCGCCGAAGGCGCCGATCGCGATGCTGAGGTTGACGACCTTGACCTCGGGCTTGCTCTTGGCGATCTGGTCGAGGGCCGAAAGAATGCCCGAGCTGCTGCCCGAGCCGTCCTTGCCGAGCACCTTGTAGATGATCAGCTTGGCGTCGGGCGCGATCCCGCGCGGGGCCGCGCTGCCGCCGCCGCTGATCACCCCGGCCACGTGCGTGCCGTGGCCCTGGTCGTCCTCGGCCGCGCCGGCCCCGGACTGCGTCTTGGTGCCGTTGGGGCAGCAGCCCGCGCCGCCGTTGCCCTCGCAGAAGCACTCCTGGCCGACGATGTCGTCCGCCAGGTCGGGGTGATCGGTGTCCGCGCCCGTGTCGAGCACGGCGACCACGATGCCCGCCCCGGTCGCCCCGGAAGCGCGCGCGTCGTTGGCGCGGATCAGGCCGGCGCTCTCCTGGGTGGCCATGAAGCCGACCGCGTCGACGTCGACCCGTTCGACGTTGGGGTCGGACAGCAGCTTGCGCAGGCCGGAAGGGGAGACCAGGCCGGCCGCGCCGGGGATCGTGTCCCAGGCCCAGACGGTCTCCCACTCGCCGGGCATCAGGTCGAACAGCACCCGCTGGCGGACCTGGGCGATGCGGTCGGACGAAGCACCGAGGTCACCGACCTCGGGCACGCGGAAGGAGACGATCACCCGCGCGCGGCCTTCCGCGCGCAGGGTCTCGTAGACGGCGGCGCCCGCTTCCTGGCTGGCGGCGGGCACCGCCGCGGCGGACGCGGCCACGACCAGGGCCGCGCGCAGGAGCGGGGTACGGAACGGGGCGGACACTAGTGGCCTCCTCGGCTACAGGATCAGAACGAGACGTAGGTCTGAATGCGCAACTCGCTGGCCGAGAGGTCGCGGCCTTCGTCCTCGAGCCAGCGCAGGTCGGCCTGGAGCTTCAACTGGTGCTTGCGGATGAAGTAGTTGACCGCCACGCCCGTCTCCGTCCGGTCGTTGCCGTCGACGAGGTCGGTCGGGTCCCACGCCGCGTAGCGGAACGCGGCCTCGAGCTTGTCGCGCTTCAGGAAGTAGCCGGCCTGGAACTGGTAGCCGTCGGAGTGGAACGCCCCGCCGACCTCGGGCTCGCGCTCGCGCGAGAAGAATTCGCCGAACAGCGAGAACCCCTTGTACTTGAACACGACGTCCGTCGACAGGATCGTGGTGTTCAGGTCGGCGATGCTGCCCTGCTGGCCCTGGGTGGCGCCCTGCAGGTTGTTGTTCTCGAAGCCGACGGCGACGGCCAGCAGCGGCTTGTCCTTCGACTCGAAGTCGCCCTCCGAGTAGCCGACCTCGCCCCACGGCTCGAACATCACCCGCGCGTTGTACTGCAGCTTGGCGTTGTCGTTGGTGGTACGGCTGGCGGCGTTGCCGTTGAACATGCCGGCGCGGTACTCGATCTTCTTGTCGGCGATCCGGCCCCAGGTCATCACGCCGACGTCACGGCCGCGCGAGAACTCGCCCGAGAGGATCGAGCGGTCGGCGAACTGCAGGCCGATCGAGGTCGACATCTCCTGCCGTCCCATCGGCACCTTGAACTGGCCGATCGTGATCTGGAACGCCTGCTTCTTCGAGGCGTCCCAGGTCAGCAGCAGGTCCTCGAGCGCCGAGTCGGTCGAGGCGCCGGTCTCGGGCCCCGCCCACGAGAGCTGGAGCTCGTAGGTCAGCTCTTTCTTCCAGAACCAGCCGGCGAACTCGGTCTTGGCGCGGCGCACGCGGAAGCTGGGCTTGGAGTCCCCGGCATTCTCGGTGCCCGGCAGCCGGACCGAGTCGTCGGGCATCTCGTTGGTGAAGCGGAACGAGACGCGGTTGCGGATGTCGAGCTGGGCGTCCTCCATCTCGATCGTCGTCCGCCCGTTCTTCCAGTAGACCTTGAACTTGCCGTCCTCGTCGGCGTCGTCACCCTCTCCGGTGTCGGTGCCAGGGGCGGTCAGGGCGGCGGCGTCCGCGGCGGCCGCCTTTTCGGCGGCGGCGGTCAGCAGGTCGCCCGCGCGGGCATCGGCACAGCACAGGGCGAGGGCAATCGTCCCCGCCAGCAGGGTCGGTCTCATCACGGTCTCCTTGGTTCCAGGGGGGCGAGTTTTTGCGGGCGAAGTCTGACGCCCCTTCAGGCGTCTTGTCCAGAGGGCCGGTCCTTGTCCTGGTAGCCGCCGGCCTTCTTCGCCGTCTGGCGCAGCCGTTCGCACAGGACGTGGAGCACGCCACGCACGATCTCGGGGCTGCCGGCCATCAGCTCGAGGAAGGCCTCGCGGTCGAGGCGGAACAGCCGGGTCGGCTGCAGCGCGGCGATCGAGGCCGAGCGCGGCTCGGGATCGAGCAGGGCCAGCTCGCCGAAGATGTCGCGCTCGCCCAGCTCGACGATCGTGCGCAGGCCGTCGTACACGCGGACCCGGCCCTCGATGATGATGTACATGCTGTCGCCCTGCTCGCCCGCCTCGAAGATCACCTGGCCGGCCTGGTAGGCGACCTCCTCGAGCAGCGCGCCGACGTCCGCCAGCACGTCCTCGGACACCTGGCCGAAGATGTTGACGGATTTCAGGATGATCACCTTCTCGATGGCCAGCATCAGTCCCCTCCCGACGTCCCCGCCCGCCTTCACCGAGACCGTGTCCAGCATCGCCGCCGAGGCCTTGCGCAGCGCCACGGTCGTCGACTCGCCGACGAAGGTGTCGCCCGGCGCCTGCGCACGCAACTGGCTCAGCGTGAGCTCGATCCCCGGCAACCCGAGGCGCACCGCGGCGGCAGATGCGCAGGCCCGGGTCCACGGCGCCATCCACAGCGCCTCGGCGACGATCAGCTCGCCCAGTCGATCGACCCGTGTCGTCCGCGCCGGGGTGTAACGGGCGACCAGCGTCCGCTTCGGGTCGGGTGGGCTGGCCAGCAGCGGGTGGACCTGGGCGAAGCGGTTCGGGCCCAGCGTGACCTCGAGCAGCTCGAGCGCGTAGGCGCGCTTCTCGCGGGCGGCGTCGCCGAGGTGGTCGCGCGCGCGCAGGATGGCGACCGGGTCGTGGAGCAGCGCCAGCATCAGCAGCACGCGGCCGCCCGCGGCCCGCAGCTCGGTGTCGAGTGCCTGGCGCACCAGCCCGACGGCGTCGTCGTCACCCAGGTCGTCGAGGATCGCCAGCTTGCGAGCGGCGTCGGCGAGGCTCTTGTCGAGCAGCGCCTCGACGCGCTCGCGGTCCGGCCCTTCCGCCACGGCCCCGGCGCGGGTCAGCGCCGTCAATGCTTCACCGCGGACCAGGGCCTCGGGGTGGGACAGCAGCTCGAACAGCAGGGCCTGGGCGGCGGCGCCCCTGATGCGGCCGACCACGCGCGTCGCGCGCCGCGCCACCTGCCGGTCGCGAGCGCTCCGCAGCGCCTCGGCGACCGCCTCCAGCACCGGGTCGCCCGCCGCCACGAGGGCGTTCTCGGCGGCGCCCGCCACGACGCGGTCGCCCAGCGCCTCGATCACGGCCGGCCAGTGGCGGTGGTCGCGCACGCGGGCCGCGGCGGAAAGCGCGGCCCGGCGCACGTCGGGCGCCGGGTCCTCGAGCAGGCGCGCGAGCGGCTCGCGGAAACGGCGCGGCTCGCCGACGTCGGCGATCACGCGGGCGGCCCACAGCCGCTTTTCCTGCCGCCGCGAGCGCGCCCGGTCGGCGAGGTAGTGGTTGGCGAAGTCGGCGCCCTGGCGCAGCAGCGCGATCAGTGCGGCGCGCACGACGCCGGGGTCGGGGTCGGAGAGGTGGGGAGCGACGCGGGCCTCGGCGCCGGGGCCGAGGATGGCGGCCAGCGCGGTCAGCGCGGCGGCGCGAGCGAGCGGGTCGGGGTCGTTGGCCAGGCTGCGCTCGACGAAGGGGAGCAGCGACTCCAGGCGCTGGCGCCCGGCGTACTGCAGCACGGCGGTGCGCACCTCGGGCGCGGCGTGCTGCTCGAGGTCCTGCAGCGCCGGCGCCAGCCGCGGGCCGAGGCTCTTCTCCAGCAGCTCCAGCGCGAACAGGATCTCGGACGGCTTGCCCTGGAACAGCGTGCTCTTCAGCGCGCGCAGGCCGGCCTCGTCCTCGAACGTGAACTCCACGTCCTCGACCCGGCCCTTGAGCGCGCCGGCCAGCGCGCCCGCGTACTCCTGGCCCGCCTGGTGGGCGAAGAACGCCCAGCCGGCGAAGGTCAGCAGCAACACCGCCGCGAACACCGTCGGGTCGTAGGGGATGACGGTGGCGAACAGCAGCATCACCACGCCGGCGAGGCCGAAGGTGACCGGCGTGACCAGCGTCTCGACGGCCACCTGCATCGCCAGCCGCTGCGACTTCTGGAGCGGCTGGTACAGCACCTTGATCGACGGGCTGTCCACCGGGTGCTTGAGCACCTTGTACACGCCCTGGTTGGCGATCACCAGCCAGAACACGGCCGCCCCCAGGTCGAGCAGCCCCGCGCCGACCAGCAGCAGGGTGCAGGCGACGTGGGTGAGCGGCATGATCACCAGCCCGACGCCGACGCCGTAGCGCTTGAGCACGCGGCCCGAGAGGAACGCGCGGGCCAGCAGCGAGCCGACCTGGGTGAAGCCGGAGAACAGGCCGAAAAAGGTGGCCAGCTCGCTGGCCCCGGCGTAGCGGCTCTTCATCTGCTCGAGGAACGCGAAGTCGACGAAGTACTTGCCGAGCACGCCGAAGAAGACGACCGCGACCAGCAGCTTGAGGTAGCGGTCGGCGAGCACGTCGCGCAGCAGCGAGAGCGCGCCGGGGCGCGGCGCGGGCTTCGCCGTCGAGGAGGCGGTGCCGGGCGCCTGCGGCTCGTCCACCGTCGCGCGGCGCAGCACCGCGCCCGCCAGCAGCAGGCAGGCGAACAGCGCCACCCCGGACAGCAGCAGCAGGTTGGCGACGCCCAGCGCGTGGACCAGCAGCGGCACGGAGAACGAGCCGCCGATCCGCGCGATGACCTCGCCCGAGCCGATGAAGCCGAACAGCCGCTTGGCCTGGCGCACGTCGTAGAGCCGGGCCGCGACCGCCCAGTACTCGAGGTCGGTCAGGATCGAGACCACCCGGTAGAAGACGAGCAGCCCGAACACCATCGCCGCGCTGTCGGTCCAGGCGATGCCCGCCCGGAACACGAGCGTGACGACCAGCAGGAACGCCAGCGTGCCCTGCATCAGCCGGGCGAAGCCCAGCCGCGACTGGAGAGCGGTGTAGGCGAGCCCGGTCGTGGTGTTGACGACCGCGGCCGCGATGTACACCCACGGCAGCAGGCTCGACGGGTAGCGGGCGAGGAACAGCGCGGACGCCGCGGTCTCGAAGAAGACCGTGGCCAGGCCCATCGCAAAAGCGTGGGCCAGCATCAACGAGGCGTTGCGGCCCTCCCCCGGCTGAACGTCAAAGACGGCGGCGGCCCTTTGCGAGAGGTTCAAGCGGGGGGGATTCTAGCCCCCCGCCTGCCTGGCCGCCGCCGTCACACGGATGTCGTCTACTTGACGGCGAGCAGCTCGATCTCGAACACCAGCGTGGCCCCCGGCGGGATCGTCGGCGGGCGGCCTTCGTCGCGGTAGGCCGTGTCGGACGGGCACACCAGGCGCGCCTTCTCGCCGACCTGCATCTCCGCGACGCCCTGGGTCCAGCACGGGACCACGCCCGCGAGCGGGAACTCGACCGGCTCACCGCGGGCGATCGAGGAGTCGAACTCCTTGCCGTCGGTCAACGTGCCGCGGTAGTGGACCTTGACCGTGGCGCCGGGGCCCGAGGGCTTGGCGCCCGTGCCGGGCGTGAGGGTGCGGATCACGACGCCCGAGGGCAGCGTGCGCGCCCCGGCTTCGGCCGCAGCGGCCTTGGCGAACTCCGCGCCCTTGGCCTTGTTGTCGACCGCGGAGGCGGCGCTGCGCGCCTGCAACATCTGCTGGATGCGCGGGCCGTACTGCTCGATCGGCACCGCGGGCGGCTTGCCGGCGACCGCGTCGTCGACGCCCAGCTTGACGATCTGCAGCTCTTCCGGCGTGAGCTTGAAGGGAGCGAGGTTGCGGCCGAGCATCTGGCCGACCGTGTAGAGCGTCTTCTGGTCGTCGGTCTGGAGGGGCGAGACCTGGGGAGCTGCAGCGGGCTCCGCGGGCTTCTGCTGGCAGGCGGCGACGGCGAGGACGAGGGCGAACGGCAGGGTGCGGCGAATCGTGAGCATAGAGGCCGACGAGGATAGCAGTGGCCCCCGCGGCCCCATAATCGACCGCGGTTCGCCACGGAGGCTTCGAAACATGACCGCAACCACGTTTGCCCTCGCCGCCCTGCTCGCCACGGCGGCCGCCCCCGAGCCCTTCGACGTGCTGGTCCGCGGCGGGCTCGTCCACGACGGCAGCGGCGCGCCCGCCCGCCGGCTGGACGTCGGCATCCGCGGCGACCGCATCGCCGCCATCGGCGACCTGGCCAACGCGCCTGCGAAGTTGACGATCGACGCCGCGGGCCAGGCCGTGGCCCCGGGCTTCGTCAACGTGCTGTCGTGGGCGACCGAGACGCTGCTGGTCGACGGCCGCGCCGTGTCCGACGTGAAGCAGGGGGTGACGACCGAGATCTTCGGCGAGGGCTCGTCGATGGGCCCGCTGAACGAGGCGATGAAGAAGGCGATGCGCGACGGCCAGGGCGACCTGCGCTACGACGTCGCCTGGACCAGCCTGCGCGAGTACCTCGAGCACATCGAACGCCGCGGCGTCGCGGTCAACGTCGCCTCGCTGGTCGGTGCCGGCACCGTGCGCGAGCACGTGGTCGGCCTGGTCGAGCGGGCGGCGACGCCCGCGGAGCTCGCGCAGATGGCGGCGCTGGTCAAGGCCGAGATGGAGCAGGGCGCGCTCGGCGTCGGCTCGTCGCTGATCTACGCGCCCGACTCGTACGCCTCGACCGAGGAGCTGATCGCGCTGGCGCGGGCGGCGGCGCCGTTCGGCGGCCGCTACCTGTCGCACCTGCGCAGCGAGGGCGATCACTTCCTCGAGGCGGTGGACGAGCTGATCCGGATCGGCCGCGAAGGCGGGGTCGGCGCCGAGATCTGGCACCTGAAGGCGGCCGGCAAGGACAACTGGGGCCGGCTGGAAGCGGCGATCGCGAAGGTCGAGGCGGCGCGAGTGGCGGGCCAGGACGTGTCGGCCAACATGTACAACTACACCGCGGGCGCCACCGGCTTCGACGCCTGCGTGCCGCGCTGGGCCCTCGACGGCGGCTGGGACGGCTTCCACGCCCGGGTGGCGGACGCCGCGACCCGCGAGCGCATCTTGCGCGAGATGCGGACCCCGGGCATGGGCTTCGAGAACCTGTGCCTGGCCGCGGGCAGCGCGGAGCGCATCCTGCTGGTCGGCTTCCGCAACGACGCGCTCAAGCCGCTGACCGGCCGCACGCTGGCCTCGGTCGCCGCGGAGCGCGGGCTCTCGCCCGAGGAGACGATCCTGGTGCTGACGAAGGAGGACGGATCGCGGATCGCGGTCGTCTTCTTCCTGATGAGCGAGGAGAACGTCGCCCGCCAGCTCGCGCTGCCGTGGGTGTCGTTCGGCTCCGACGCGGGCGCACCGGCCGCGGAGGGCGCGTTCCTGAAATCGAGCCCCCACCCGCGGGCGTACGGCAACTTCGCGCGCCTGCTCGGCCGCTACGTGCGCGACGAGAAGCGGCTGACCCTCGAAGAGGCGATCCGCCGCCTGACCTCGCTGCCCGCGCGCAACTTCAAGCTGGCCGACCGCGGGGAGCTGCGGGTCGGGGCCTTCGCGGACGTCGTGGTGTTCGACCCGGCGACGGTCGCGGACCACGCGACGTTCGAGCAGCCCCACCAGTACGCGATCGGGGTCCGCCACGTTTTCGTCAACGGTGTCGCAGTGTTGCGCGACGGCGAACCGACGGGTGCGACGCCGGGGCGGGCGCTGAAGCGGGCCGTGTCGCGCTAGTCGGAGCGCGCAAAGCCTGCGTCGCCGGCCGGGCATGAGTGCTGCAGCCAGGCCCATGGGACCGACGCCGGATTGACCCCGGCGCCGGAACCCGATGGAACCCGACCGGGGGTTTGGGGGCGGAGGAGCGTCCGTTTGCGACGTAGCCCCCATGGGACCGACGCCGGGTTCACCCCGGCGTCGGAACCCGATAGGAGGGGCGGATGCACATCAGTATTCCCAGGGAGACCGGGCGCCAGGAGCGGCGGGTCGGGTTGACCCCGCGCGCGGCGGCCGCACTCGTCGGCCGCGGCCACACCGTGATCTTCGAGCGCGGCGCCGGCGAAGCCGCCCGCTTCCCGGACCAGGAGTACGAAGCGTCCGGCGCGCGCATCGCCTACAGCCGCGACGAGGCGCTGGGGCGCGCCGACGTGGTGTGCTCCGTCGGCCTGATCCCGCCCGCCGACCTGGCCCTGCTGCGGCCCGGGGCCGTGCTGCTCGGCTTCCAGCACCTCGCGGTGGCGCCGCCGCGCGCGCTCGAGCAACTGCGCGAGCGGCAGATCACCGCCATCGCCTACGAGCTGGTCCAGGACGAGACCGGCCACCGGCCGATCCTGTCGGCCTTCAGCCAGGTCGCCGGCGAGCTGGCCGTGCTGGTCGCGGGGCAGTACCTGCAGACCCAGAACGGTGGCCGCGGCATCCTGCTCGGCTCCATGCCCGGCATCGCGCCGGCCAAGGTGCTGGTGCTCGGCGCCGGCGGCGTCGGCCGCACCGCCGCGGCACGCGCGATGTCGCTGGGCGCGCAGGTGTTCGTGCTCGACGACGACGAGGCCAAGCTGCGCGAGCTGACCCGGCGGCTGGGGCCGCAGGTGACGGCCGAGCAGGCGACGCGGGCGCGGCTGCAGCGCTACACCGCGGTCGCCGACGTGGTGATCGGCGCCGTGCTGATCCCCGGCGCGCGGGCCCCGTTCCTGGTCACCACCGACATGGTCAAGGGCATGCGGCCGGGCAGCGTGATCCTCGACCTGTCGATCGACCAGGGCGGCTGCGTCGAGACCAGCCGGCCGACCGACCTGCACGACCCCGTGTTCGTGCTCCACAACGTCGTCCACTACTGCGTGCCCAACATGACCTCGGCGATCGCCCGCACGGCGTCGATCGCGCTGGCCGACGCGGTCGCCGGCTACGTCGCCCTGATCGCGGACCACGGCCCGGCGGTCGCGCTGAAGGACCCGGGGCTGGCCAGCGGCGCCTGCTACTTCGGCGGCCGGGTGGTCAACGAAGCCCTCGCCGAGTCGCTCGGACAGAGGGCCGCGGAGCTCCAGGCGCTGCTGCAGGAGGCCGGGCGATGAGCTGGCTCGACGACTACCGCAAGAAGCGCAAGAGCGCGGCCGAGGCCGTGCGCTGCGTGAAGAGCGGCGACCGCGTGTACTACGGCGGCAACGCCGCGGTGCCGCAGGCGCTGGTCGACGCGCTGGCGGCGCGCCGCGACGAGCTCGAGAACGTCCAGCTCAACCACCTGCTGCTGCTCGGCAACGACCCGCTGTCGGCGCCCGGCATGGAAGGCCACTTCCGCCACAACTCGCAGTTCGTGGGCCCCGCCGACCGCGCCGCGGTCAACGAGGGCCGCGCCGACTACGTGCCGGTCTTCCTGCACCAGATCCCGCGCCTGTACAAGGAAGGGATCATCCCGCTCGACGTCGCGCTGCTGCAGGTGTCGCCGCCCGACGAGCACGGCTTCATGAGCTTCGGCGTCGAGGTGCTGGCGTCGATGGCGGCCTGCCAGAAGGCCAAGCACGTCGTCGTCCAGGTCAACGAGAAGATGCCGCGCATCCTCGGCGACTGCTTCCTCCACGTCTCGCGGGTGGAGTCGATCGTCGAGGACACCCGGCCGCTGCCGACGCTCGCCCCGCGGCCCGCTTCCGACGTCGAGCGCGGCATCGCCCGCCACATCGTGCCGTTGATCACGCGCGGGGCGACGCTGCAGATGGGCATCGGCGGCATCCCGGACACGGTCTACGAGTCGCTCGACGGCGACCTCGAGCTCGGCATCCACACCGAGATGTTCTCGGACGGCGCGATGCGCGCGATCGAGCGTGGGCTGGTCACCGGCACCCGCAAGACGCTGCACCCGGGCAAGGTGATCGTCACCTTCGCGCTCGGCTCCGAGGCGCTGTACGAGTTCGTCGACAACAACCCGCTGATCGAGGGCCACCCGGTCGACTACTGCAACGACCCCGAGGTGGTCAGCCGCAACGCCAACCTGGTGGCGATCAACTCCGCGCTCGAGGTCGACCTGACGGGCCAGATCTGCTCGGACTCGATCGGGCCCTACATCTACTCGGGCATCGGCGGCCAGGTCGACTTCATCCGCGGCGCGGCCCGCTCCCAGGGCGGCCGGCCGGTGATCGCGCTGCCGTCGACGGCCAAGGCTGGCGCGATGTCGCGGGTCGTGCCGTTCCTCAAGGAAGGCGCGGGCGTCGTCACCAGCCGCGGCGACGTGCACTGGGTGGTGACCGAGCACGGCGCCGTCAACCTGTTCGGCCGCAACCTGCGCGAGCGCGCGGAGCTGCTGATCAGCATCGCCGACCCGCGCTTCCGCCCGGAGCTCGAGGCGGCCGCGAAGAAGCGCAAGCTGCTGCCGTAGCCCGTGGCGAAATCCGCATAAGCTCTCGGGCGATGCGGATCGCAGTGACGGGGGCGAGCGGGTTCGTCGGCCGCGCGGTGCTGCGCGCGGCCGCTGACGCGGGCGTGGCTGCGGTCGGCCTCGCCCGCTCCGGCGAGGCGGCGGCACGGGTCGAAGCCGCGGGCGGAGCCGTCGCGCGGATCGCGGCGCTCGACGCCGCGGCGCTGGCGCCGGCCTTCGCTGACGCCGACGCCGTCGTCCACCTCGCCCAGGTCGGCGCCGAACGCCGCGGCCAGACCTACGCCGCGGTCAACGTGGAGGGCACCCGCGCGGTGATCGCGGCCGCGCGCGCCGCGGGCGTGCGGCGCGTGGTCTTCTACTCCGGCCTCGGCGTCGCCCACTACGGGATGCGCGAGCACTGCACGAACCCCTACTTCCTGTCCAAGCTGCGCGCGGAACAGGAGCTGTTCGAGTCGGGCCTGCAGGTGTTCGTGTTCCGCCCGTCCTACATCTTCGGGCCCGGTGGCGAGCTGGTGCCGGCGCTGCTCGCGGAGCTGGCGCGCGGGGCGGTGACGCGGATCGGCGACGGCGCCTACCGCATGCAGCCGATCGCGGTCGCCGACGCCGCCCGGCTGGTGCTGCGCGCGGCCGCGGTACCGTTCGTGGTGCCGTACGTCTTCGACCTGGTCGGCCCGGAGCCGATCACCTACGCCGCGTTCCTCGAGCGCTTCGCCGCGGTCGCGCGGCGCGCGGGGCGGCCGGCCACGCTTCATGTCGAGGAGATCCCGGTCGAGCAGGCGCTGCGCGAGGCGCGGGCGGGCGGCTGGCGTGGGATGGCGGCGGACGAGCTGGCCTGCCTGCTGTGCGACGAGGTCGGCGACGCGGGGCCGCTGCGCGCGTTGCTGGGAGCGGAGCTGACGCCGCTCGACGCGGTGATCGCATCCGCGATCGCGGCGGAACCCGCGACGTAGCCCGCCTGGCCGGCCCCGTCCTTGGCGCCGCGGCCGCGGGGGGGTAGTCTTCCAGCAAGACCATGCGCCTCGGCGTCACGCTCACCATCGATTGTGCCCACCACCTGCCGGACCACGCCAAGTGCGGCCGGAACCACGGCCACACCTACACCGTCGAACTCGTCATCGAGGGCGAGGCGAAAGGTGGCATGGTGGTCGACTTCGCCGACCTCAAGAAGAAGGCCCGCGCGGTGCTCGATCGCTACGACCACCACGACTGGAACGACTTCCTCGACTATCCGTCGGTCGAGAACATCTGCGCCCTGCTGGCCGGCGAGCTGCGCAAGGAGATCCCGTTTCCCCTGACGCTGCGCGTCTACGAGGGGCGCGGCAAGTGGGCCGAGATGTGACTGCCGACGCGGCCGTCCTAGGACGGCTGCTGCGCCGCCGCCGTTCGACCCGCGACTTCGACTCGCGGCCGGTGCCGGAGTCGCTGCTGCGCGAGCTGATCGACGACGCGCGCCACGCCCCTTCGTGGTCCAACACCCAGCCCTACCGGCTGGCGATCGCGACCGGCGCGGTCCGCGACCGGCTGGCCGCGGAGCTGCCGCGTCGCTACGACGAGGCGCGTCGGCTGCAGCGTTCGGGGCCGCTGTCGAAGCTGCGGGCGCTGGTGACCCGGCGCGGGCTGCCCGACTTCGACTTCGACCCGCGCACGCGCTATCCCGACGAGCTGGTCGAGGCTCGCCGCCGCAGCGGCTACGGCCTGTACGCCCGGCTCGGCATCGAGCGCTCCGACCACGACGCCCGCGAGCGGCAGATGCGCCGCAACTACGAGTTCTTCGGTGCGCCGTGCGCGATCTTCGCCTTCGTCCACGAGGCGCTCGCCACGTACTCCGTCCTCGACGCCGGCTTCTTCCTGCAGTCGCTGGCACTGGCCGCCCACGCCCGTGGCCTCGGCACCTGCGCCCAGGGTGCCCTGGCGCTGTTCGCCGGCCCCGTGCGCCGCGAGTTCGACGTGCCGCCGGGCTGGAAGCTGCTGTGCGGGATGTCGCTCGGCTGGCCCAGCGAACACGCCGTCAACAGCTACGACCCGGGCCGCGCCGAGGTCGACGCGCTGCTGCTCGGCGCCCGGCCGTGAGGCGCCTGCTGGTCCACGTCGTGATCGGCCTGGCCTGGACGGGCCTCGCCCTGCTCGCCCGGGTCCAGGAGCACTCGCCCTACGCGAGCCTGTGGTTCCCGCCGGCCGGCCTCGCGTTCGCGGTCGGCGTGATCCTCGGTTGGCGCGGGTTGCCGGGCATCCTGATCGCCGTCGCGGCTGGCACCGCGGGCGCGCTGTTCAACGGGGACCCGCGGCCGTGGGCCGAGCGCCTCGTCACCGGCCTCGCCTACGGCGCAGCGCACGGCTTCTCCTACCTCGCGGGCGCCCGGGTGCTGATCCGCTTCGGCGTCGAGCGCCCGTCGCCGCGCGCGGTCAGCGCCTTTCTTTTGGTGGGGCCCGCGACCGCCCTGCTCGCCACCGTGGCGGGCCTCGGCGCGCTGGTGGTGACCGGCGCGCTCACGGCGGCGGAGGCCAGAACGGCGCTGCTGCCGTTCTGGCTCGGCGACGCCGTGGCGGTGATCGCGCTGACGCCGCTGCTCGCGGTCGGACTCGGCGCGCTGCTCGACCGCCTGCGGGTCGACGCGCCGGAGCGGCTCTACGTCCACGCCCGGGTCACGCCGGTGGGGAGCGGGGCGCGCGGCTTCGCGTTCAAGCTGGGGCTGTGCCTGCTGCCGCTTGCCGGCTCGGCGCTGGTCGTGGCCGGCTCGCCCGTGCAGGCACTGGCGGGGTCCCACCTCGTGTTCTTCGGCATCGTGCCGCTGACCTGGATCGCCCACACCGAGGGCGCCGTGCGCACCTACGCCGCGATCGCCGCGCTCAGCACGGCGATCGCCGGCACCGGCGCCGCGCTGGGGCCGGGCCTGCACGAGCAGAGCTACCAGTTCGCGATGATGATCCTGGCCGGCAGCGCCTGCTTCGGGCTGGCGGTGCCGGTGCTCTACTCGGAGAACCAGCAGTTGCGGCTGCGGCTGACCCACGACTCGCTGACGGGCGCCCACACCCGCGCCCACTTCTTCGAGGTCGGCGAGCGCGAGCTCGAGCGCGCACGTCGCTTCGGCACGCCGCTGGCGGTGGCGGCCTTCGACATCGACCACTTCAAGGCGATCAACGACGCCCACGGCCACGCCTTCGGCGATGCCGTGCTGGTCGCGGTCTCCGCCCGCTGCCGGCAGGAGCTGCGCTCGTCGGACGCGCTGGGCCGGCTGGGCGGCGAGGAGTTCGCCGTGGTGCTGCCGATGACGACCGAAGACGCCGCGGTCGAGACGGTGCAGCGACTGGCGGAGGTGCTGCGTCGGGAGCCCGTCGTCCACGCGGGCGAGCAGCGGCAGGTCACCGCCAGCTTCGGCGTCGCGGTCGTCGACCTCGAGCGGGAGACGGTGCCGGCGGCGCTGGCCCGCGCCGATCGTGCGCTCTACGAGGCCAAGCGCGCCGGCCGCGATCGCGTCCATCGCGCCGAACCCCTGCCGCCGCAGGGCTAGACTCACCGCCGACCTGTGATGAGCCGCCCCGACCGCGTCCTGCTCGCCACGGCCCTGCTCGCGCTCGTCGCGCGCGCGGCCGTCGACTCCGGCGCACCGGCGCTGCTGGCGAACGTGGCACTGCTGGCGGCGCTGCTCGCGGCCGCGGCAGCCGCAGCGGCGGGCGGGGCGCGCTGGTGTGACGCGCCGCGCGCGCTGCTGGTCGGGCTGCTGCTGCTCGAGGTGCCCGCGGTCTACGGCCGGCTCGGCGGCGACGGCTTCGAGTACTACGCGCTGCTGCGCTCGCCGCTGCTCGACTTCGACCTGGACTTCGCCAACGACTACGCCGGACTCGGCGCGAAGCCGGTGGTCACGCCCGGCGTCGGCGTCACCAGCCGGGTGCTGGTGGGGCAGGCGCTCGCCTGGTCGCCCGCGTTTCTCGTCGCCCACCTGGGCGCGCTGCTGCCCGGCGGGCCAGCCGCCGACGGCTTCTCGCCGCCGTACCAGTCCGCCGTCACGCTCTTCTCGTTCGCCTGGGCCGCCGCCGGCCTGCTGCTGGTCGAGGCCCTGCTGCGCGCGCGCTTCGGCCGCGCGGTGGCCGTGCTGACCGCACTCGGGCTCTGGTACGCGACCCCGCTGCGCTTCTACGCGACGGCCAACGCGTTCATGTCGCACGCGACCTCGGCCGGCGTCGCCTGCCTGTTCGTGTGGCTGTGGCTGCGGGCCCGCGACGGTGACAGGCCCCGGGCCTGGCTCGCGGTCGGCGCCGCCGGCGCGCTGCTGTCGCTGGTGCGCGCGCAGGACGCCGTGCTGCTGGCACTCCCCGCCCTCGACCTGCTGCTGCGCCGGCCATCGGGTTCCGGTGGCGGGCAAAGCCCGTCACCGGTCCCATGGGGGCTACGTCGCGAACGGAGCTCCTCCGCCTCCAAACCCCCGTCGGGCCTCGTCGGCCACCTCGGCCGCCTCTGCGCCGTGCCCGTGGCCGCGGCGGCGCTGCAACTCGCCGTCTGGCTCACGATGTATGGCACGTCGTTCCTGGCGGTCACGGCCGAGCAGAACTGGGTCGCGAGCTCGGGCTCGCAGTGGCTGCTGGTCTTGTTCTCGCCGCGGCACGGCCTGTTCACCTGGCACCCGCTGTTCGCCGTGGCGGTGCTCGGCTGGTTCGGCTGGCTGCGCCGCGACCGGGTGCTGGCCGCGCTCTGTTTCGTCGGACTGGGCCTGTGCGCGTTCGCCAACGGCCTGCTGATCGACTGGTGGGGCTCGGACGCGTTCGGCCAGCGCCGACTGCTGTGCCTGCTGCCGCTGTTCGGCCTCGGCCTCGGCGAAGCACTCGACGCCCTGCGGCGGCGCCCGCTGCTGGCGCCCGCGCTCGGCCTGCTGGCGCTCGGGGCCTGGAACGACCAGTTCTCCTACATCCACAACTCGAACCTGGTCGGCAACAAGGACCAGGGCGCGACCCTCGACCGGGTGGCGGCGGCCCAGGTCGACGTCGCCTGGCGCACGGTCGACGGCTGGCGCTCGTGGCTGCCGCGGCCGGTGTGGCTGCTCGCCTACGACAACCTGCGCGGCGTGTGGCTCGACGACGGGCCGTGGTCGCTGCGCGGCCGGCTCGACCTCGGCGGCCGCGAGGAGGCGGCGGTGGACGCGGCGGTGGGCGACGGCTGGTACCCGGCCGACCCGGCCGCCGACTACCGCTCCTCGCGCGGGCGCCGCTCGCGGCTGGTGCTGCCGATCCGCCACGCGCAGGCCGCGACGCTGGTGCTGCGGGCGCGGGCCGAACCGCCCGAGCTCGAGGTCACGTTGCGGGCGCGGCTGGGCGGCGTCGACCTCGGCGAGCGCGTGCTTTCCGGCGACTGGCAGGAGCTGGCCTTCGACGTCCCGGCGCCGGCGATCGAACCCGGCTTCAACCCGCTCGATCTCGTCTGGTCCGCCACCGCCCGCGCGGACCTTCCCGGCTGGGGCGGACGCAACACGGCGGCCGCGGTCGATCGCGTCGAGCTGCGGAGGGAGCGCTGATGGGCGAGACGCTGACCCGCTTCCTGGCCGTCGCCGCCGGCGGCGCGATCGGGGCGATGCTGCGATACGCCGTGTCGCTGCTGGTGGCGCGGGCGTGGCACGGCGAGTTTCCGCTCGCCACCTTCCTGGTCAACGTCACGGGCTCGTTCGTGCTGGGCATGGTGGTGGCCTTCGGCGCCGAGCGCGGCGGGTTCGACCCGCTGACGCGGCTGGCGCTGGCGACCGGCGTGCTCGGCGCGTTCACCACCTTCTCCACGTTCGAGTACGAGACGAGCCGCCTGCTCGAGCAGGGCGCGTTCGTGACGGCCCTGCTCAACGTGTTCGTCTCGCTGGCCGCGGGCCTCGTCGCGCTGCGCCTGGGCGCGGCGCTGGCCCGCTGACGGAGGTCTTCATGCTGCATCCCGGCCCCGCCCGCAAGCTGATCGTCACCGTCAACGAGTCCGACCGCTTCGAGCACCACAGCCTCTGCAACGCGTTGCTCGAGTTGTTCCGCCGCGAGCACCTGGCCGGGGCCACGGTGCTGCGGGCGATGGCCGGCTTCACCGGCCGTGGCAGCATCCGCACCCTCGACCTGCTCGACCTCGCCTCCTCGCTGCCGGTCCGGATCGAGGTCGTCGACGAGGCCGCGGCCATCGAGCGCGTGCTGCCGCGGGTGCGGGAGATGGTCCGCCACGGCCTGGTCGAGGTGATGGACACGACCGTGGTGATCTGCGCGCCACCCGGCGACGCGTAACGGGGCGGGCGTCAGGCCTCGGCGGCCTCGCGCTGCTCCAGGTCGCGGAGGCGGCGCAGCAGCTCGCGGGTGACCGGTCCCGGGTGGCCGTCGCCCAGGGCCTGGCCGTCGATCCGCACCACCGGCAGCACGCCGCGCGAGACCGAGGTGACGAACGCCTCCTGGACGGCGGGCAACTCGTCCAGCCGCACCGGGCCGGCCCCGCGCGGGACGAGGCCGGCGGCGATCTCCAGCACCAGCGCCCGCGTCACCCCGTGCAGCACGCGCTCGTCTTCGGTGCGCAGCGCGCCCTTCGCGATCGCGAAGAAGTTGCTCGACAGGCCCTCCAGCAAGGCGCCGTCCTCCGCGACCATCAGCCCCTCGTGCACGCCCGCGGGCAGGCTGCGGTAGGCCGCGTCGGCGGTGGCGATGAAGCGGGTGTCCTTGGCGTGCGGGTTGGCGCGGTGGACCGGCAGCACGGAGCAGGCGACGCCCTGCTCGTAGAGCGCGTCGGGCAGCGGCGCGAAGGCTTCGACCGAGACGAACAGCTTCGGCGGGGCGAAGGTGAGCCGCAGCCGCGACTCGGCGTGGCCGCAGGCCGCGAGCGCGTCGCGCAACCCACGCCGCGCCGCCGCCTCGTCGATGCGGCCGGGCTGGCCCTCGAGCGCCGCGGACTCCTCGAGCCGCTGGAAGTGGGCGTCGATGCGGAGCAGCCGGGCACCCCCGTACGTGCGCAGCGTGGTGTAGGCGCCATCGGGCAGGTCGGCAGCCGCCGCGTTCAGGCCCGCGCTGGGCGCCCGCTCGCGACTGTCCCCGGCGGCGATTTCCCAGGTCCGGACCGAGCCAAAGGTTGACAATAGGGGACTCAACTTTCTAGCATCGAATCAGAGCCATGGACCTCTACGCCCTGCTCGGAGTGCGACGGGCCGCGAGCGCGGCCGAGATCCAGCGCGCCTACAAGCGCCTCGCGCGCTCGCTGCATCCCGACCTCAACCCCGGCGACGCGGTCGCCGCCGAACAGTATGGCGCGGTCTCGCGCGCCTTCGGCGTGCTCGGCAACCCGGACCGCCGCGCGCGGTACGACAGCGGGGAACCAGTGGTGGTCGCCGACCCGGTGCCCCAGGTCGGCTTCGAGGGTTTCGACTTCTCGGTCGCCCGCGGCGGCGGCGAGGTCAGCTTCGGCGAGATCTTCGCGACACCGCGCGCCGAGCGCGCGATGGCCCGCGGCGAGGATCTCGAGCAGGCGGCCCACGTCTCGTTCGAGGAGTCGATGCGCGGGGCCGAGCGCTCGCTCGAGGTCGTGCGCTTCGAGTCCTGCCCGGCCTGCGGCGGGATCGGCGAGGTGGAGCTCGACCCGCAGCCGTGCCGTCGCTGTCGCGGCACCGGGTCGCTGCGGGCGCGCCGCGGCCACCTGGTGTTCAGCCGCGCGTGTCCGGACTGCGCGGGCCGCGGCCGGGTCACCCGCCGCGGTTGCGGCGACTGCGCCGGCGAGGGCCGCTCGCTGCACACGGAGCGGCTGCACGTGCGCATCCCGCCCGGCGTGCGCCCGGGTGAGCGCCTGCGCATCCCGGGCGGCGGCAACGCGGGCCGGCTGGGCGGCCCGCCGGGCGACTTCGTGCTGGTGCTGGAGGTCGGCTCGCACCCGCTGTTCCGCCGTGAGGGCGACGACTTGCACTGCGTGGTGCCGCTGTCGATGTTCGAGGCGGCCGGCGGCGCGCACGTCGACGTGCCGACGCCGGACGGGGGCCCGGTGGTGATCGAGGTGCCCGCGGGCACCCAGGCCGGGCAGCGCTTCCGCCTGCGCAAGCGCGGCGCGCCGCGGCCGGAGGGCGGGCGTGGCGACCTGTTCGTCGAGGTGCGGATCGAGATCCCGACCGTGGTGGACGACCGTGGCCGGGCGTTGTTGCGCGAACTCGCCCTTCTGCACCCGCAGGACCCGCGGCGCGCGCTCGGCGGAAAGGGGTAGGCGAGATGGCGCGGGGACGCCGGCCGGCCGCGGCGCCGGACGCAGACGGGCGCGCGACGGCACCGGGCGGCAAGTACTACATGATCAGCGTGGTCGCCAAGAGCTACGGCATCCACCCCCAGACCCTGCGCCTGTACGAGCGCGAGGGGCTGCTCGCCCCCTCGCGCACGGACGGCAACACCCGGCTCTACTCCGAGGACGACCTCAAGCAGCTCGAGGTGATCCTGAGCCTGACCCGCGACCTCGGCGTCAACCTCGCGGGCGTCGAGATCGTGCTCAACATGCGGCGCAAGATGGAGCAGATGCGCCAGGAGATGAACGAGTTCGTGCAGTGGGTGCGCGACGAAGTCGAGCGCACCAGCGAGGCCGGCGTGCGCGAGAAGCTGGAACAGGCGCTCGTCAAGCTGCCGCCGACCCACGTCGTGCCCCCCCCGCCCCGGCCGTAGCCGGCGCCGGAGCGGCCGGCCCCCTATAATCATCGGTCCACGAGTCGATGCCCTCCCGACCCAAGCCCCGCAAGACGAAGAAATCCGCCCTGGCGCCGCAACGCGGCCCCAGTGGTGACACGCTCAACGTCTACCTGTCGGAGATCAGCAAGTACAAGACGCTGCCGCTGGCCGAGGAGCAGGAGCTGGGGCGGCGCATCAAGCAGGGCGACCAGGAGGCGGTCAAGAAGCTGATCGAGTCCAACCTGCGCTTCGTCGTCCACTACGCGAAGCGCTACCGCGGGCTCGGGCTGTCCTTCCTCGACCTGATCCACGAGGGCAACCTGGGCCTGATCGAGGCCGCCAAGCGCTTCGATCCCGAGCGCAACGTCAAGTTCATCTCCTACGCGGTGTGGTGGGTGCGGCAGGCGATCTTCCACTCGCTCTCCGAGCACACCCGCATCTTCCGCGTGCCGCAGAAGATGGCGGGCCAGGTCTCGAAGGTGGGCGGCGCTCGCACCGAGCTGTTCGCGGAGCTGGAGCGCCAGCCCACCACCGACGAGCTGGCGGAAAAGACCAAGATGTCGCGCGAGGAAGTCGAGTCGCTGCTGCAGATCGCGGGCGGCGATCTCTCGCTGTCGACGGCCGTCGGCGAGGACGGCTCGATGGAGCTGGGCGACACCCTGGAGCAGGACACCGTCGAGTCGGTCGAGGTGTCGATGATGCGGGAGAGCTTCAACCGCCGGCTCGGCGAGGCGGTCGCCCACCTCGACGAGAAGGAGCGCCAGGTGATCACCCTGCGCTTCGGCCTCGACGGCGACGAGCCGCGCACCCTGCAGGAGATCGGCGAGCAGCTCAAGCTGTCGCGCGAGCGCATCCGCCAGATCGAGAGCAAGGCCAAGGAGAAGCTGCGCCGCAGCGACGCGGCCAAGAAGCTGCGCACCGACCTGAACTGAGAGCGAGGGCACCGTTGGCCTGCGAACGCTGCGACGGCACCGGCTTCGAGATCGTGGAGAAGGACGGCCGCGAGTACGCCCGGCCCTGCGCCTGCCGCGGCTCGTCCGTCGCCGGCGACGACGGGCCCGAGGCGGCGCTGAAGGTCGCCCGCATCCCGCCCCGCTACCGCCACTGCACGATCGAGAACTTCGACCCGGGCCAGATGCCGAAGCTGCTGAGCGCCCTGCAGAAGACGATCGCGTACATCGGCGGCTGGCCGCACAAGGGCGACCGCGAGGGGCTGGGGCTGCTGCTGACGGGCAGCAACGGCGTGGGCAAGACCCACCTCGCGGTGGCCGTCCTGATCAAGCTGCTCGAGACCCGCGGGGTGCGCGGCCAGTTCTGGGACTTCCACGAGCTGATCCGCGAGATCCGTGGCTCGTACGACCC
The DNA here is from genome assembly GCA_023701125.1 of Vicinamibacteria bacterium. Taxonomy (GTDB): domain Bacteria; phylum Acidobacteriota; class Vicinamibacteria; order Fen-336; family Fen-336; genus WYBL01. The sequence goes on along the minus strand of JAMPXO010000019.1, from coordinate 34,745 downwards.
GGAGACCAAGACCACCGAACTGCAGGTGCTGGAGCCGGTGGTCGAGGCGCCGCTGCTGGTGCTCGACGATCTCGGCGCGTGGAAGATGACGGACTGGATGAACGACACGCTGTTCTACATCCTGAACAGCCGCTACCTGGCCCAGCGCGCGACGATCATCACCACCAACTACCCCGACGTCGACCGCGAGAAGGCGCTGGCCGCCGACCCGCTGACCCGCCGCGAGTACCTCGTCGAGCGGATCGGCCAGCGGCTGCGCTCGCGGCTGATGGAGATGTGCGTGGTGGTGCCGATGGAGGGCACCGACCACCGCCGCGCCAAGCAGGACGGGAACCGTTTTCACCTCAAGGTCTGAGCGGGTGGCGCCGGAACCCGGTGGCCTCTACGTCCATGTCCCGTTCTGCGAGCGCAAGTGCGTCTACTGCCACTTCGCGATCGACCCGCGGCGGCCCGACGACCTGCGCCAGGAGCGCTACACGCGGGCGCTGCTGGCCGAGATCGAGGCCGCGGCGCCCTTCGCCCAGGGCGTCGACACCCTCTACTTCGGCGGCGGCACCCCGTCGCTGCTCTCGGCGGCTCGCCTCGGCCGGGTGATCGCGGCGGCGCGCGCGCGTTTCGCCTTGCCCGCCGCGGCCGAGATCACGCTCGAGGCCAACCCCAAGGACCTCGACCGCGCGGGCTACGCGGCGCTGCGCGCGCTGGGCGTGTCGCGGCTCTCGCTGGGGGTGCAGTCGCTCGACGACGCCGTGCTGGCGGAGATGCAGCGCTCGCACGACGCGGCCGACGCGCGCGAGGCGGTGGCCGAGGCCCGCGCCGCGGGTTTCGCCAACGTCTCGCTCGACCTGATCCTGGGCTGGCCGGGGGAGTCGCCGGAGCGCTTCCGCGCCACCCGCGATGGCCTGCTGGCGCTGCAGCCGGATCACGTCAGCGTCTACGTGCTCGAGGTCTCCGGCAAGACCGCGCTCGCCCACCGCGCGGCGCGCGGGCAGTTGACGCTGCCCGACGACGACCTGGTCGCGGACCTCTACCTCGAGACCGTGGCGGCGTTCGCGGCGGCCGGCCTGCGGCGCTACGAGATCTCCAACTTCGCTCGGGCGGGCTTCGAGTCGCGCCACAACGAGAAGTACTGGCTCGACGCCGAGTTCGCCGGCTTCGGCATGTCGGCCCACGGCTGGCGCGACGGCCGCCGCTCGTGGAACCTCGAGACCTGGGGCGGCTACGTGGGTGCGGTCGAGGCGCGTGGCCCGCAGGCGGCCGTCGCCGGCTTCAGGGAGGTCACGCCCGACGAGCGGGTGCGCGAGGCGCTGTTCACGGGCCTGCGCCGCGCGGCGGGGATCGACCTCGCGGCCTTCCGCTCGCGCTACGGCGTCGACGTGCTGAACCAGTTCGCGGAGGCCCTGGCCCCGTCCTTCGCAGCGGGCCTGCTGTTCGAGGAGTCGGGCCACCTGCGCCTGACGGACCACGGCGCACTGCTCTCCAACGAGGTCTTCGCCGCCCTCGTCTAGGCCCCGGAGCCGGCGCGCTCGCCGCCAGTGCGCTAGCATCCGCGTCAGGCGGTACTCCATGCTCAGCGTCACCTACATCACGCTCGCGCTGCTCGGCTGCGGCTACATCGCGGTTTCCGCGTTCCTCGGTCACGTGCTCGACGTCGGCGCGGACGACGCCGGGGCCGGCCTCGACGCCGCGGGCCACCCGGCCTTCCACTTCCCGTTCTTCTCGCCGATGGCGCTGGCGACGCTGGCCGCCTCGGTCGGCGGCTTCGGGCTGATCGGCCTGCACGGGCTGGCGCTGAGCGACGGCCAGAGCCTCGCGCTCGCGCTGCCGGCGGCGTTCGTCACCGCCTGGGTGGTGACGGTCGTGGTCACGAAGGTCGCGCGCTCGTCGCAGGTGACCTCCGAGATCCGGACCGCGGACCTCGTCGGCGCGCCCGCCGAGGTGATCACGCCGATCCCCGAGGGCGGCTTGGGCGAGGTGGCCGCGATCGTCGACGGCCAGCGCTTCACCGGCGCGGCCCGCGAGGTGGACGGGCACGCGGTGGGGCGCGGACAGCAGGTGCGGGTGGTCAAGCTCCTGGGCGCGACGCTGGTGGTGTCGGCCCGCGAGGAGGAACGATGACGAGCATGCTGGTGATGGTCGGCTTCGCCGTGATCGCGATCGCCGTGGTGGGCTACGTGCTCGCCTACATGACCTTCCTGAAGAAGGCGGGCCCCAACGAGGTGATCGTCGTCTCCGGCCGCGGCAAGGTGCGCTTCGTCACTGGCGGCGCCGACATGGTGATCCCGCTGTTCCACACCTGGAACCGGCTGTCGCTGGAGGTGATGACGCTCGACGTCAACACCCCCGAGGTCTACACCTCGCAGGGCGTGCCGGTGATGGTCGACGGCATCGCCCAGATCAAGATCAAGAAGGACGAGGTCTCGCTGCACTCGGCGGCCGAGCGTTTCCTGGGCAAGAAGACCGAGGAGATCGCTCGCATCGCTCTCGAGACCGTGCAGGGCCACCTGCGCGCGATCCTCGGCACGCTGACGGTCGAGGACATCTACAAGAACCGCGACCAGTTCGCGCAGAAGGTGCAGGAGATCTCGGCTGGCGACCTGGCCAACATGGGCCTCGGCATCGACTCCTTCACGATCCGCGACATCCGCGACAAGCACGGCTACCTGGAGGCGCTGGGCCGGCCGCGGATCGCCGAGGTCAAGCGCACGGCCTCGATCGCCGAAGCCCTGGCCACCCGCGATGCGGCGATCGCCCAGGCCGACGCCGAGCGCGAGACCCGCGAGAAGCAGGCCGAGAGCCTGAAGCTGGCCCAGGAGGCGGAGGCCAAGCGCGACGCGGCGGTGGCCGAGGCCAACGCCGACAAGGTGCGGCGCCAGAAGGAAGCGGACGCGACCGCGTTCCGCGCGGCCGAGATCGCCCAGGTCTCGGCCCAGCAGGCGATCGCCGAGCAGCAGGCGCTGACCAACACCAAGCGCGCCGAGGCCGAAATGGCCTACGAGCTGCGCAAGAAGACGATGGAGATCCAGGTCCAGGAGCAGGAGATCCAGCGCCGCGAGAAGGAGCTCGACGCCACCATCCGCCGCGCGGCCGAGGCCCAGCGCTTCGAGATCGAGACGCTCGCCGACGCCAACCGCAAGCGGGTCGAGATGGAAGCGGACGCCGAGCGCTCGCGGCTGTCGATGCTGGCCGAAGGCGAAAAGGCCAAGGGCATGGCTGCGGCCGAGGTCGCGCGTGCGACGGGCGTGGCCGCCGCCGACGCGGAGAAGGCCCAGGGCCTGGCCGCGGCGGCGATTCGCGAGGCCCAGGGTCTCGCGGAAGCCAAGTCCCGCGAGGCGCAGGGCCTGGCCGACGCGCTGGGGATGGAGAAGAAGGCCGAGGCCTGGCAGAAGTACAACGAGGCCGCGGTGATGCAGATCCTGGCCCCGATCCTGCCGGAGATCGCGCGCGCGATCGCCGAGCCGCTGTCCCGCATCGACCGCATCACGCTGGTCAACACGGGCGGCGGGGAAGACGGCGGCGGCGTCTCGCGCATCACGGGAGAGGTCGCCAAGGTGATCGCCCAGGTCCCGCCGGTGGTCGAGTCGCTGACCGGCGTCGCGATGGGCAGCCTGATGGACAAGCTGCGCGACAGGGTGGCGGGCGGGGAAGCGACGCCCGCCGCCGCGGCGCCCGACAAGCCCACAAAGCCGCCCGCGAAGTAGGAGCTGGGGGTTTGGGGGCGGAGGAGCGTCCGTTCGCGACGTAGCCCCCATGGGACCGGTGACGGGCTTCGCCCGGCGCCGGAACCCGACGGCCCCCTCTACCCTCGCTGGATCAGGTCCCAGCGGGTGCCGTACAGGTCCTCGAACACGGCGACCGTGCCGTAGGGCTCCTGCTTCGGCGGCCGCACGAAGTGGACGCCTGCTTCGACCATGCGCTGGTAGTCCCGCCAGAAGTCGTCGGTCTCCAGGAACAGGAAGACGCGGCCCCCGGCCTGGTTGCCGACGAATGGCTCCTGCTCGGGCGTCGACGCTCGGGCCAGCAGCAGGGTCGTGCCGACGGCGCCGGGCGGGGCGATCACGACCCAGCGCTTGTCCTGCTCGGGCTGGTACGTGTCCTCCAGCAGGACGAAGCCGAGCTGGCCGACGTAGAAGGCGAGCGCCTCGTCGTAGTCGCGCACGACCAGCGCCACGTGGGCGATCGACTGCTTCACGGCATGTCCGCCCGGACGAAGCCCAGCAGCTTGGCCGCCAGCATCGCGGTCGAGCCCGTGAAGCGCAGGCCGGCCCGGTGCCGGCCGCCCTCGCCCGGGAGCGACCAGCGGACCTCGGCGCCCAGTCCGACGTGGGTGTTCGCGTCGCCCGCCTGCAGCACGACCCGCACCGGTTCGCCCGCCGCCAGCGCCTCGCCCACCTCGACGCCGCAGCCGCTGCCCGAGGCATCGCACAGGCTGGCGTCCGTGCGCACGCCGCGCGAGCGCAGGTGCAACTGGACCTTCATGTACATGGGGCGTCGCAGGCGGTGCCGGCGCTCGGTGTGGTCGGGCGCCAGGCTCCAGCCCGCGAGCCGGCGCGCGACCGTCACCAGCTCCTCGGGAGTCACCGGCTTGACGAGGTAGCCCGAGGCGCCGCGGGTGATCGCGGCCGAGTACGAATCGACGTCGCCGTCGTAGGCGAGGACCAGGACCGGCACCCCGATCAGCGGCGGATGCAGTTGCAGTCGGCGCTGGCTGACGAGACGGGCGGTCGCGTCGCCGCAGTCGTCGAGGACGACGAGCCGCGGCGGGTCCAGCTTCGGCGTGGCCAGCACGTCGCCTTCGCTGGCGGTGGCGACAGCCAGGCCGCCGCGCAGCAGGGTGGCCTCCACCCAGTCGCGATCGGCGGTCTCGGCCCCGACGACGAGGGTATAGGCCAGCGGTTCCGCGGCGCCGGCCACCTGCGCTACCGGGCGCGCAACCGGTCGCGCAGCCGGCGCAGGGTCTGCTCGACGTCCACCATCAGCGCCTCGGTGTTCAGCTCGAGCTGGTCCAGCACGCGGTGGAACTGCTGGAAGTCGGCCTTCTGCGGCTCGTCCGCGTCGGTCAGCCGCTCCAGTCGCGCCGCCCACTCCATCAGGCTGGTCAGCGAGGCCTCGCCGTGCGGGTCCATGTGCGAGGTCTCGGTGCCGCCGAGGTCGAGGCCGCGCAGGAACGCGCCGACCTCGCGCCGGCGGTGCCGGGCGCGCTCCACCACGCTCTGGAACGTGCGCCGCGGCGCGTTGGCGGGCCGCGGCGGCAGCATCGGGTCGATGCCACGCTCGAAGCGCTCGATCAGCACGCCGAGCAGGCGCGCCAGCTCGTTGCGCTCGCTGGACAACTGCGGATCGACCAGCCCGCGCTTGGTCAGCACCTCGACCACGCCCAGCTCGCCGGCGGGATGTTCGGCCGCCACGCAGCCGCGCAGCAGGTAGAAGACCTCCTCCGAGTTCATCGCGCCGCCGGGGATCACGATGTCGCCCGGCTGCAGCAACTGGCCGTCGGGGCCGCGGCGCTGGGCGAGGTCGCCCTTCTTCTTGGTCTTGCGCGGCGGCGGCCCGGACTGCGACGGCGCGCCGGGGGGCAGCGGCACCGTGGGCGCCGGGCGGACCGGGACGGCAGCGGCCTTCGGGCCGGCGGCCTTGTCCGGCGCCGCGCCCTTGACGACGGGCGCCGGGACCGCCGGCTTCGTCGCCTTGCTGGCCGCAGCGGGCTTGACGGCCGGCGCGGCCTTGGCGGCCGGCGCGACCTTGGCCACCGGTGCCGGCCTGGCGGCGGGCTTCGGCGCCTTCGCCGGCGCGGGCTTCGGACGCACGGCGACCTTCGCGGCAGGCTTCGCCGCGGGCTTCTTGCTGGGGGCGGTCTTGCCCTTGGCGGGCTTGCTCGGCTTGGCCATCTCTCGTGCGCCTTTCTACGGCAGGAACTTCTCCGGATGCTTCAGCTTCTCCGGGAGGTACGTGTCCATCACGAAGTTGAGGTCGTGCTTGGCGAAAGCCTGCTGCTCCGCGCGCTTGCCCATCTTGAGCAGTTGTTCGAACGCCCGCGCCCACTCCTTGTAGTGCTGGAAGAAGGGGTCGTTCTTGAGCGCGTCCTTGGCCCGCTTGATGTCGATGTCCTTGAGCGGGTGGGTCGGCAGGTCGTAGTCGACGATGTCCTGCGGGGTGACGCCGAGGAAGCGCGCCTGCGGCACGCAGAAATACTCGTTGAGGTGGGCGTTGTTGCCCGAGCCCACCTTCAGGGTGCGGTAGATGTTGGCGATCCCGTACGGGTCGCAGTCGACGAACACGTAGACCGGGATCTTCTTCTCGTCGGCCAGCCGGCGCACGAAGCGGCGCACCGCGCGGGTCGGCACCCCCGCCATCGAGACCAGGATGCAGTTGGCCTTCTCCCAGTAGCGGTGGCGGTTGAGGCGCTCGAAGATGCCGCCCGTCTCGATCGCCAGGATGAACTTGGCCTTGGTCTTGAAGCCGATGTCCTCGATCGTCGACGGCGAGATGCCGTAGGCGCCGGAGCCGAACTTGGTGCAGTCGATCGACAGCGGCTTGCGGGTGCCGGCCTCGAAGTCCTCGACGATCAGCTCGCCGGCGACCAGCCCGCCGTGCTCGTCGGGGGTGAAGCGCAGCGACTCCTTGGTCAGGCCGTAGTAGGCCTCGATGTCGTCCATGATCGTGTCCGACTCGACCTGGTCGTCGCAGCGCGCCTCGTCCCAGTTCTTGGTCTGGTAGTAGGCGTCGCGCTTGGTGGCGAAGTCGTCGGTCTCGATCAGCTTCTTGGACAGCGCGATCATGCGCAGGGTCTGGGCGAAGGTCTTCACGGTCGAGACCGTGAGCGTGCGCTCCTTCTTCTTGCCCGCCATCTCGAAGTGCCCCTTCTTCGGGGTGTAGCGCACGTTCGAGAGGCTGCGCAGCGGGAACTTCATGGACGGCTTGCGCCCGGCCACGATCTTGTCGTGGATCTCGCGCGCGGAACCGTTGATCTTGGCGATGACAGGCGCGCCTGCGCTCGACTTGGACACGGGGACTTTTCGGCCTCCGGAAAAGGGTGCCTCTTACGAGGCGGTGCGCTGGCGGTGGAACTCCTGCAGGACCTCCATCACGCGCGGCTTGTCCGCGCAGATGCGGTCGAGCGTGGGCCGGTCCAGCACCAGCATCTCGCACGGGCTGGCGGCCGTGACGGTGGCGGTGCGCGGGGCCCCGGTCAGGATCGAGATCTCGCCGAAGAAGGCGCCCTCGGCCATCTCGCGGACCTTGACGTTGCGGCCGTTCTGGTCGCGGACGAAGGCCTTGACCATGCCCGTGGTGAGGATGAACACGCTGTTGCCGGGCTCGCCCTGCGAGATGACGATGTCGCCGGCGTCGAAGGCGATCAGCTCCAGGCCCTCGATCACCGCCACCAGTTCGTCCTGCGAGAACTCGGAGAACAGCGGCGAGGCGACGAACTCGCGCTGCGGCGCCGGGGCCTGCGACGAGGGCGCGGCGAGCGCCTCCTGGATCACGCCCAGCAGCGAGTCCTCCAGGAACCCGTCGCCCATCTCCGACGCGGCGGCGGGCTCCGGCTCGAGGACGGGGATCGCGAGCAGGTCGTCCGGCACCGCCGGCGGCGGCGCGGGCGTCGGCCGCGGCTGGGGAGCGGGAGTCGGCGCGGCCGCCACCGGCGCGGCCACGGGCTCGGCCTCCATGCCGATCTCCTCCATCCCGAACTCGGGCATGGCGGGAGCGCGGAAGCTCTGCGTGGACGGCGCGTCGCTCTTCTTCTTCTCGACCTGGGAGGCCAGCTTGTTGGCCACGTCGGCGCGGCCGGGCTGGATCTTCTCGATCTTCTTGAGCACCGCGATGGCCTTGGCGGCGAAGCCCTCGGCGGCGTACTCGTCGGCCAGGCCCTGCAGGATCGGGACGGCTTCCTTGCCCTTGCCGGACAGCACCATCACGTCCGCGAGCTGCATCCGCAGGCGCGCGTCGCGAGCGCCCTGCTTGAATTGTTCGAGCAACAGCTCGACGGCCTGGCCGTACTTCTTCTTGGCGATCAGGTCGTCGACACTCACGCCCTTGGGGGCGGCTCCGCCAAACCAGGAAAGGACCATCGCGCGCCAGCCTAAGGCGAGGTCAGGGCAGTGTCAAGGAACGGGCGCCGGCGCGGGCGCCAGCAGCCCGCGGGCGAGGTCCATCAATCCGTTGCGCTGGCCCTCGAGATTGGTCAGCGCCACCGCCGCGCGCCGTGGCCCGGGCTCGATCCAGAGCAGCGTGGAGGCGCCCTGCTGGGCCCCGGTGTGGTACACGACGAGCTGGTCCCCGTCGCGAGCCAGGCTCCAGCCGAGGCCGTAGGGGAACTCCGCGCCGTCGCGGGTGCGGGCCGGGGACCACATCGCCTGCAGCGTCTCCTCGCGCAGCAGGCGCCCCTCCAGCAGGGCGCTCGCGAACAGCAGCAGGTCGCCCGTGGTCGAGAGCAGGCCGCCGCCCGGGACCTTGTACGAGGTGTCGGCGAGGTGGGCGTTGGCCAGGGCGCCGTCCGCGGTGCGGCGGTAGCCGCGGGCGCGGCCGGGGATCAGCGCGGCCTGGGCGTCGACGACCGTTTGCGCCATCCCGGCCGGCTCCAGCACCCGGTGCCGCAGTGCGTCGAAGTACGGTTCGCCGGCGGCGCGCTCGATCGCGACGCCGAGCAGCGTGTAACCGTACGTCGTGTAGACGTGGCGCAGGCCGGGAGCCGCGACCAGCGGGTCGGCCAGGAAGATCGGCAGCGCGGCCTGGAGGTCCGGGTAGGTCCGGGTCGAGGCCATCTCGTCGCCGCGGTAGTGGCGGACGCCGGCGGTGTGGGCCAACAGTTCGCGGACCGTGATCGGCTGCCGCAGCGCGGCCAGCGGGCCGCCGAGGCGGCGCACGTCGGCGTCGAGGTCGAGCCGGCCCTCTTCGACGAGGCGCAGGGTGAGCACGGCGGTCAGCGGCTTCGAGACCGAGGCCAGCCGGAAGCGGGTGGCGGTGGTGGCGGGAGCGTCGTGCTCGACGTCCGCGTAGCCCGCCGCCGCGACCTCGATCCGGCCCGCGTCGAGCCGCCCGGCCGCGAGCGCCGGCAGCCCCAGCCGCAGGCGCTCGAGGGCGACCCGGGCAGCGACGGCCTCGCTTCGCGCGGGGGCGTGGACGGCTCCCGCCTCCTGGCCGCGGGCTGGCGCCGCCGCCAGTGCGAGCGCCAGCGCGAGCGCGGCCAGCACGGCGCGCGTGCAGCGGCCGGCCGCACCGGAGATCACGCGATCGGCTCGCGACTCCGCTCGAGGGTGTCGCGCAGGTGGACCAGCACGGACTGCTCCTGCTTGTCCGACAGCGCCAGGATCTCCTTCAGCGCGATGCCGATGTGGGGGATGAACTTGTCGATGTACGAGCGCTTCTTCATCTCGTCGGTGACCTTGCGGCGGTGGCGGATGTGGGAGGCCAGCTTGCGCCCGACCTCCATCAGCGCCAGCCGCAGCTCCTTGACGATCTCGGGGTAGGCGGCGATCGCCTCCTTCGACTCGGAGGTGAACGGCACCCACACCGAGGCGATGTGCACCATCAGCACCAGCGGTCCGCTCGGCAGCGCGCCTTTCGACATCTGCAGGCCGTAGCCGCGCCAGTCGACCGACAGCACCGCCTTGGTGATCGCGCAGGCCGAGGCCTGGTACTGCAGCGGCACGCGGTTGGCGAGGCGGTACATCTCCGCCAGCTCGTCGCCCGGCAGGCTGCCGCCGTAGGCGAGGCCGACCTCGACCTGGAACGGGTTGCCGCGGTAGACGGCGGGTGGCCGGGTGACGGCCTCGTACCAGTCGGCCTGGATCCGCTTCTGCAGGCCCGCGCGGATCGCCTCCTCGCCGATCGGCGACAGGCAGTTGGTCGGCGGCGCCATCAGCTTCACGGCCTGCAGCGCCTTGTGCAGCTTCTCGATCGCCGGCGTCGACAGGTCGCGCGGCCGGGTCGAGGCGGTGACGCCCGCGGCCTTGACGACCTCGGACACGACCTTGTCGGTGACCCGCGAGAAGTCGTGCTTGAGCGCCAGGCCCAGCTGCTTCGCCGGCGTGTCCTGCAGCATCCGCATCAGCATCCCGAGTTCGACGCCGTAGGGATGCGGCTTGATCTCGCGCGGCTCCTCGGGCAGCGCCTCGACGGCCCGCGCGTAGTGCAGCACCTCGCCGCCGGGCGGGTGGTAGGTGATCTCGGCGTGGGGGTTGGCAATCGCGGTCTGCTCGACGTAGTCGTCGACCGAGCGGCGGCCCTTCTTGTAGGTCGCCTGCAGCTCGATCTCGACCCGGGTGCCGTGGTCCTTGACCCACTCCCGCTTCTCGTCCTTGAGCACGAGCGGCTGGTTCTTGCGGGTGTCGACCGTGACCTCGAAGTAGTGGGCGGGGGCCTGCGGCGACGTGCGGCTGGAGATCAGCACCGGCTTGCCGGTGGTGAGCTGGCCGTACATGCCGGCGGCCGAGACGCCGATTCCCTGCTGGCCGCGCTGCTGCTTCATGGTGTGGAACTTGGAGCCGTACAGCAGCTTGCCGAACACCTTCGGGATCTGGGCGCGGACGATGCCGGGGCCGTTGTCCTCGACCGCGATTTTGAAGCGGTCCTCGGCGAGCTGGACGATCTCGATCCGCAGCGAGGGCAGGATGCCGGCGTCGCCGCAGGCGTCGAGCGAGTTGTCGACGCACTCGCGGACGGCGGTCAGCAGCGCCTTCTGCGGGTTGTCGAAGCCGAGCAGGTGGCGGTTCTTGACGAAGAACTCGGAGACCGAGATCTCGCGCTGGCGCTCGGCCAGCGACTCCGCCGTCGCCGTCTGCCGGCGCGGTGCCTTCGCGGCCGTCTCGGGCGCGACGGCCACCGCGGCGGCCGGGCCGGGCTCGGGCTGGTCGGGGGCCGGCGCTGCGGGCTCCGGCTTGACGGCGGTCGCGCTGGACGCGGCCGCGCTGAACAGGTCCATCTGGGGCAGCGCCGCGCGCCGGCCCGCTTTCTCCTTGGCCAAACTCTTCGCACTCCTCGACGGTAAAACGGCGCGGGATCTTAGCAGGGTGCCACCGTCACCCCCGGTCCACCTCAGCTCGGACCCGGGCCGCCCGGAGTACCATGTCGTTCCATGTCCCTCACTTACGGCCGCTACCTGAAGGTGCCGGAGCTGCTCGGCCTGCAGGAGTGCCGCTCGCAGCCCGCCCACCACGACGAGACGCTGTTCATCGTCATCCACCAGGTCTACGAGCTGTGGTTCAAGCAGGTGCTGCACGAGGTCGACCACGCCGCCTCAGCCGCGCGCCGCAACGAGGTGGGCGAGGCCGCGCGGCTGCTGCGGCGGGTGGTCGAGATCCAGCGCCTGCTGGTCCACCAGATTCGCGTGCTGGAGACGATGCGGCCGCAGGACTTCCTCGGCTTCCGCCAGGTGCTGAACCCGGCCTCGGGCTTCCAGTCGGTGCAGTTCCGCGAGCTGGAGTTCGCGCTCGGCATGAAGGACCCGCGGGTGCTGCAGTCGATCGATTGCAACCCGGAGGAGCGCGCGCGGCTCGAGGCGCGGCTGCTCGGGCCGACGCTGATGGACGCGGTGGACACGGCGTTGCGCGCCCGCGGCTTCGACCTGTCGGGCGCGGAGGGCCGGCTCGACGCGGTGGTCGCCGCCTACGAAGCCGGTGAGGCGCAGGCCGAGCTGGTCGCGCTGTTCGAGGTGATGATCGAGATCGACGAGTGCCTGGCGCTGTGGCGCTTCCACCACGTCCAGATGGTGGAGCGCATGATCGGCGCCAAGCGCGGCACGGGCGGCAGCGACGGCGTCGGCTACCTGTCGAGCACGCTTTCCAAGCGCGGCTTCCCGGAGCTGTGGCAGGCGCGCACGCGGCTGGGCGCCGAGCCGGCCCCGGGCCCGCGTTGACACCCGGGGGCGTGCCGATAGAATTCCGGGACTTCCAGTCGAACGACTGAGCCGACGGGCCGAACGAATAGAAAGAGCACGCGCGTCCTGACGGGGGATGCGGAGGGAATGACCCAGCCGCTGTCGACCAGCACCGCCGCCCGCATCCTGGCCCTGGGGCTCGCCCTCGGCGCCCTGGCTGCGCCTGCCGGCGCCCAGCAGCAGGTCTCCGCGAAGGAGCTGCAGAAGGCTGGCTTCTTCAGCGACTTCGACGAGCTCGACCTCGGTGCACTGCTCGAGGCCGACGTCGTCGAGGTCCGCGTCGCGAGCGGCTTCGCGGTGCCGCTGTCCGAGGCGCCGGGTGCCGTCACCCTGTTCGACGACGAGGCGATCCGCAACTCGGGCGCGCGCACGCTGCGCGAGCTGCTCGCCACCGTGCCCGGCTTCGACGCGATCCTCGGCGCCCTCGGCCAGGACCAGATCGTGGTCCGCGGCCTGCGCGACCGGACCTTCGCCTCCTCCTCCGGCCTGCTCATCCTCTACAACGACGTGCCGCTCAACGAGCCGATCTACGGCGGCGCGACCGCGGTCAACCTCGACATCCCGCTCGACAACGTCGGCCGGGTCGAGGTGCTGCGCGGCCCGGCCGCGGCGCTCTACGGCCCGCGCGCGCTGTCGGCGGTGGTCAGCATCCACACCCGGGCTTTTGGCGAATTGCGCGGCCTGCGGCTCTCCGCCGGCCTCGGCAGCTTCGAGCACAAGACCGGCGCGCTGGAGATGGGCAGCCGGATCAAGGGCGTCGACGTCGCCGGCTTCCTGCTCTACGACGACTTCGAGACGACCGGCCTGGTCGTCGAGCGAGACGCCCAGACCGTGCGCGACGAGAACGACAACACCCTGTTCTCGAAGGCCCCGGGCGAGCTCGCGGACGACCGCAAGAACTTCACGACCTTCTACCAGCTCGGCCGCAACGGCTTCACCCTCGACTGGCTGGTGACGCAGCAGGAGGGCGGGGGCCGCTTCGGCGAGATCCAGTCGCTCTCGGTCCAGAACCGGCTGACCCATCGCCAGATGGTGCTGTCGCCCGCGTGGGCCGGGACGTTCGGCGGCGGCGATGCGAAGGTGCGGGCGAGCTGGGTGCAGAGTCGCTTCGGCGAGCTGGCCGAGCTGTACCCGCCCGGCTACGAGCTGATCCAGCCGGACGGCAAGATCGTGCTGCCGTCGGGCATCCTGTTCCAGTCCTCGCTGCAGACCCACGTCTTCGGCGTGGAGGCCACCTGGAGCCGGGCCGTGGCCGCCCACCGCTTCCTGGTCGGCGCCGCCTGGCGCGACGAGCGCACGAGCGACCTCGAGGCCAACGCCAACGTCGACTACCGCGACCTGTCCCTGATCTACGAGGAGTTGACGCCGCTGCCCGGCGTGACCGCCGAGATCAGCCGCCGCACCGCGTCGGCCTGGGGCCACGCGCTGCTGCAGCCGCACTCCGCGCTGCGGCTGCACGCCGGCGCTCGCGTCGACGACGTCGAGGACCTCGAGGAGACGCTGGTCAGCCCGCGGCTGGCCGCGGTGGTGGTGTTGCCGAAGGGCGTGACGCTGTTCGGCGCCTGGGCTCGCGGCCACCGGCTGCCGGGCTTCGCCGAGACCTCGTTCGAGTTGCCCGGGCTGTTCGGCGGTGGGGCCCTGGAGGCCGAGCGCAACGACCAGCTCGAGGGCGGGCTGCGCTTCACGGTCAAGGGCCTGGCGGTCGAGGCGGTGGCCTTCAGCAACAAGGTGGAGGGCACGCTGGGCCCGGCGCGGACCCCCTACGACGTGCAGCAGCCGACCTTCGTGCGCGCCGGCGTGGACTACGAGGCGCAGGGCTTCGAGTTCGACGCCCGCGGCGCCGTGGGGAAGCACACGGTGTTCGCCAACGTCACGCTGCAGACGGTCGAAACCGGGTCGGGCGTGGCGGTGGAGGACGTGCCCGAGCTGATCGCGACCGCCGGCGCTGCTCTGCGCTTCGGCCGCTTCGTGATCTCGCCGACGATCGTCCACCAGGGCGCGCGCCCGCGCGCGGCGGGCGACTCCCGCGCCGACACGGAGAGCCGCACGGTGGCCCGGTTGAACCTGCAGACCCGCGAGCTGTTCCGGCGCTGGGACTTCTCCGCCCTCGTGTCCAACCTGTTCGACGAGGAGTACTTCGACCCCTCGCCCGTCGGCGGCGTGCCGGCCGGTTACCCGCGGCTCGGCCGCGCCTTCCAGGTCCATGCGATCTTCCGCTTCTAGGCAGCGGGTGATGCGCGTGGCCGCCGCTGCCCTGTGCGGGCTGCTGGTGCTGCTGCCGTCCCCGGCCCGCGCCGAAAAAATGGCCCTGACCGCGGAGAAGCAGGTGCCGCTCCTGCTCAAGATCCTGACCTACGACCGCCAGTTCGAGGCGAAGGCGGGCAGCGAGGTCGTGATCGGCATCGTCTACGCGGCCGCCGACCCCGACTCCGCGCCGGCGATGGAGTCGCTGTCCGCCACCCTCAGCGGTTTCGCGGGCAAGACGGTCAAGAAGCTGCCGATCAAGTACTGGCAGATCCCGTACTCGACCCCCGACCGTCTCGAGGCGATCGTCAAGGAGAAGGGGATCAACGTGCTCTACGTTTGTCCCGGCAACGACAAGAACCTGCCGACGATCGTCAAGCTGGCCAAGGGCGGCCGGATCACGACCCTGACCGGCATCCCCGAGTACGTCAAGAAGGGCCTGTCGGTCGGCGTCGGCGAGCGCTCGGGCAAGCCGCAGATCTACATCAACCTCGAGGCCTCCAAGGCCGAGGGCAGCGACTTCGACGCCAGCCTGCTGCGCATCGCCGAGGTGGTGCGCTGATGGGCCGCCTGCTCCGCAACTTCTCCATCCGCGGCAAGCTGACCGCGATCGTGATGGTCACGACCGTGGTCGCGCTGATGCTGTCGTCGGCCGCGCTGGTGATCTACGACCAGGTCACCTTCAAGGAGAAGATGGTCCAGGACCTCTCGCTGGTGGCGGAGGGGATCGGGATCAACGCCACCGCGGCGCTCGACTTCGGCGACCAGGAAGGCGCCAAGCAGGTGCTGGGCGCGCTGCGCGCCTACCCGCGGATCGAGGCGGCGGCGATCCTCGACGCGGAGAACGCCCCGTTCGCCGAGTACCGACGCGGCGAGTCCGCGGCAGTCGGCGAGCTGAAGGTGCAGGCGGGCCACGCCTTCATCGACGACCGCCTGTACGTCGCGATGGAGGCGCGCAAGGACGACGCCGAGGGCTGCGACGCGACCCTGCTGCGCGGCACCACCTGCAAGGTCGGCACCGTCTACATCCGCTCCGACCTCGGCGAGCTCGAGGAGCGCCGCGCCGGCCTGATCCCGGCCCTGCTGCTGATCGTGCTGCTCGCCTCGCTGGTCGGCCTGATGCTCTCGCGCAAGCTGCAGACGGTGATCTCGGGCCCGGTGCTGCACCTCGTGGAGGTCGAGACCCGGGTCTCGCGCGAGAAGGACTTCACGCTGCGCGCGACCAAGGACACCAACGACGAGCTCGGGCTGCTGATCGAGAACTTCAACGAGATGATGGGCATGATCCAGAGCCAGAACGACGAGCTCATGGTGTCGAAGGAGGCCGCGGAGCAGGCCAACCGCACCAAGAGCGCGTTCCTGGCCAACATGAGCCACGAGCTGCGCACCCCGCTCAACGCCATCATCGGCTACTCCGAGATGTTGCAGGAGGAGGCGGAGGACGTCGGCCAGGACGACTTCGTGCCCGACCTCAAGAAGATCCACTCGGCGGGCAAGCACCTGCTGGCGCTGATCAACGACATCCTCGACCTGTCGAAGATCGAGTCCGGCAAGATGGAGCTGTTCATCGAGGACTTCGACGTCAGCCAGCTCGTGGGCGACGTCAAGTCGACGATCGCGCCGCTGATCGACAAGAACGCGAACGTGCTCGAGGTCAAGATGCCGGCGGACATCGGGCGCATGCACGCGGACATCACCCGCCTGCGCCAGGTGCTGTTCAACCTGCTCTCGAACGCCAGCAAGTTCACCGACCGCGGCAAGGTCACGCTGGCGGCGGCCGCGGAGACCGACGCGGCGGGCCTCGAGTGGGTGCAGTTCTCGGTCCAGGACACCGGCATCGGGCTGACCCCCGACCAGCTCGGCAAGCTGTTCCAGGCCTTCGTCCAGGCCGACGCGTCGACCTCGCGCAAGTACGGCGGCACCGGCCTCGGGCTGGTGATCAGCCGCCGCTTCTGCCAGATGATGGGCGGCGACATCACCGTCACCTCCGACTACGGCCACGGCTCGTGCTTCACCGTCCGCGTGCCGCGCGTCGTCCACGACAAGCGCGAGAAGGCGGCCCACGCCCCGCACCCCGCGCCCGCCCCGGCCCACCCGGAGCACGCGGCGCCCGCGGTCGCGCCGGCAGCGGCGCCGGCCGCCGTGGCCGCGGCCGTCGCCAGCGGCTCCGGGCCGGTGGCCCGGGTGCTGGTGATCGACGACGACGTCAACGCGGCCGACCTGATGATCCGCGGCCTGGGCAAGGAGGGCTTCGACGTCGTCCACGCCCCCAACGGCGAGGAGGGCCTGCGCCTCGCCCGCGAGCTGAAGCCCGACGTGATCACGCTCGACGTGCTGATGCCCGGCATGGACGGCTGGGCGGTGCTGAAGAGCCTGAAGAGCGACGACACGGTCTCCCACATCCCCGTGATCATGATCACCATGGTCGACGACCAGGAGATGGGTCACGCGCTGGGCGCCGCCGACTACCTGCCCAAGCCGATCGACCGCGACCGCCTGGCCAACCTGCTGCGCCGCTACAAGCACGAGGGTGGCCAGTTGCTGGTCGTCGAGGACGACGCCGCCACCCGCGAGCTGGTGCGGCGCACGCTGGAGGCCGACGGCTGGAGCGTCGCCGAGGCCGAGAACGGCAAGGTCGCCCTGCAACGTGTGGCGGAACGGATGCCGTCGCTGATCCTGCTCGACCTGATGATGCCGGAGATGGACGGTTTCGAGTTCGTGACCGAGCTGCGCAAGCGGCCGGAGTGGACGGGCATCCCGGTCGTCGTGGTCACGGCGAAGGACGTCACCGACGAGGACCGCGCCCGGCTCGACGGACAGGTCAAGCGGATCGTGCAGAAGGGCGGCCTGTCGCGCGAGGAACTGGCCCGCGAGATCCGCCGCATGGCGGGGACCAGCGGCCGGGGCGACGCGGCCTAAGGGCGCCCCGGGGAGCCTGGCGGCGATGCCGGTCGGCACCCCGTTCCACGCGCGCACCCTTCCGCTCTCGCGCTCGCTCGGCTACCGCGAGTGGGCCGGCCGCCTGGCCGCGACCTCGTACGAGGTCCACCCCGAGCACGAGTACAACGCCGTCCGCCAGGCGACCGCGCTGTTCGACGTCTCGCCGCTGCACAAGTACCGCCTGCGTGGTCGCGACGCGCTGCGGCTGTGCGACCGCGTGATCACCCGCGACGTCTCGCGGCTGGCGGTCGGCCGCGTGTTCTACACGCCGTGGACCGACGCGGCGGGCCACGTGCTCGACGACGGCACGGTGCAGCGGCTGGGCGAGGCCGAGCTGCGGGTCACCGCTGCGGAGCCGGCGCTGCGCTGGCTGACGGCCAACGCGGCGGGCCTCGACGTGGAGATCGTCGACGAGACCGACGCGGTGGCGGCGCTGGCGCTGCAGGGCCCCACCAGCCGCGACGCGCTCGGGGCCTGCGTGGACGGCGACCTCGCGGGGCTGCGCTACTTCGGCGTGATGCCCGCGCGGATCGCGGGCGTGGCGGTCGAGATCTCGCGCACCGGCTACACCGGCGATCTCGGCTACGAGGTGTTCCTGCCGGCGGAGAGCGCGCTCGTCGTGTGGGACGCGGTGGTCGCCGCGGGCGCCCGCTTCGGCCTGCGGGCCGCGGGGCTGCACGCGCTCGACGTCGCGCGGATCGAGGCGGGCCTGGTGCTGCAGGGCGTCGACTACGTCGGCGCGCGCCGCGCGGAGATGGCGTCGCAGCTCTACTCTCCGTTCGAGCTCGGCTTCGGCCGCCTCGTGGAGCTCGGCAAGGCCGCGCCATTCGTGGGCCGCGACGCGCTCGCCGGCCACGCCCAGCACGCGCCGCGGCGGCTGTGCGGCCTCGAGCTGTCGTGGGACGACGTGGAGCGGCTGCACGAGGAGGCCGGGCTCGCGCCGCAACTGCCGGCGACGGCCTCGCGCGCGCACGTGCCCGTGTACCGCGACGGCGTGCAGGTGGGACGGGCGACCAGCACGACGTGGTCGCCGCAGCTCAAGAAGCTGATCGCGCTGGCGTCGGTCCCCGCGTCTGCGGCGGCCGTGGGCGCGCTCCTCGACGTCGAGTTCACCGTCGACTGTCGCCGCCGCAGCGTCGGCGCGCGGGTCGTTCGCCTGCCTTTCTTCGACCCACCACGCAAGCGTTCCTGAGGCTCAAAAAGCATTATCTGAAAGCCACTTGCGTGGCACTGCGCAGCAGCTACTCGACCTTTGCGCAGCTAAGTGGCGCTCACGACGCGGAAAAGATCCGTGCTCTCTCCGTGGCGTTCCAGGGCCTTTCCAGCGGCGTTTCCGTGACTTCGGTCCCGCCAGCGCTCACGACGGCGTTTCCGTCGATCTCCGTAACCCCTTGGTATTCAGCATATTGTCGTTCATCGATTGGGGACCACAAGATATTGCGGTTTTTCCTTGACGAAGCGGGTCGGGGTCCCCATAATCCCCGACGCACTTATCGAATAAAAACCTCGACGGCCCGAGCCGAGCGGACCGCCGGTGGCGCCTCGCAGGATTAAAAAGCACAGGATCGTTTTCACTCTTCACGGAGAGCGCAGCCGATGTCGACTCATCCCCTCGAGAACCCCCGGCCCGAGTCGCGCCCCGCGACCGGTGTTCCGCGCAAGGGACTCCACTTCCGGCGGCACTTCACGCGGCCGGGCGTGCACCCCTACGACGAGCTGACGTGGGAGCGTCGCTCGGCCGTGATCAACGACGAGCGCGGCCGCCCGGTGTTCGAGCAGCACGGCATCGAGGTGCCGACGACCTGGAGCCAGACGGCGACCAACATCGTCGCGTCGAAGTACTTCCGCGGCGCGCTCGGCTCGCCCGAGCGGGAGAGCAGCGTCAAGCGCCTGATCTCGCGCGTGGTGGACACGATCGTCGGCTGGGCCGAGTTGCAGGGCTACTTCGCGAGCCCCGAGGACCTGCAGGTCTTCTCCGACGAGCTGACCCACCTGCTCGTCCAGCAGAAGGCCGCCTTCAACAGCCCGGTCTGGTTCAACGTCGGGATCGAGAAGCACCCGCAGGCGTCGGCGTGCTTCATCAACTCGGTCAACGACACGATGGACTCGATCCTCGGCCTGGCCCGCACGGAGGGCATGCTGTTCAAGTACGGCTCGGGCACGGGCTCGAACCTGTCGTCGATCCGCTCCTCGCAGGAGCCGCTGGCCGGCGGCGGCACCGCCTCGGGCCCGGTCTCGTTCATGCGCGGCTACGACGCCTTCGCCGGCGTGATCAAGAGCGGCGGCAAGACCCGGCGGGCGGCGAAGATGGTGATCCTCAACGCCGATCACCCGGACATCCAGGAGTTCATCCACTGCAAGGCGGACGAGGAGCGCAAGGCGTGGGCGCTGATCGACGCCGGCTACGACGGTGCCTTCAACGTCAAGGGCGGCGCCTACGACTCCGTGTTCTTCCAGAACGCGAACCACTCCGTGCGGGTGACCGACGAGTTCATGCGCGCGGTCGTCGAGGACGGCGAGTGGCGCACGCGTTACGTGCTGTCGACCGAGCCGTTCGAGACCTTCCAGGCCCGTGACCTGATGAAGCAGATGGCCGAGGCCGCGTGGCAGTGCGGCGACCCGGGCATGCAGTTCGACACCACCATCAACGACTGGCACACCTGCCCCAACTCGGCCCGCATCAACGCCAGCAACCCGTGCTCCGAGTACATGTTCCTCGACGACACGGCGTGCAACCTGGCGTCCCTCAACCTGATGAAGTTCGTCAAGGAGGGCGGCGAGTTCGACGTCGAGTCGTTCAAGGCGGCGTGCCGCACGGTGATCACGGCCCAGGAGATCCTGGTCGACAACGCCAGCTACCCGACGCCGGCGATCGAGCGCAACTCCCACGACTACCGCCCGCTGGGCCTCGGCTACGCCAACCTGGGCGTGCTGCTGATGGATCGTGGCCTGCCCTACGACTCGGACGGCGGCCGCGCCTACGCCGCCGCGGTCACCGCGCTGATGCACGGCGAGGCGTACGCGCAGTCGGCCCGCGTCTCGTCCTCGATGGGCCCGTTCAACGGCTACGCGAAGAACGCCGAGCCGATGCTGCGGGTGATCGACAAGCACCGCCAGCACGCCCACATGATCGACGCCACGCTGGTGCCGAAGGAGTTGCTGCGCGCGTCGCTCGACGTGTGGGACGAGGCCTACGCGCTGGGCGCCCAGCACGGCTACCGCAACTCGCAGGTCACCGTGCTGGCCCCGACCGGCACCATCGGCTTCATGATGGACTGCGACACCACCGGCATCGAGCCCGACATCGCGCTCGTCAAGTACAAGAAGCTGGTCGGCGGCGGGGTGATGAAGATCGTCAACCAGTCGGTGCCCGGGGTCCTCCGCAAGCTCAGCTACACGCCGGGCCAGGTCGAGGACATCCTCAAGTACATCGACGAGAAGGAGATGATCGAGGGCGCACCGCACCTGAAGGACGAGCACCTCGCGGTGTTCGACTGCGCCTTCCCGCCGGCCAACGGCAAGCGCTCGATCGCCTACATGGGCCACATCAAGATGATGGCGGCCGTGCAGCCCTTCCTCTCCGGCGCGATCAGCAAGACCGTCAACATGCCCTCCGACGCGACGCCCGAGGAGATCGCCAACGCGTACCTCGAGTCGTGGCGACTGGGGCTGAAGGCCGTGGCCGTGTACCGCGACGGCTGCAAGCGCTCGCAGCCGCTGTCGACCACCCGCGAGGAGGTCAAGGCCGAGGCGACCGCCGTCGCCGCGCCGATCGTCGAGTTCGTCGAGCGGCCGGCGCGCCGCAAGCTGCCCGACGAGCGCCGCGCGATCACCCACAAGTATCAGATCGCCGGCCACGAGGGCTACATCACGGTCGGCATGTACGAGGACGGCAAGCCCGGCGAGATCTTCCTGGTGATGGCCAAGGAGGGCTCGACGATCTCGGGCCTGATGGACGCCTTCGCCACCTCGATCTCGATGGCGCTGCAGTACGGCGTGCCGCTCGAGGCGCTGGTCGAGAAGTTCTCGCACACCCGCTTCGAGCCCTCGGGCTTCACCAAGAACCCCGAGATCCCGTTCGCGAAGAGCATCACCGACTACATCTTCCGGTGGATGGCCTCGAAGTTCCTGGCCGGCGAGCACCAGGAGATGGAAGAGGAGGCGTTCCCGTCGCGCACGCCGGCGACGCCGGCGGGCAACGCGGCCGCCGAGATCCTGGCCGGCCCGCAGGTCGCGGCCCCGGGCAACCACTTCGCGGCAGCGGTGAAGAACCAGTCGGACGCGCCGCCGTGCCACTACTGCGGCTCGATCATGACCCGCAACGGCGCCTGCTACCGCTGCGCCAACTGCGGCTCGACCAGCGGCTGCTCGTAGGCGAGTAGCGCACCAGGCAGTCTGAAGGCCTCCCCGGCTCGCGCCGGGGGGGCTTTTTCGTCTGGTGCGCGAGGCTTCGCCCGGGCCGGCGTTCCGAAGGACAATGGCGGCCGTGAACCCCGCGCCCCGTCTCCTCGTGCTCGCGGCCGCCTGCGGTGCCGCCCACGGCCTCGCCCGGGCGCTCGACGCGGGACTGGGGCTGGCGCTGCGCTCCTCGCTCGACGCCCCCGGCCTGGCCGCCCTCGGGCTCAGCCTGGTCGACCCCCAGGGCGCCACGGTCGCGGCCGCGATCGGCGCGACCGGCGCCGCCGTCGTCGCCCTCGGCCTGCGCGGCCGGGGCGGCTCGGTGCCCTTCCTCGCGCTGCTGCTGCGGCCGCTGCTGAGCGTGCTCGCGCTGGCCGCGGTGGCGCTCGAGCCGGCCTACCCGTACGCGTTCACCCTGCCGGTGGCGCTCGGCCAGGATCTCTCGGCGGGCCAGGACGCGCTGGCGCTGGCCGTCGCCCTGGCCGCGGTCGCGGGCCCGTGGCGGATCGGCGCGCCGCGCGCGTTCGACCTCTTCCTCGCGTCCTTCATCGTGTATCTGCTGATCACCCCCGGCTGGGCGTGGCACTGGGACAACCACCCGGGCAACGAGCCGAAGACGCTGCGCATGGCGCTGGCGCTCGGTCACTTCGGCAGCCTCGACACCGAGCCCGTGTCGGCGCCGATGGAGGACCTGCCCGCGCAGCCGGTCGGGGAGATGGCGGCCGAGGCCGCGGCCACGATCTTCGGCGAAAGCGCGCGGATGCTGGGGGCGCTGGCCGAGGGCGGCCCTGCGGCGCTGGGTGCGGGTGCGATCCGCGCGACGCGCGAGGCGCGGCAGACCGTGCGCGGCAAGGAAGGCGGCATCTTCCACGTGCTCTCGCCCGGGCCGTCCTTGCTGCTGGCGCCGACGCTGCGGGTCGACCGCGCGCTCAATCGCGCGCTGGGCACGCCGGGCCGGGTGGCCGTCTCGGTGGCGCTCTTCTGCGCGCTGGCGGCCGCGCTGGTGGCGGCTCTCTACCTGCTGGTCCGCGACGCGACGGGGGTTTGGGGGCGGAGGAGCCCCGTTGGCGACGGAGCCCCCATGGGACCGGCGCCGGGTTCATCCCGGCGCTGGAACCCGACTGCCCGGCCGGGGATCGCCGCCGCGCTGGCCGCCTGCTTCGCGCTCACGCCGCCGTTCCTGTTCTACCCGTACCAGTTCTACCCGGAGATGCCCGGCGCGCTGGCGATCGCCCTGCTGTGGCGCTTCGTGCTGTTCGGCCGCGGCTGGAGCGGCCCCGCGCTGCTGGGCCACGCGCTGGTGCTGGCCTCGCTGCCGTGGTTGCACCAGAAGTTCCTGCCCGTGTGGGGCGTGCTGTGCCTGCACGCGGGCCTGGTCGCGGTCTGGCGGCTGGTGTCGTTGCGCGCGCTCGCGACCCTGGTGCTGACCCAGGTCGCCTCCCTGTACTTCTTCCTGCTCTGGAACTTTGCGATCACCGGCAGTGCCCGCCCGGACGCCGTGTTCCTGGCCTGGGGCCCGGGCGGGGTGACGGGCGCGCGGGTGGGCGAAGGCCTGGCCGGGCTCGCTTTCGACCTTCGCTACGGGCTGCTGCCGTGGGCGCCGCTGTACCTGCTGGGTGTTGCGGCCCTGCTGCTGCCCCGGCTCGGCCCGCTGCGCCTCGCGCTGCCGTCGGCCGCCGTGTACTACCTGACCGTCGCTGCGGCCGACAACTGGTCGGGCGCCGTGTGCATGCTGGGGCGTTACGCGATGCCCGCGACGCCGCTGCTCGTGGCCGGCCTCGGCGTGCTGCTCGCGCGCGCCGGTGGCCGTCGGGTGCCGGTGCCGGACGGAGCCCGTCACCGGTCCCATGGGGGCTTTGCCGCCCGTCGCGGCCTGCTGGCGCTGGTGCTCGCGCTGGGGGCGTGGACCGCGCTGTTTGCGGCGGCCCTCCACCGTGACCCGCACGCCGCCAACGACTGCGCGCTGCTGGCCGCGAAGAGCGAACTCGCCGACACCTCGCTGTACGTGCCGAACCTGTTCTTCCGCACGCCGGGCGCGGACGCGCCGGAGCAGCGCTGGCGCACCGCGGGCTGGCTCGCTGCCCTGGGCCTGCTGGCGCTGTTCTCGGGGCGAGCCGCAGGAGGGGCGGGCCGACTCGCGGATCGCCCGCTGGCGATGGGCGGCGCCGTGCTCGCGACCGTGCTCGCGGCCGCCTTCGTGGCAGAGCAGGCCGCGCCCTCGCGCCGCGCTCCCGCGTGGCGTGATGCGCTCGAGGCCCCCGGCAACGCGACGGTGTTCACGGGGCCGGTGATCGAGCGCAGCGGGCGGACGATCGTCGTCGGCCCCGGGGAGCGCTCGCTGCTGGTCCGCGCCCGCGAGCCGCTGGCGGCGTTCCGGGTGTTGATCGCCGGCGCCAGCGCGCTGCGCGCGCGCGGGCACGCGCCGACGCCGCTGCTGGCGGCGGGGGCACCGGTCGATGCCCCGGTCGAGCTGCTCGCCGAGATCGCAGGACGCGGCGGGGCCCGTGAGTGGCTGTACCGCCTGCCGCTCGACCTCGAAGGCGGCCCGCGGATCGAGATCCGCTTCGACGGCGGAAGGTCGGGCGACTGATTCCGCCCGGCACCGCCTAACGATGCAGGCGCTTCAGGAGCTGGATCTGGCCGGCGTGATAGAGGTCGTGGCTGGCGATCCCGCGCAGCATGAACGCCGCCGTGTGCTTCGATCCTTTCGACTTGCGGTCGAGCGTGCGCGGGTCCAGCGCCGCGACGACCGCGCGCAGGGCGCGGTGCTCGTCGGCCAGCAGCCGCAGGTCGCGCTTCCACTGGGCCTCGTCGATCGGGCCCTGGGGCCGCGCGAACCAGTTGCTGCCTTCGAGCGCGAACGACCCGCGCTTCTCTCCGGTCAGCCGCCGTCGCACCGCGTACTTCCAGTACGCCGCGTGCACGGCTTCTTCCCACGCGTTGTGGCGGCCGGGGGCCGGCCGCCAGGCCGCCTGCTCCGCGCTCATGCCGCGCAGCGCGCCGCGCAGGTTGGTGCCGTGCCAGGCCCGGCGTTCCCAGGCCTCGTCGATCAGTTGCAGCAACTCCGCCAGGCGTGCCGCCCCGGCCGTCCCTTTCGTGGCCATTTCCGGTCCTCCGCCCCCCCGGGCAAAGATACGCTGCCGCGAAGGGAACGTCGGCCCGCAATCCAATGGAACTTCGGCCCGCCGGCTCGCGTTCAAGGGGGACAGTGAGCGCTCTCGTCCAGTTCCGCGACCTGAACGTCTCGTACGGCGCTCTCAAGGCCCTGACAGGCGTCAGCGGGGAAGTGCTGCCCGGCGCGACCGGCCTGCTCGGCCCCAACGGCGCCGGCAAGACCACGCTGCTCAAGACCCTGCTCGGTTTCCTGGTCCCCGACAGCGGCCAGATGCGGGCCTTCGACCTCGACCCCGGGACCGCGCCGCTCGACGTGCGGCGGCGCATCGGCTACATGCCCGAGAACGACTGTCACGTAGCCGGCATGACCGCGGCGGCGTTCGTCGCCTACGCGGGAGAGCTGTCGGGGCTGCCGCGCGACGAGGCCGTCTCGCGCGCCCACGAGGTGCTCTACTACGTGGGTCTCGGCGAGTCGCGCTATCGCCCGGTCGACACCTACTCGACGGGCATGAAGCAGCGCGCCAAGCTGGCCCAGGCCCTGGTTCACGACCCCGACCTGCTGCTGCTCGACGAGCCCACCAACGGCCTCGACCCGCAGGGCCGCGAGGAGATGCTGGAGCTGATCCGCGACGTGGCCCAGAAGCGGGGCATCAGCCTGGTGCTGTGCTCGCACCTGCTGCGCGACGTCGAGCGGGTGTGCGAGCGAGTGATCGTGTTCGACCGCGGCCGGGTCGCCGCGGCCGGCACCATCGCCGAGCTGACCGGGCCGCGCCGCGCCGTGTTCGAGGTGCGGGTCAAGGGCGACCTCGCGGCATTCACCGCGGCCCTGGCGGCGGAAGGTGGCGAGTGCAGCGCGGCGGACGACGGCCTGCGCGTGCTGCTGCCCGAGGGCGCGGGGGCCGAGCGCATCCTGCGCGCCGCCCGCGCCGCCGCGGTCCAGGTGCGGCGCCTGAAGGCCGCCGGCGAGACGCTCGAGGACGTGTTCCTGCGGGCGCTGGGCGCGGGGGCCTGAGATGCCGATCTACGACCAGCGCTACCGCCGCTACGAGGCCCGCAACCCGCTGCGCGAGCTGCGCTTCTGGCCGATCACGCGGGAGGCGCTGAAGCTGGTGGTCGCCCGCCGCGCGTTCCTGCTGCTGCTGGTGGCGGCCTGGATCCAGTTCGTGGCGCGCACGATCCAGGTCTACGTCGTCACCCGCTTCCCCGACGCCGGACGCGTGCTGCCCGTCGACGGCCGGCTGTTCGGCGAGTTCCTCTCCGGCCAACTCGGTTTCGCGCTGCTCGTCTCGGTCTTCGGCGGCGCCGGGCTGATCGCCAACGACCTGCGCACCGGCGCGATCCTCGTCTACCTGTCGCGGCCGCTGACCCGCGTCGACTACATCCTCGGCAAGCTGGCCGCGCTCATGTCGCTCAACCTGTTCGTCACCCTGGCCCCGGCCCTGATGCTGTGGATCGTCGCCGTCTCCCTGGCGCCCGAGCAGTTCGCCAGCCTCAAGTTGATGTGGCTGCCGCTGGCGATCGTGCTGCACTCGCTGGTGATCTCGCTGGCGATGGGGCTGATGGCGCTGGCCGTGTCCTCGCTGTCGAAGAGCGCGCGGGTGGCGGGCCTGGCCTTCGCCGGCTTGTTCATCGGACTCGAGATCGCCCGCGGCGTGCTGCGCGGCATGTTCCGCACGCCGGAGACCGGGCTGATCTCGCTGCAGGGCAACCTGCACGCGCTCGGCAACGCGCTGTTCGGCATCCAGCACCGTTTCTTCAACCAGCCGTGGCCGCTGGCGGCGCTGGCGCTGGTGGTGATGGCCGCGCTGTGCCTGTGGGTGCTGCGGGCCCGGGTGCGTGCGGTGGAGGTCGTGCAGTGATCGAGTTTGCGCGCGCCTCGTGCTGGTACGGACCCGTGATCGCGCTCAACGACGTCAGCGCGACGATCGGGCCGGGCGTCACCGGCCTGCTCGGCCCCAACGGCGCGGGCAAGTCGACGTTCCTGAAGCTGGCCGCGGGCCAGCTCAAGCCCAGCCAGGGCGAGGTCAAGGTGCTCGGCGCGCCGGCGTGGGGCGTGCCCGAGGTGTTCCACCGGGTCGGCCTGTGCCCCGAGCCCGACGCCTTCTGGGACGGGCTCAGCGGCTGGCAGTTCGTCACCTTCCTGCTGCGGCTGTCGGGCTTCGACGACGCCGAGGTGAATCGCCGGGCCGAGGCCGCGCTGGTCGAGGTCGACCTGCTGGCGGCGAAGGACCGGCGGATCGGCGGCTACAGCAAGGGCATGCGCCAGCGCGTGAAGCTGGCGCAGGCGATCGCCCACGACCCGCAGGTGCTGCTGCTCGACGAGCCGCTGACCGGCATGGACCCGGTCAACCGCCACCGCGTCGTCGAGCTGGTCAAGCGCCTCGGCCGCGAGGGCCGCACGATCGTGATGTCGAGCCACGTGCTGTACGAGGTCGAGGCGATGACCCGCAACGTGCTGCTCGTCCACCAGGGCCGGATCCTGGCCGAGGGCGACGTGCGCGAGATCCGCGACCTGCTCGACGAGCACCCGCACGCGGCGAGCGTGCGGGCCCGCGACCCGCGCCGCGTCGCTCGCGCGGTGCTCGACCTGCCCGAGGTGGTCTCGGTGGAGTTCGGCGAAGGCGGCGACAGCGTGGTCGTGCGCACGGCGCGGCCCGACGCCTTCTACGCGGCGCTGACGGAGGTCGCGGAGGAGGCGGGCGTGTACGAGGTGTTCTCGCCCGACGAGGACCTCGAGTCGGTGTTCAAGTACCTGCTGGCCCGTCGCGGAGGGGCACGATGAGCGCGGACGAGAAGGCGCTGCCGCCGCCGGTGCCGTTCCTGCGTGCGGCCCGCGCGGTGTTCGACCTCTCGCTCGAGGAAATGGTCTGGAGCCGCAAGAGCCTGGTCATGGCCGGCCTGCTGCTGATGCCGGTCGCGCTGGCGGTGCTCTTCCGGCTGGTCGCCAACCTGAAGCACGCGCCCGCCGGGATCGACCTCTACGGCCTGGTGGTGGCGATGTACTACCTGCGCAACGCCCTGCCGCTGGCGGCGCTGTTCTTCGCCACGGCGCTGATCGCCGACGAGGTCGAGGGCCGCACCATCACCTACCTGCTGTCGCGTCCCGTCAGCCGGGCCTCGATCCTGTGCGGCAAGTTCGCCGCCTACGTGGTGACGACGCTGACGCTGACGCTGCCGGGGATCGTCGTCTGCTTCTTCCTGCTGGTCACGCTGCGCGGCTTCTCGGGCGTCGCCGCCTTCGTCCCCGACCTGCTGCGCGACCTCGCCGTGGCGGCGCTCGCGCTGTGCGCCTACGGGGCACTGTTCACGCTGCTCGGCGTCCTGCTCAAGCGGCCGACCATCCCCGGCCTGGTGTTCCTCGTCGGCTGGGAGTCGCTCGCCAACCTGCCGGGCTGGCTGCCGCGTTACACGGTGACGGCCTGGGTGCGCTCGCTGATCAGCCACCGCCCGGTCGACGAGGGGCTGGCCGAGTTGTTCCAGACCACGCTGCCCGCCGGGGAAGCGGTGGTCGTCCTGGTCGCGATCACGATCCTGGGCCTGGCCGGCGCTTACGGGATCTTTTCGCGGAGGCAGTTCGTACTCGATCAGTAAGGAAGGTCCTCATGACTCGAAGCCGTCTCGTCGTGACCGCATCTTTTGCGGTGGTCAGCCTCGGTATCGCCGTCGCGCTCGGCGCCCTCGTGCTCGACCCCGCGCGCGCCGCCGTCGGACCGATGCCGGGCGAAGGCCTGGCGCTGCCGGCCGGCACCCGCTTCGTCGTGGGCGTGGACGTGGCTCGCTTCACGGCCAGCCCGATGTACCAGAAGCATGCGAAGAAGGCCGACGTCACGCCGGAGGCCTTTGCGGAACTGGAGGAGAAGACCGGCCTGCGGCCCGACCGGGACATCGACCAGATCCTGATCGCCGGCGCGCCGCCGTCCGCCAACGGCCCCGAGCGCGGGGTCGTGCTGGTGTTCGGGCGCTTCGACCGCTACAAGATCAGCCGCGCGATCGAGACCGAGGCCGGCGAAGGCGAAAAGAAGAAGGACGTCTCCTGGAAGACCGTCGAAGGCTTCACGGTCTACCTGTTCGGCGAGGGCAAGGGCAAGCCCGGCGCGCTCTCCTTCCTCGACGACGACACCCTCGTGCTGGGCCCGCTGGCCTCGGTCGAGGAGGTGATCGCCAACCGCAACGGCAGCCGCAAGGGGCTGGCGGAGAACGCCGAGTTGGTGCGGTTGCTGGGCACCGTCAAGCCCGGCTCGACGTTCTGGATGGTCGGCGACCAGACCCTGCTCTCCAGGATGCCCTCGAACGTGCCCTCGCCGATGGGCGGTGGCCAGATGACCCTGCCCGCGCTGCAGAGCCTGGTCGTCACCGGCGACCTCGATCCCGAGATCGCGATGCACGTGACCGGCGAGGCTCGCGACGAAGCGGCGGCCCGCCAGCTCGCCGACGTGGTGCGCGGCCTGACGGCGCTGATCCAGCTCCAGGGCGGCCAGAACCCGGCGTTGCAGTCGCTGGCGACCGCGTTCTCGGTCAACCAGGAGGGCGCGAAGGTGCACCTCAACGCCCGGCTGCCGTACGAGCTGCTCGACCAGTTGAAGGCGCTGGGCGAGAAGCGCAAGGCGACCAGCGAGTCGGCCGACAAGACCGAGTAGCACCAGCGCCCCGCGGGGCGCGAGACGTGAAAGAACGGGGACGAGCGCGTCAGCGCCGTCCCCGTTCGTGTTCCTGCGGCGACCAGGCGGGAGTGCTGCGTATCCCGATCCGCTGATCGACATCCGCACGGCTCGGCGGCGGGCGTAGACTACGGCCGTCATGACGCCGCTCGATGTCGCGGCTCGTTTCGGATCCGCGCTCGGCCTGGGCCTGATGCTGGGCCTCGAGCGCGAGCGCGACCACGCGCAGAGCGGCGAGGAGCAGGTCGCCGGCGTCCGCACCTTCTCCCTGATCGCGCTGATCGGCGCCACGGGCGCCTGGCTCCACGTCGAGGCCGGCCTCACCTGGCTGCTGCTCGCCACGTTCGCCGCGGTGGCCGGCCTCGCGATCGTCTCGTACTACGTGACCGCCACCCGCGGCGACGTCGGCGCCACCACCGAGATGACGGTGCTGATGACGTTCCTGGTCGGCGCGCTGTGCGGGATCGGCAGCCAGGGCCTGGCCGTGGCGCTGACGGTGACCGTGCTGCTGCTGGTCTCGAGCAAGGGCTCCACCCAACGCTTCGTCGGCCGCGTCGAGGCCGCCGACATCGAGGCGACGCTCAAGTTCGCGATCATCACCGCGATCGTCCTGCCGCTGCTGCCGAACCGGAACTTCGGGCCACCGCCGCTCGACGTGCTGAACCCGTACAAGGTGTGGCTGATGGTCGTGCTGATCTCCGGGCTCAACTTCGCGAGCTACGTGCTCGTGAAGGTGGTGGGCCAGGAGCACGGGATCGGCCTCACGGGCGTGCTGGGCGGACTGGTGTCGAGCACGGCCGTGACCCTCGGCTTCTCGCAGCGCAGCCGCAGCGAGCCCGCGCTGGCGCCGTCCTTCACGCTCGGCATCCTGGTGGCGTGGACGGTGATGTTCTTCCGGGTGCTGATCGTCGTCGCGCTGATCGACGCCCCGCTGGCGCGCCGGCTGGGCCCGGCCGTCGGCCTGCTCGGGCTCGTCAACCTCGCGGCCTGCGCGCTGCTCTGGATGCGCCGGCCCGAGCGCGGCGAGAGCACGGTCAAGTCCGGCAGCAACCCCTTCGAGCTGGGCGAGGCGATCAAGTTCGGCGGCATCTTCGGGGTGGTGACCTTCGTGGCCAAGGCGGCGCAGGTCTACCTCGGCAACGCCGGCCTGTACCTCGCGGGCGCCATCGCCGGCCTGACCGACGTCGACGCGATCGCGCTGTCGATGGCCAGCCTCGCCCAGCAGGACCCGGCCAGCGTGGGCCCGGCCGCCTTGACCATCCTGATCGCGCTGGTCGCGAACACGCTGGTCAAGGCCGGCATGGCGCTCGGGCTGGGCGCCGCCGAGTTGCGGCGGCCGATGCTGCTGGCCACGGTGGCGTTGCTGCTGGCCGCGGCCGCGGGCGCGTTCCTGATCCTGTAGCGGCCCTAGAAGTACAGCTCGTACTCCTGCGGCGTCGGTGCGTTGTAGACGTAGGACGCCTCTTCGCGCTTGACCTTGATCCACAGGTCGAGCAGCGCCGGCGGGAACGCGGGCAGCAGGTAGTCGCGGTCCTTCTCCAGTCCGTCGAGGACCAGGTCGAGGTTCAGCGGGAAGCTGCGCGCCTCGTCCGTGCGGTCGAAGCCCAGCGCCACCGGGTCGGCCTGGCGCGCGATGCCGTCGAGGCCGGCCAGGACCATCGCCGAGAGCATGTAGTACGTGTTGGCGGCGGCGTCGCCGGTGCGGAACTCGATTCGGACGTCGCGTCCCTTCAGGTAGCCGGGGATGCGCACGGCCGCGGCCCGGCTGGCCTTGGCGAAGGTGGCGTTGACCGGCGCCTCGTAGCCCGGCACCAGCCGCTTGTAGCTGTTGGTCGACGGGTTGGTGAGCGCCAGCAGGGAGCCGGTCAGCGAGTGCTCGAGGATGCCGGCCGTGTAGTGCAGCGCCAGCGGGCTGAGCCCGAACAGCGCGTCACCGGGGAACAGCGACTGGCCGCCGCGCTCGAGGTACTGGTGGACGTGCATGCCGTTGCCGGCGGCCTTGTAGATCGGCTTCGGCATGAAGGTGACGAAACAGCCCATCTCGCTGGCCACCGTCTTGATGATCCACTTGGCGAGGGTGACCGCGTCGGCGGCCGCCACCAGCGGCATGAAGTCGAGCTCGATCTCGAGCTGCGACGCGCCGACCTCGTGGTGGTGGTACTTGACGGGGATGTCGATCTCGCCCATCAGCGCGACCACCTTGTTGCGCAGCGCGAAGTAGCGGTCCTCCGGCATCAGCCGGTGGTAGCCCTTGTGGATGCCGAACCGGGGCTGGTCGTAGAAGTGTTCGCCGATCCCCTCGGGGCTCTCGATCTTGTAGTACGAGTGGGCGAAGTCGGTCGCGTAGGCCACGTCCTGGAAGACGTAGAACTCCAGCTCGACCAGCATCTTCGCGGCGTCGGCGACGCCGCGGATCGCCAGCTCCTCGACCGTCCGCCGCGCCACCGCCCGCGGGTACTGGGCGAACGGCTGGCCGTCGGTGCTGCGCACGTCGCACAGGCAGTGCAGCACGGTCGAGCCGTCGCTGCTGGAGACGAACGCCCGCGACGTGTCGGGCACGGCCACCATGTCGGAGTTGGTGACCCGGGCGAAGCCGAAGTTGGAGGCGTCGAAGCCGATCCCCTCCTCGAACAGCCGGGGCGTGACGTAGCTGCGGGGCACGGTGACGTGGCGCAGGCCGCCGTAGATGTCGAGCACGAGCAGGTCGAGGAAGTCGATCGCGACGAGGTCGCCGGAGTAGCGCTTCAGGATCATGGTGGGTCTCTTTCCAGGGTGGGGGACGGGACGACGACGGGCTCTAGACGATCGACCCCGACATCACGCGATCGGCGTAGTCGATCACCTCGCGCACGTAGGTGCGCTTCTCGAGGTAGGTGCCGGGGTAGAAGCTGCGCTTGAAGCCGTAGATCAGGATGTCGCGGACCTCGCGCTCGGTCAGGTCGAAGGCCTCCACGGCGCGGCCGATCTCGCGGCTGACGGTGGTGTCGGAGACCAGCCGGTTGTCGGTGCAGAACGTCGTCGACAGCCGCCGCTTGCGCATCTCGGCGAAGGGATGCTTGCTCAGGTCGCCCGCCAGCTCGGGCACCGTCTGCTGGTTCGACGTCAGGCAGACCTCGATCGTGATCCGCTTGTCGGCGATGTACTGGGCCAGCGACTCGACGTAGGCCTGGCGGTCCTCGATCCGCGGGTCCTGGATCCGGTTCGCGTCGAACAGCCAGGTGCCGTGGCCGACGCGGTCGGCGTGCAGGTCGCCGATCGCCTGGAAGATCGACTCCGGCCCGTAGTCCTCGCCGGCGTGCACGGTCTTGCCGAGGAAGTTCTCGTGGGCGACCTGGTAGGCGATGTGGTGCTCGTCGGCGGGGTAGCCCTTCTCCTGGCCGGCGAGGTCGAGGCCGACGACCAGCAGCCCCTCGTCGTGGCGCAGGCGGGCGGCGGCGCGTGCCACCTCCATGCTGGCGGCGGCGTAGATCTCGTGGATCGGCGCCTCGGGCATGGCGTCGAAGTAGCGCTTGTAGCCCGGCGAGAACTCGCCGGTGAAGAAGCGCATGGCGCACAGGATCATGCCGGCGGCGAAACGGGGCTCGTGGCCGCCCGCGACCTCGGGCCGGGCGTTGAAGGCGGCGGTCGCCCGGCGCAGGCCGCGGTCGACCGCGCGCACCACGTCCGACAACTCGAGCCCGGGCCGCACGTGGAGCTGCGGCGCGAAGCGCACCTCGACGTAGCGCACGCCCTCGGCCTGGCAGTCCTCGCACAGCTCGAAGGCCGCCCGCTCCAGCGCTTCGACGTCCGACAGCGCGGCCACCGTGTAGGAGAAGCCGGCCAGGTACTCGCCCAGGTTCGCGTAGTGGCTGCGGAACACCAGCTCGCGCAGCCCGTCTTCGGTGTCCGACGGCAGCGACACCCGGCGCTCGCGGCACAGCTCGATCAGCGTCGACAGCCGCAGCGAGCCGTCGAGGTGGCAGTGGAGGTCGGTCTTGGGCAGGCGGCGGATGATGGCGGGCTTCATGACTCCGATTCTCTCACCGGGCGAGGTGGGGGTGCGGGGGCGGAGGAGCGTCCGTTCGCGACGTAGCCCCCGCGGGACCGGAGCCGACTTTGTCGGCGCCGGAACCCTATAGAGCCTCGAAGCGGGCGGTGAAGTGGCGCAGGAAGCGGGGCGCTTCGACGATCCGGTAGCCGCGCAGTTCGCTGCGGCGGGCCGCCACGTGGATCACGACCTCGGCCACGAAGTCGATGTGGGACTGGGTGTAGACGCGACGCGGGATGGCGAGGCGGACGAGGTCCATCGGGCCGGGCGTCTCGCTGCCGTCGGGGTGGGCGCCGAACATCACGGTCCCGATCTCGACGCCGCGCACGCCGCCCTCGACGTAGAGCGCGTTGGCGAGGGCGATGCCGGGGTACTGCAGTGGCGGCACCTGCGGCAGCATCTCGCGGGCGTCGAGGTAGACCGCGTGGCCACCCGCCGGGCGCAGGATCGGCACGCCGGCGGCGATCAGCTTCTCGGCCAGGTACTCGGTCGAGCGGATGCGGTAGCGCAGGTACGGCTCCTCGACGACCTCCTCGAGGCCGCGCGCGATCGCCTCCAGGTCGTAGCCCGCGAGGCCGCCGTAGGTCGGGAAGCCCTCGGTCAGGATCAGCAGGTTGCGGCACGACTCGGTCCAGCCCTCGTCGTTCATCGCCAGGAAACCGCCGATGTTGGCGAGGCCGTCCTTCTTGGCCGACATCGTGCAGCCGTCGGCCAGCGAGAACATCTCCTGCGCGATCTGCTTCGGCGTGCGGTGCGACTGGCCGGCCTCGCGGATCTTGATGAAGTAGGCGTTTTCGGCGAAGCGGCAGGCGTCGAGGAAGAACGGCTTCTTGTACTTGTCGCACAGCTTGCGCACGCCGCGCAGGTTCTCGAGCGACACCGGCTGGCCGCCGCCCGCGTTGTTGGTGACGGTGACCATCACCAGCGGGATCCGCTCGCCGTCCTTCTGCAGGGCGTCCTCGAGTGCTGCGAGGTCCATGTTGCCCTTGAACGGGTGCAGTGCCGACGGCACCCGGCCCTCGGGAATGACCAGGTCGCGGGCTTCGCTGCGCTCGACCTCGATGTTGGCGCGGGTGGTGTCGAAGTGGTTGTTGTTGGGAATCACCATCCCCGGCTCCAGGATGGTGTGGAACAGGATGCGCTCGGCGGCCCGGCCCTGGTGGGTCGGGATCACGTGCTTGTAGCCGGTCAGGTCCATGATCACGTCGCGGAAGCGGTAGTACGAGCGGCTGCCGGCGTAGCTCTCGTCGCCCTGCATCAGCGCGCCCCACTGCGCCGACGACATCGCCCCGGTGCCGGAGTCGGTCAGCAGGTCGACCAGCACGTCCTCGGCGTGGAGCCGGAACACGTTGTAGCCGGCCTCGCGCAACGCGCTCTCGCGCTCGCCACGGTGGGTGAACTTGATCGCCTCGACCGACTTGACCCGGAACGGCTCGATGATGGTCTTGAAATGTTCCACTCTGAGTCGCGGGGGGGGGGGGGGGGGGGG